>CALKNI010000089.1 GCA_938091115.1 uncultured Pirellulaceae bacterium | reverse complement strand
TCGTATCAACTCAAAATCAAATATATTGTTCTAATACTGGCAATCGAAAGACCTGCACAAATTAAAATGAACGAACTAGCTAATCTAAACACGCCGGTTCGCCGCAATTCCTTTCTCTTCGTTTACTTTTCGGAACCAGAGAACCATGATTCCGAGGAAAAGGGCGGGGAGGGGCGCCGAGAGAATCGACAAGTACCTCGCTTTGTTCTCCAACCCGGATATCTGCTGGCTTTCGCGTGTATCCAATTCGGCGATCGTCTGCTTTAAGTTCCGGTCTAGCCTTTTCTTTTTTAGGTCAAATCGCCGTTGCGAATCCGAAGCTTCCTGCGAGGTTCGCTGTAGTTTCTCAAAGAAACCGATATTAGCATCCTGTTGAATTTCCTTATTTGCATCCTGGAGCTTTTTCTGTTCCTTCTCCAATTCGGAAAGCATTTCCTTCTCAGCAGATTCCTGCTTAAGAGCACGCTCGGAGCGGAATTCTTCAATCACACTTTCCAACTTCTCTAATGTCCTTGGGGTGGCCCGGCGATTACGCAATGCGACAAAATCCTCATTCCCAGCAAGAATTTCAATCGAGTTTTGTAATAACGACAAATTGTCTAATTTCTCGCCTAACGCTTCCTGTTGCGAATAGTACAAGTCAGAAACAAAGTCCATGTCGGCAATCAGAACCACATCAATCTCATTATCACCACCACCGGTCACTCGTGCCGCAATCACTTTCTCTTCCTCGTCTAAGCGAGTTGAAGGGAACGGCTCAAGAACCTTCAAGGGATCCATCGTGATTTGACTGGTTGCAGGTTGAGTCTCTTTCGTAATTCGTCCCGTTCGCGGATCAAGCAGTTGGCTGGTTTGCACGGGAGTCTTCGTTAATCGATCCCATGGCGTCGACCCAGACTGGGTTCCAAGCGAAACGAGTGGAGTAAAATCCATAGAGCTATCTGCAGCTTTTGAAATCGAACCAGGATAGAACATTAACAATTCCTTAAGCCCGCTTGAAATTGCCTGACTCGAACTGAAAGCGTTGTTATCGCCTCGGTTTCGGATAAATACGAATGCTTTATCCTGTGGCCCGTAATATTCGGGCCAACGTGTGCCGATATATTCAGGCCATGTTGGCTTAAATCCAGGATGCGGGTCATCGACACCCCACGCTGCTGCACCACTGTTCCATTTGACACCGATTGCCTTCATCAATTTAGCCGCTGAACCGCCATCAGATTTTGGCATTTGCGAACTCGCGAGGATCTGCGAATACGGAGACCGACTGCCAACCCGAGGTTGATTTGGGGCATTGAGAACACCTATCGAAACCGGATTCTGAAAAGTCCAAAAGAAAGGCAGGGGATCGGTTAGAAGAATAGTAGGATTCCCGGCTCTGATATAACTAATTAGGTTGGCCATTGATGGCTCATCGAGACTACTCGGATCGGCAACCAGCAATACATTTGGCGCTTTTTTGCCGGATTTTTTGTCGGCCTTTCCTTCTTCCGCCTCTTCTTTTGTCTTCAGTTCGGACTCGCCTTCTGCCGGAACAAAACTTCCCAGTTCATCAGCACCAATATATTTTATCTTAAATTGCTTCTCTAGCTCTTCCAGTGTGCGAGCGTAAGACCACGGTATCCGACGCCCTTCAATTTCAGGACCACCGAAGTGAGCATCCGTATCCAAAATCCCAAGTGTAATTTGCTTACTCTTATCTACCGTAGAAGCCAATGAGCGGCTCAACTCATACTCAATCGAAGCATCATCATTAATAAACGGCAGCGTTACATCGCCAAGGGAACTAGAAACCGTAGCACCAAGATAAACCTGTTGCTCTACTGTCTTTCCGCCAATCTCTGACCGATCATCTTCCGGCTCGACCCCCAACTGTTGCGCCTCGAGCGCGGCGTCACTGTCAGGTTGAACATCGACGAACCGAACATCTACATTATTCCCGCCATATTCACTGTACTGTCGAAGCAGGCCTTCGAGTTGCTTTTTGACGTTAACGTATTTCCGTGGCACGTCTTCACTAATAAAAGCTTGGACAGTCACAAGCCGATCGTCTGCCTTGGCTTGCTCCAACGTATCAACAGTGGCCTGATCGAGTGTGAATAGCCGTTCCGCTGTCAAATCCATCCGCGACCAAACGCTGGAAATCGCGTTATTACTAAGAAAAGCAACAGAGACCAAGGCAACTCCGAGGGAGGCAGCACGAACAAAATATTGCCCCGCCAAACCAAACTGTTGGCCCCGACTCCAGTGACGTTTGCTAACGACAATCAAATTCAGATAAAGCATAAAGACCGTCAAAGAGAGAAAATAAACGATATTACTTAGCGGAATTAATCCAAGCGTAAAGTCTCTCAAATTCCAACTAAAGCCAAACCGTTCGACACCAACCCAACCAGTAAAGTAATACCCGATCAAAACTGGAATCGCACAAAAGAGTGATCCCAAAACAAACGCGACGGTCGCGCTTCCCGTCAATGAGGAGGCGAACATCCCAACCGAGAGCAGGGCTAAACCCGCTAGCCAATAGCCAATGTAAGTCGAGACGATAACTCCAACATCCGGGTTACCCAAAATTTCCAGGACAACGACCTGCGTCAACGAGAACAACAGTGCCACCGTGTATACGGCTGCAACGGACAAATACTTACCCATTAAGATATCAAGATCAGATGCTGGCAACGTAAACAGAATCGAATCCGTCCCTTGACGTTTTTCATCAGCCCATACGGACATCGTAATGGCAGGAATGAAAAACAATAATAACAATGGAAAGTACAGGCTAAGCTGATCTAACGTCGCCTGATTGTCAGCAAAAAATTGCGGACTAAAGGCCATTGCTGCGCATATCGTTACAAAGACAACAATGAACAGATAACCCAACGGGCCGGAAAAATATTGCTTTACGTTTCGACCAAATACAGCGGAAACAACGTGCCATCGGAACATGTCGTGTTTACACTCCAACCAAAAACATTAAACGAAAAATTAATTATCAACCCCCAAACACGGCGGCGACAAAACAACTAAAGGTCAGAACTCTAATTCGTAGCCGGCTCAGGCTGTGATCGAAATCCTGTTAACTGATGAAATTTCTGTTCCATCGCATCACGCACACCCATCTCAGAGATCGACTCATCAAACACCAACCGCCCCTGGTCAATCAAAACGACCCGACTGCATAGGAATTCAACTTCCTGTAAAATATGCGTCGACAGCAGAACTGTTTTCGTTTCACCCAACTCACGAATCAAATCTCTAATTCCAACCAGTTGATTGGGATCCAACCCACTCGTGGGTTCGTCGAGAATCAGTACGTCAGGATCGTGTAAAAGCGCCTGCGCCATTCCGACTCGTTGCCGAAATCCACGTGAAAGTTTGCTAATCGGTTTGTTCCAAACCTCACTGAGGTCACATTTTTCTGCTACGAAATCCATTCGATCTCGTTTTGCCTCGGCACTCAGTCCACGAGCTCGCCCCAAATAGGAAAGTGCACTTCGCGGCGTCATTTCTTCGTACAACGGACCGTTCTCCGGCAAATAACCAATATGTTCACTGCCTTGTATACGTTCCTTTTGCATATCGAAACCGGCAATTGCAACGGTTCCCTTGGTCGCCGCTAAAAACCCGGTAAGCAACTTCATCGTCGTTGATTTGCCGGCACCATTTGGACCAAGGAAAGCGCAGACTTGCCGCCGGGGAACCGAAAACGTAACGTCATTTACCGCGGCGAACGGTCCGTAAAACTTACATAGCCCAACCGCCTCAATCATCACTTCGCTGTCCCTCGCTGGCTCCGATTGAGGTAATTTATCTTGAGTCATTGTTATCGCTGATCCTGGAGTTAACTAACGATGAGGAAAGAATTCAGGGTATTGGAACCAAGGCCACGCCCTGCTCCCGTCACCTAATTTTATAAAATACTAGATAGATTCAAATACCAGTGTGGGAATCAAATAGCAAATACAACGTAATATTTTGTATTGCCCAGGGACGCGCTTCCGCCCTCGAATTCTCGGAGGGTGTCGGAACTTAATTTAGTTAGAAAATTCACGAAATTCCCCAAAAGCAAGCGTCCGATGACCCGCACCCGGATTTGGCCACTGTTGAGGTGACGGGACAGGCCTAAGCGACTGCCCTGGACATTAACAGCCCCTGGCCGACCACTTCGAAGCCGAGCTTACGAAAAACCCCAATCGCAGGCTGATCCGACTCGCGTGTTTGAGCTTCCACGAGACCAACGCCCTGCTGCATCAAATGGCGTAAAGCTTCGCCCACAAGAAACGTCGCAATTCCACCTCTTCTCAACTCTTCGGGCACATTGAGATCGCGCATCCCGCGAGCCTTGTATCCGTAGCCACTGGCCAGCGGCTGCATATCCCAGAACTGAACGCTACCGCAGACATTCTGGTTGGCCTTATCATAAACGCTGAAGCGGTCCCGTTCAGCCATTCCCAACGTACAGCTTTCCCACCAAGATGTCTCCAGCGGGTCAGCAACGGCATTAATCTGATATCGCCGTCGCAGCGACATCTGTTCCCGATCGACAAACGTCCGAAACCCGGTCAATCGCCGCTCCATCACAATAATTTTATCATCAATCTCAAACCCTCCACGCCGCGCCGCATCCACCGCCAACTTATCGTCGACAAGCAAACCGGGAATTTGACTCCCTCCGTACAATCCCATGTAAAAAGGCGCGAAGGGAAAATGGGAACCGAAGTGAACTCGTGTTGCCCCGGCTTCACCTAAGTATTGAAAAGCACGATCAAGCAATTGATCGGCAACCTCCTCCTGCCTTTCACCGGGAACCACTTTTAAAGCACAGACCACACCGGTTCCATGATTCAAATCCGACAAATCAGAATTGGCAGCAAACCCAGCATGAACAAACCCCAGTGGTACCGAGCGATTACCTTCTTGCAAGACGGCCATTATCAAACCGCGCGAATCAAAATACGGCTTGCCGAACACCTGATGATCAAGCAACGTTCGAGTGATGTTGGAAATCTGACCGCGAAACGCAGGCTGTTGTCGCCAAATATCAACGATCCAGGGAGAGTCAGTATTGAGAAAGCTACGATACTCAATCACGGCAAAGTCGGTCTTCTATCTCGTTTAAAAAATCTAAGTAATCCGCAACGCGAATTAGCAAGCTTAGCCGCTTGTTTCAACGGAAGATACACAAGTCAAACCTTTGAGAAAAATTTTCTACATAAAATTTAACGAACCTGAGCCAGTCCTATGCCGCTTTTTCCAACGCTTGTTTTTGCTTCCTCGTTCTCCGAACTGGTTTTTCCTTCCACCGCCGATGAACCCACCAATATTGCTCAGGAAACTCATAGATTGCATCGGCGAGACGATCGTTATACCACTGGGTTAATTGGGTGACATCTTGCAACTCATCTTGCATATCCAACGGATCCGCAACTCCAGTACACCCAATCTCGTAATGCAATGGTCGATCGGTCTGCTTGCAGTACGACACCATCATCGGCGCGTTTCCCGAAAGAGTGAACAAAGCAACCGCTTTGTGACAGGATGCCGCCCTCCCTAAAAAGTCAACCCAGCATCCCTTAGTTCCAGCATGCTGATCGCCAAGAATTCCAACAATTCCCCCGCTATCGATCACCTCCTGAATGGCAATCGCCGATCCATCTTTGGGTAAAATGAACTGACCGTTGCGGCCCCGAAACTTGTTAATAAATTCATCTAGGTATGGATTGTCGAGCTTTCTGGCCACAGTGTAAGAAGGAAACCCAAGCAACCCGGTGATAAAGCCACCCATTTCGAAGTTCCCTAAATGACCAGACACGGCAACCAAGGGGCGGTAATCAATCAGATAGTTTGTCATCTGCACTTCATCGCGAATGTAAACATGACGCCGCCAATTAGAGTCATGTATCTTCCGCGGTGCTTGGGCAATTTCACAACCCATTAAAAACAAGTGATACCACATCTTACGTGACATCTCTCGGCGTTCATCCAGCGGCATCAGGGGGAAAACACCGAGAATATTTCCATCGATCACTTTTCGACGAAATTTAAGGACATCATTCGCCAACCAAGCCAGGCCACGGCAAAAACGAGCGCACGTTTCGATCGGCAACACTTGAACGATGCTCAAGATCAATTGCAACGCCAGATATTCGGCGAGAGTTCGTAACTGCATTCCATTGCCTAAATTGTTTTCGATCGGTTGCAATTGTCGCAGTTATCCAAATTTTCGAAAAGGGAAATTGAGACCAAATCCATATATAAATTTGACAAATAAATCATTTTTGTGGAGAAAATTAATCGTCTCCGACTATCACGTTCTCAAATTGCAAGCAAAATCTGAAACTGTCTTCTAACGTTAAATGAAATCTCCAATTCGTTAATTGAATTTCCCGTGTTTAAAACTACGTCCACGACTCTTTCCAGCGATCATAGCGAAGAACGACCCAGCGCATTAATTGATACCAAAGATAAACAATTAATGCCGCGGATAACAAATCAAGCGTAAGATTACCCCAATTCCAGTCACGCGTCTCTGCTGCGTCAAACGGAATTGGAAATTCATTTTTATTGTCAGACTCTAAATAAACCTGGACGTTCTTAAACTCGCGTCGAAGGTACACTAAGGGCCATCCGTGCAAACTAGCGCCGCGTCCAATTTCTCGGGCCTGTTTAAAATTAGTTGCGCGATCAGTTCCAATCACGAACAAAAGGCCGGCTACCAAACTAGCCATCACCATTGCAAATAATACGTGCCGATCTTCAGGTGGTCGCCTGCGTTTCTGAAACACAAAAGAATTCCACGTTGAAATTATCTTATTTGTTTTATTCAAAATTGATTACCATCTCCCAATTTTGACTGGTTGATTTTGCATCGTGTTCCTGACGAAGCCTCGCGCCCTAACCACCAAGCTGTTAAAAATGGCGGGCTGGAGGCTAACACTAACGGATTGTCTGACTATTTATTTTTCGCCATCAAACCGGGATCCCTTTTTAATGGCAAATGCACGACGCGTTCTGTTTTGGCTGCCTGATAAATTGCAAGAATAATCTCAACGCTTCGTCTGCCTTCCATACCATCGATGGCTGGGGTGGTACCTTGCTTAATCGCTTTTAAAACATCCTTAAATTGATGCGCATGCGCGGCATAGCCAATGGCAGATGGATCAGCCGCACCGCCTCCTGTCTTCGTTTTAGAAGCAAATTCCGCCGCAATCTTCTTGTCTTTTGCCGTCATTTTGGCGAATTCCCAGGTTTTTATATCTTCCTCTTCAATTGACGCAGAACCTTTACTGCCGTGAATCTCGATCTTCTTCAACATACCCGGATAGGCGGCGGTGGTTGCTTCAATTACTCCGAGCGCGCCGTTCTCAAACTTCAAAGCCGCCGTTGCGACATCTTCGACTTCAATTCTTTCATGGGCTAACGTAGCGGTTTGCGCTGACAGCGACTTCACCGGCCCCATTAACCAAATTAATAAATCGACACTATGAATCGCCTGATTCATTAGAGCCCCTCCCCCATCGAGCGCCCAAGTCCCTCGCCAAGCCCCGCTATCGTAATATTCTTGTGTGCGAAACCATTTGACATAGGCATCGCCAAGCGAAAGTGTTCCAAACTTACCACCATCGATTGCCTTCTTCAGTTCCTGACTAGCACCATGAAACCTGGACGGAAAAATAGTAGAGCAAACCACATTATTCCGCTTGCAGGCGTCGATGATTTTGTCACACCGTTTTAAAGTGACTTCCAATGGTTTTTCAATGATGACATGCTTCCCCGCATTGGCCGCAGCAACGGCAGGTTCCATGTGAGCGCCACTGGGCGTGCAAATCGTAACCACATCGACCTTAGGATCAGCCAACATTTTGTTCAAATCTGAATATGCAACTCCGCCGAATTCATTAGCAAGGCGTTCCGCAGACTCAATTCGATTATCAAAACACGCTACAAATTTTGCGCCCCGAATTTCCGCAATCGCCCGAGCGTGAAAATTCGAGATCATTCCACAACCGACAATTCCAAAACCTACTGCCATAATTTATTACCCACTCATTTTGTTATAATTACTTAAGCCAACAAATAGATGCGATTCCGCATTTTTCTACTCGAGGGAATCCGCCGTCGGTGCATCACCGAAAAGTATCTGCAGTGTGAACCAGAACATTGTAAATCCGTTTAACATCATATGTAAAACGATACTGGCAACAACGCTGCCCGTTTTTTGGTAGAGATAGGCTAAAACCAACCCGAAGAAAAACAGTGTAATCGGAGCCGCTCCCTGTCCGTAATGCGCAAGTCCAAACAGAACCGAACTGATCACCATTGGCCAGAATGAATTCGATTGGCGACTCCAAAATCCATCGAGACTTCCCTTTTCCTCGCCATCAAGCAAAGAGCTTTTATTTTTTTTCAGAAAAACGCTATCCCATCCACCAACTAATACGCAATCGTAGGCTCCACGACCTATACGTTGGAGCCAACCCTGTAACACACCTCGAAAGATAATTTCTTCACAAATAGGTGCCACAATGACGGCGCTCAACCAAGAAGCTGCAATTACCCACATCGTCGGTTTATCGGCCAGCATCTCCAGCGTGTCATGCTTGTAAGGACTAAATCTGGTGATAATCGATTGAAACAATAGGATAAAGGGAATCACCATGACTCCCGCCAAGAATCCAAGAACAATGTCCACGGAAATTTTCTGGTGAGTATCTCCCAAAAGGCCAATCCGACCGTACCGCAATCGATAGATTATCAATACCAACACAATTCCGGTAAAAAGTCCCACCGCGTTTGCTATCGAAAACGTGGCTTGGTCATCACCTTGCAACTCCCCAATTTCACTCACTTCAATTCCAAAACTTTGGCAAAACAGCCATGTCGGGACCAAATTTCCCGCCGCCATGAAGAAATACAGCAAAATCAAATCGAGAAAACCGAAAGGAATGCCGCGCTGATTTCGCGAAGCAATCAACTCCCCTCCAGCCGCGACGCGACGCAAATTAAGCACCCAAAGTACAATCCCAACCAATCCAATGGCGTTTGTCGTGATTGTAAATCCAGTTTCTAACATCGACGAAGCCAAATTGAGCAGTTTTAAGAAACAAGAGGGTCGCGCCAAGAGTCGACGTGGCCTCATAACCCCAGATCATGAATAATTCAGCAGACGCACTATTTTAGATATGCGCCAGCAGCTTTTACATAAAGTAATCCAGAATGAACCGTCGAAATGACCGAGAGCCAGACCGAACCAACGATGGTAACTTTAAGCCATAAATCTAAAGACGAACTATCTGAACCACTCAACGCAAGCCCAACAAGGCAAGCACCAACCGCCACACATTGAAAAACCATTTTCAATTTTCCAGCCATCTTCGCTGAGAAATCGCCACCCGCGCCCTCAATCATCGAACGAAGAACCGTCACCAACAGCTCTCGACCGACGACAACTACAGCCATCCATCCCGCAATTTTTGCAAACCAAGGAAAACCAGGCTCGCTGAGCCCTGAATCACGACCAAAAGCTTCCATTTCGACTGCTAATAAAATGTAAGCGCCGCAGATCAAAATCTTATCGCAAAATGGATCCAAAACTCGCCCAAGTTTAGTTACCATGTCGTATTTACGAGCGTACCATCCATCTACCCAATCTGTACCTGCGGCAATCACAAACACGATTAGGCCAGCCCAATAAAATTTAAGCGGCAATAAGATGAAAAACACGACCGCTAAAACCAACCTCGCAGCCGAGATTTTATTGGGCACGTTAAATATTTCGCTAGGTGGAACGGTCTCGTCTGAATTATTCATAAATCAACCACAATTCGAATTTTGTTCGCCAACTCCGATACAATCATAGATTATCGGTTACCTAAACGGTTCGCTATCCCTGACGGAGCCAAAACACGACTCGACAAGCCACCAATTCCCACGGTAAACTCCGAAATAACTAGGCCACTGTTTTTTACTTTTTCACACGAACCCTCTAATAACTGACATTTCCATGAATCTAGATGAATTCACAACAGCCCTGTCCGACCAGCCCGATCACGAACTGTGCATTCAATTTGATTCAGGAATTGTCCTGCCGCCGCATTTTCATGTGACCGAAATTGGCAAAGTCACGAAAGATTTTGTCGATTGTGGAGGCACGCGACGCACCACGACTTCCTGCGTACTGCAAACCTTCATCGCCACCGATTTTGAGCATCGCCTAAAGACTGATAAACTGAGCACGATCATTGAAAAAGCAGCTGTCCTTGAACTAGATGTGTCGACGCCAGTAGAAATTGAAATTCAAACCGAAACGATTGGCACCTATGCGGTCACCACTTCTTTTGTTTCTGATGGAAAAGTCACCTTCACGGTCGCTTCAAAACAGACCGCCTGTCTCGCACCCGACAAGTGTGGGATTGATAACCTGCCAACTGTTGAGGTTCCCCCTGCCGATCCAGCTGCCGCTGAATGCGGCGACACTGGTTGCTGAGGTTAAGAGATGAACCTCGGTCGAGGTTTTTAAAGTGTAAATCACTCGTCACTGGAGAGAAAGTTATCTACCTCCACTCCATGGCGCATCGGCAAAGTCGTTCACGGCAAAAGATCGTGCCGATTAATCCATACCCTCAGTTACTTGGGTTCCCCCACGGCCACTGCAATCAGATCATAATTCTGAAACGTGACGATTTCACAGGAAACCAATGCTCCCGCGTAAAGCTCAGCTTCGGTCTGAGTCACAAATACGACGGCATCGACATCCGGAGCATCGCCAGAACTGCGACCGATCCACGCACCCGGTTGGTCGGGCACCGGTTGGTCGATAATCACATCCATCGTTTTACCAACGCAAGATTCGTTGTATTCAAACATAATCTGTTGCTGAACCGCCATTAAACGACTGCGGCGGTCTTCCTTGATTTCATCTGAGAGGTGACCGTCCATTCGTGCTGCCGGAGTGTCCGGTTCGTGAGAGTAAGTGAATACCCCCATCCGCTCAAAATGATGACGCTTGGTAAATTCAATCAACTCTTGAAACTGAGCCTCAGTTTCGCCGGGGAAACCGGTAATGAAGGTTGTCCTCAAAACAAGATCCGGAATCAATTCTCGCATCCGTTGGATTTGTTTTTCCGCGAGATCCGCCGTCACCCGCCTGGACATACGTTTCAGCATCACGTTCTCAGCATGCTGCAAGGGCATGTCGATGTAAGGAAGTATCTTCTCAGAACGCGCGATAACCTCTAGCAAATTGTCATCGATGTACATTGGATAAAAATACATCAACCGAATCCACTGAAGTCCCTCCACCTCGTTCAGCTTCGTTAACAGCTCTGCCAAACGCGGTTCGCCGTATAGATCCATCCCGTAATAAGTCGTATCCTGAGCGACAATAATTAATTCACGCACGCCTTGATCAGCCAATTGCTGTGCTTCTGCAATTACCTCTTCGATCGGCTTAGTGGCATGCTTGCCTCGCATTTTCGGAATTGCACAGAAGGTGCAAAGTCGATCGCATCCCTCTGATATTTTCAAGTAAGCAAAGTGTTTGGGAGTAATTTGGAGGCGATCCTGATCTGGAAGCGCCCGAATGGGTGCGGGTTGAAACACGTTTCGCTGTTCTGCTTGATCACCAAGTAATCGATCAGCGATCTTGGTGATCTCTTCGCGGCCGAAGACACCAATTAGTGAATCGATGTCGGGACGTTCCTCAAGCAACTGTTCTTTTTGTCGCTCGGCGAGGCAGCCGGTGACAATAACCCCTTTTGTTTTGCCCGCTTTCTTAAGTGCCAACATCTCGTCAATCGCTCCGAACGACTCTTTCCGAGCTTGTTCGATAAATCCGCAAGTGTTGACGACGACAAAATCACTTTCTTCTGGGTCAGCAATTAACTCGTATCCATCCAGCTTTAGAAGCCCCATCATCCGCTCACTGTCGACCGTATTTTTTGGACAACCGAGACTAATAAACGAGTAGCGGCCCTTAAAATCGTTGCCTTGTGGCGGAGTTTTGTAATCGATGGACAAAGTAATTCTCTTTTTGCGAGGTTTGTGCTCTTACGCGAAGCGAAACCATATCTTCTCGCTCAACGTCCGAAGACAAATACTACCTTGTCCGATCAAAAATCGGGAGGTGCAAAACGCAGGTTTCGACGGATATCTCCGATAAAATAGGGGCTATTTACAAAAGGTGACCGCTTATTCAGGTACAGTTGGTTCAATCGTAAAACCCAACCGCTGTCTACTCCGATTCTCGCATTTGGCAATAGCTCTCGTACCGCCGAACATCCAACTTCCCATCAGCAACCGCCCACTTAACGGCACAGTCATCTTCATGGGTATGCGTACAATCTGGAAATCGGCACTCGTTGATAAACGGCCTGAGATCTCTAAAAAAGCCCCCGACTTCTTCGGGTAACACATCCCAGAGCTGAAATTGGCGAATTCCCGGCGTGTCTATCAAATGCCCCCCGCAATTCAATGGAATTAACACTGCGGAGGTTGTCGTGTGCCGCCCTTTTTGATTCTCTCGGCTGACATCGCCCACGCGAAGCTGCAAGCCTGGCTCAATCGCATTCAATAAAGATGATTTACCAACACCTGATTGGCCTGTCACGACGCTGTCTCGGCCTTTAACCCAGTGTTTCAACTGGTCAATACCAGCACCCGTTACAGTGGATGTCATCACGACGGGATACCCCATCTGAGTCCAAACTCCCACGACCGGCTGAAGATCCGATACCTCAACCAGATCTACCTTGTTAAGTACAATAACCGGCTGAATGCCAGCCTTATCTGCCGAAACTAAAAAACGGTCTACGAGATTCGGTTTTAACGTGGGCTCTGCCGTACTGGCCACAATGAACGCTAAATCTACATTAGAGGCAATTATTTGCTGCCGTTTTCGACTGGTTCGACTAATTTGGTTCCGCCTCGGCTCGACCCGAACAATCACAGCCTGCCTGTCATCAGAAGAACGATCCGCCACTTGAATGGTCACGAAATCTCCGGAAACCACCACATGCTGTAAATCCGTGGCCAGGGATTTTAGTATTCCGCGAACAGTGCATTGGAATTCAACGCCAGGTTCGGTTTCCACAATACTAGTCAGTCCATGAACGCGGACGACACGCCCGGCAAAGCAATTTTCATCGTCAACATCCAATTCGACCTGAAACCCTGATTCATCTACCTCATTTGTTGATCCAGAAATGGTCCGTTTACGGGTAAGACTCCCTTTGCCAGATACTCGCTCATGTGATTTGGACTCATCGAGAGCCTGATCCTGATCAACAAATTCACGGGTAAAATCATTTTTACGAATCCGCGCATCATGGCGTTTACGGAACTCAGCCCGGACGGTTTTCTTGGATTTCTTCTTTTTGGCCATCGTCTGAATTCCGTTAAACCGTTGGGTCGACCATCGCCCCCAAAACACGTTAGATGCGTTAATCATTCCAATTTATCACTAAATAGCTCGCGATTCGAGCCAAGGTCACTGGTTAAAAGAGGTAAGCCTCCCCAACCCTTCCGCTCCCTCAAGCTTTTGCGTCCACTGCACCCACTTTCTGAAGCACAACCACCAATCTAAGCGTCGGGAAGCGTGTCGCAAAAGTAACCACCCTGTAATCATCTTACCAAACAACCAAGTAAAACGCTTTCGTTAAGTGGCGCAATCAACACGAACAGAAATACACAATGGTTTCCAGCAGAAATATTCCCTACAAGGGGGTTTTTACTCCGTCCGTTTGAGCGTTATAAAGTTTAATAAAGAAATGTAAGAAAGGTCCGGCGGACGTTCGGAATGGGCTTAAATCGCCAACACCTTATCTTTCGAAGCTGATTTCCCGGACTACCCCGTAAGTTGATGAAATCGATTGTGTCAAAAGTCCTGTACGTAACGCAAGATAAAGAACATCCGCTAGGATTCCCGGATGACCAGGTCCAAGTTACCTATGTCGAGAGCTGTGCAAAAGCAATTGACTTGTTGCGTGAGAACGAATTCGACGGACTCTATTACCCCACCGATAAAAACAGTCGTGATTCAGTCTCCGATCTGATCCACAGCACTGCAATGATGGAATTGATTCCTGACGGCGTGGCTCTACTCGATTCCGAAAATCAAATTTTAAAGACCAACAACAGGCTGACCGGGTGGTTTGAAACCGCCAACATGGTCGGCCTTAATTTTTATGATGCCGTTGGAACACCAACTATTATTGGGACCGAACCGAGCCCACTCGCTTCGGCCAGGTCGACCTGCCAATCGACACGCGCGACGTTGTCAGTCAAAGATAGATATTTCCAATTGACCGTCGTCCCAATCGTCAACGGACCAAAGCATTGCGATCATTTAATTGTCACGCTTTCTGACTCAACTGAAGCAGTTCTCCAAAGACAAAAGCTAGAGGCACTCCATCAGGCGGGCACGGCGCTGGCCGACCTTCGCCCCGAAGAAATTTACGAGATGGATGTCGACCAACGTATTGAATTGTTAAAAGACAACATCCTTCACTACACGAAAGACCTTCTTGATTTCGACGTCGTTGAGATTCGGCTGGTCGATTTTGAAACCGAACTATTAAAACCACTCCTCTCAGTTGGAATCGATTCGGACATCGCCCAGCAACCGCTCTACGCTCAAGCTACAGGAAACGGAGTGACGGGTTTTGTCGCCGCCACCGGCAAGAGCTACATGTGCGAAGACACTACGGACGACCCGCTTTATCTAGACGGTTTGATGGGGGCAAAAAGCTCGTTAACGGTTCCGTTGATCTATCACGATCAGGTCATCGGATCTTTTAATGTTGAAAGCCCTGAGGTTGGAGCATTTACTGAAAGTGATCTTCAATTTGTCGAGTCATTTGCCCGTGACATTGCCGTTGCTTTGAACACGCTGGAATTACTTAATGCTCAAAGGACTGACGCTGCATTGCAGAGTGTCTCAGCCATTCATTCAGCAGTTGCACTTCCTATAGATGAAATCCTCAACGACACCGTCCACGCCATCGAAAGTTATATTGGGCACGACCAGGATGTTACTAAGCGACTCCGGACCATTATCTCTCACGCACGGCAGATCAAGCGTGCGATTCAAAAAGTCGGAAAAGATATGGCACCGACTGAAAACATGCCGGCCACCGTTCAACCCCTGCACCGTCCGATCCTATCCGACAGACGAATTCTGGTCATCGATTCAGATGAACAGGTGCGTACGTCTGCCCATCAACTTTTGGAACGGTACGGCTGTGTTGTGGAAACGGCCCATGAAGGCAAAGAGGCCTTGCTGATGGTTCGAAATTGCGAACAGGATCAGGGGTACGATGCGATCATCGCAGACATTCGCCTTCCCGACATAGGTGGTTATGACCTTTTGATGCAACTCAAACAATTTATCAATACCCCACCGCTGATTTTAATGACTGGATTTGGATACGACCCCGGCCATTCAATCGTCAAAGCCCGCCAAGCGGGTTTAAAGTCAAATGCTTTGTTATTTAAGCCTTTCCGGTTAGACCAACTCGTCGAGGTTGTCGAAGCCATGGTTTCGCCGCCTAAAACCGATAATTAGCCCATCCGTTTTTGAGCCCTGTATTCTGTCGGATGGCAATATTTTTTTATCGTTTATTGCCATTATTGGAGTAGATTGCAGTAATCCAAAACCGCTGCTCTCCTTCTGCTCTTGAGATATAGACACACCCCGACCCTCTAAGGAAACCTGACGAACATGGAATGGAACACCCTGATCTTGGGAACCATCGGGCACGTCGGATTATGGTGCGTTGTATTTAATCGAGTGCATGCCACCGCGTTTACGCGGAAAATTAGAAAATTCTCTGAGAAAGCGATTCTCGTAATTGTCTTTGCTCCGTTGTTCTGGGCTTTTTACTTAAGGATTCGAATACCCGGCAATACTTTCCCTGATGTAATTTCGCCACCTCTAATCACATTCTATTATTACGCCGTTGTTGGACTTGGCTGGCTATTTGTTATTCGTTGGCTCTATCGCAAAATCTACTTCAAATTGCCACCCAATGTATTAGCCTCCAAGACTGAATACTTGAACCTTAAAAAAGAGTTAAAAGCACCTTTGCTTCACGGAAGATTTCCAAAACTACTGGGCCTCTTCCCCTTCAATGAAGCTCTCTTACTAACTCGACAACGCATGACGATCGAACTTGAGATACCACCTGAACTTGACGGTCTCAAAATATGCCAATTGTCAGATTTGCATTTTACTGGCGAAGTCGACCTTCGTTATTTCGAGCGAGTTGTCAAAGAGGCGAATCAATTTGAACCTGATCTGGTCGTCATTACGGGAGATTTAGTAGATAGTGCAAAATGCATTGACTGGATCCCCAAAACGTTTGGAAATTTAAACGCGCCTCTGGGTGTGTACTACGTTTTAGGCAACCATGATCGACGAATTCGATCCGAGACCTTCTTGAGAAAACACATCCATGGCTCTGGCTTGATTCAGGCCTCAGCCAAATGGCATCAAATTGAATTCAACAATGCCACGATTCAAATTACAGGAAACGCTTTGCCGTGGTACCGGGATGCTGAACAACTTCCTGAGCAGCCTAAAAATAAGGCTGGTTTGAACATTTTGCTTAGCCACAGTCCGGATCAACTCGACTGGGCAAGGCGGCGAGATTTCCAATTGATGTTTGCAGGACACACCCACGGTGGACAAATTGCGTTCCCAATTATTGGTCCAGTCGTTGCTCCCAGCAAGTACGGTGTTGGCTACAGCTCTGGTACGTTCCAATTTGACAAATTAACAATGCACGTAAGTCGAGGACTCTCCGGAGACGAGACGATTCGCTGGGGCTCTCCCCCCGAACTGGGTCTATTTACCATTCGTTCGAATCAGCGTGCCGGGGCAAACCAGTCTCCCAATAGTTCCATTTCACAATAACAATTCTAAGTTGCTTCCAACAAGACTTCCTCGGTTGTCACCTAAGCCATTCATAATTGAAATTGGCAAATGCAGAGCTTGTAACCGAATTTCATTTTCAAGCTTAAGTCGACATTAACTTCTAAAGTTTGTTTTAAAGACTGGCTTTTTGGATCGTGAATTCGAGATATTTAGAAATCTTGAATTTTGGAGAACTCGTTAGCTAACGCTGTACCCTCGGGCAAATCCCTTCCCCATGTATTGCACGGCTTTAATTGACAACTTAAGCTGAAAGCCAGTTAGAAAGCCGGTCTGTAAAGTTTCGGAAGTGTTCAATAACATTGAGTCCTGCACAAATTTTCTACGGCGACGTTTATTCTCAAGGGCCTCCTCTTTCCAGCGGTTTTTGGCCGCGGGTTGAAGCTTGCAGGCCAATTGGCACTGAGAGCAAGATTCCATTGTAACAGCTAGATCAAGAAATCGTCCGATCGAGCATTGACACTTCTTCAACAAGGGGTAAGTCGTGGACCAGCCGACCGTTGCACTTCTATACCAGTACGGTATTGGTGGCATTTTATTTTTTGCCAGTCTTTTTCTGGCTTTTAAGTCCGGTGCTGTCCGCTGGGACAATTTAAAAAATCGGATTCTTGTTGTCAGCATGACGGTCGGCATGCTGCTCTTCGCCGCAACTCACGCGGCATGGACTTTCTTTATCTCGAACTGAGCCAATGCCTGATTTAATCGCCTTTACGAACATCTCCCCGATTCTTTCTGCAGTTGGAGTCACTTTTTCCATTGCCGACTGGATCGTCATCCTGTTCTATTTTACCGGAATTGTCTTCCTCGGAATTTGGTTCGGAAAATTTACGCATACGACTAGTGATTTCTTCTTTGGTGGGCAAAGGTTTCCATGGTGGTTGATTGCAATTTCATGCATTGCGACGCTTGTCGGATCATACAGCTTCATTCAATACTCAGAGGTTGGATTTAATTTTGGAATGGCTTCGCTCGTTCCTTATACAAATGAGTGGTTTGTAATGCCGTTGTTTCTACTCGGCTGGCTTCCAATTGTTTATTTTGGACGGCTGCAATCCGTTCCTGAGTATTTTGAAAAACGTTTTGACCGGCGCACCCGTTTGGCGGTTTTGGTCATGCTGTTGATCTATCTCGAAGGTTACATCGGAATCAATCTACTGACCATTGGGAGGATCATGGATGGCCTCTTCGATTACGGGGCACTACTCGGATTTACTTCTGGCCATGGGTTGTTCGGGTATCCCGTGGTAGAGAGCGCTGCGTTGATGGCCGTACTATCGGGTCTATACCTGCACTCAGGCGGTCAAACCTCAGTATTAATGACTGACCTTTTCCAAGGTGCGCTTCTGCTCATTGCCGGATTATCCGTGGTGTTCCTTGGCATCTACGAACTTGGTGGCTGGACGCCATTCTGGGAAGGACTCCCTGAGGCTCATAAACAACCTTTTGCGCCTATCGACAACGCCGGTCGGCTACATTCGATTGGAATATTTTGGTCCGACGGAATTACAGGGACGTTCGCGTTCTTTTTTATCAACCAAGGTATTTTAATGCGGTTTCTATCGGCCAAGTCCGTTCAAGACGGACGACGGGCGATGCTGCTTACCGTAATCGTACTGATGCCGTTAGTCGCTGTCGCCGTTGGAGGGGCTGGGTGGGTTGGCCGGTCCATGCTTTCGGCCGGTATCGCCGAAGTGAATGGAGTCGCTGCCGACGACATCTTCGTAAAAGTTGCGGATATTGTTTGTGGCACTGCAGGACTTTTTGGACTTGTAGTGGCAGCCATGATCGCGGCGCTGATGAGCACGCTGGACACATTGATTACCGCTGTCTCTGCAATCTTTGTCATCGACATTTGGAAATTGCTTCGCCCGGGTCGTCCTGACGCATATTATTTAAAAACTGCACGTTTTGTTGCGGTGGGTGCAACCGTACTCGGTATCGCACTGGTACCTCTGTTTGATAGTTTTGAGTCAATCTTCCGCGCGCTTTCCCATTTCAACTCCTTGATCACTCCTCCGCTGGTAGTCGTACTAACTCTTGGAATCGTTTGGCCCCGCTTCACTGCCCGCGCCGCTTTCACTACGCTGACATTAGGCTTTGCCATGCTCTTTCTGTCACTCTGGATCCCGCAACTAATCCAACCTGTTGCACACGGCGTCCCCATGGCCTATTCCGCAACGATCGTTTCAAACGAATCGGAAACATCCGAAACCATGTTGGTTTACGGGCACTCACCAGAAGAAGCCACGACGGCAGCCCGGACAAAACTTAATCAGGAAAACAAAGTCGGCTGGGAATTAAAAGATGTCCGCTTAAATCCACAGCGGAGCTATAGTTTCATGAGGAGTTTTTACGG
>CALKNI010000088.1 GCA_938091115.1 uncultured Pirellulaceae bacterium | reverse complement strand
TTCGCTTTGGGGGACGGAATCTTTGAATTGGAATAAAACGATATGTCGAACAACCGAGGACGCGTGTGAGTGGGTAACATGCGTTTTTAAACCATCGATCATTTGTTTTGCAACAAATTGATTTCCTGCTTGATTTAGATGTACGCCGTCGGAGGTCAAAATGTTCTTACTAAGGTTCTTTGGGTTATTCTCTTTAAGGTGTTCTATGAAGTTTTTTCGAAGATCAAGTAATTGGACCCCAGTCGCCTCTGTTACGCGACGGCTTATCGCTGAAAATTCTTCCAGCATTGGATCGAGTGGATTGGTTCCGTCGGTTTTTTCACCAATCATGCTGGGTGTGCACAAAATGACTTTTCCTTCCTGTGCCTGAATCTTACCAATGATTTCTTTAAGTCCCGACTCAAAATCAGCAGGTGAAGTTCCTCTACCGCTTTGCGAATGCCATACGTCATTGATACCGATATAAATAAACACTAGGTCAGGTTTTTTTGAGAGAACATCTTTATCAAGGCGTTTTTGTAAATTGGGGACTCGATTGCCGCTGATACCAGCGCCAATAACTTTGAGGTTTTTATCGGGGTAGTGCTCTTTCAATTGTTTTTTGAAAAGGGTGACATAACCATTCGGGCGAACACCTGCCTGTGTTATCGAGTCACCAAGAAACAGGATGGTCGTATTGTCGGGAATCATAGAGAGTTCGCTGTGTTGGGCGGATGAGCTATTCGTTAAAAAAAGAACCGCAAGAAATAATGCGATAAAATGGATGGGGTTTTTCACGATTCTCTCCTGGGGACGCTGGTTAAAAGGCGGAATTGTAGCAGACATTGGGTGAGGCGTAAAAGAAATTTGAACCAGTGGTTGTAATATTCACTTTGAAATCACTTGAGGTAAAACATTGGGCGTTGTTTTGAATATTTAGGTTTAGGGTTAGACTATTAATATGACATTTTTCCGACCCTGTATCGATCTGCACGAAGGCCACGTTAAACAAATTGTGGGTGGTACACTCTGCGATTCACACGAGTGTGTGACGGAGGAGGGCGATCTGGTCGTCAATTTTGTATCAGAACGCTCAGCGGCGTGGTATGCAGAGAAGTATCAGTCGGATAGCCTGCGAGGCGGCCATGTAATCCAGTTGGGTGCTGGTAATGAGGATGCTGCGATTTCTGCTCTTTCCTCGTTTCCCGGTGGACTGCAGGTGGGAGGTGGTGTCACGCAAGATAACGCCACGCAATGGCTTGATCGAGGTGCAAGTCACGTCATCGTAACAAGCTGTCTATTCGATGAAGAAGGGCATTTTTTAGAGCAAAAACTAATCGAACTCGAACGAAAAATCGGTGCTTCACGTTTAGTAATCGATCTAAGTTGTAAGCGTACAGAACGAGGGTGGATGGTAGCTATGGATCGGTGGCAGACTTTGACAAATCTGCCCGTGACCTTCGAGACGCTAGACCGACTTGCGGGTTATTGCGATGAATTTTTGATTCATGCAGCGGATGTCGAGGGTCTCTGCCAAGGTGTGGATGTTGAGCTAATCGATTTGTTGGGAACGTGGAGCAAGATCCCAATGACTTATGCCGGCGGCGTTGCCTCGATGGATGATATTCGCCTTGTTTCGGAAGTGAGCAAGCACAAGGTCGATGTGACAGTTGGGTCCGCCCTAGATCTTTTTGGAGGAGACGGCGTAGCCTACCGAGAACTCGTCGATTGGAACCAGTCACGCAATTTAAACTAAACGGGCTTTGTTGGATGTAGTCGATGCCAATTCGCGATTATCGTTTTTCAAGATAGATTTTCTTAGAGTGTTATTCCAGACCTTGGGTCGCTATGGGAATAATCGATGATTTTCCAGACGCCCTCTTCCTTTTTTTCAAGAGTTAGCTTGATTCTCCGTTGCCCCCAAAGTGGTTCGGCGCCGTTATCGACCCGCACGGTAACGGAAACATTAAATAGAACCTCAGCAGTCGGTGGCGTGAACTTCAAAAGATTGAACTTAAAGATGCCTGATACGCGACAATTTTGAAAATCGTATCTCGGCATCTCGGCGTCGGCACGCTGACGGGTTTCAGCGTGGTCTTCGCTAAAAAAGTCCATAATAGCGGCAAAGTCGTTGCGCTGCACCGAATCTGCTAGAGCGTAAATTTGGTCGGTAACTTCTTCGCGTTGGGTAATGACCATTTGCTCGCAGGTGACGATGCTCGCCGTGATCACCGCTACGCCAATTGCAACTTTCAGCATCGCCTTTTCCCGCGAATGAACCCAAAAGGCGACAAATATGAGGGTTAGGATCGCACCGGCGATCATAGGGACGGTCGAGTTTTCGGTCAGCCAAGACGTCATTGTAAGCGAGAATGCCTTTGTATAGTTGGTTTGCAGGGGCAAAGTCTCGAGATGCCTTGTTCAAACTATAAAAGAGTGAGGTAAAAAAAACAAATCCTCGTAGTTGCAGTCGGGTTAATTCGAGGATTGCGTTTTCAAGTTTTTCTTTTGGAAAGTGATTTGTAAAAGGTCTAAGAGCCGGATTGTACGATGTTTCTACAAAAAAATGCCCGCCGGGGTTGCCGACGGACATATTCTGAAATTTAAACTCGACAGTGCCAATCAAGCAACTATCGATCGGAAATTTTTAAATTACTTTTTGCCAAACAAAGGGCCAGCGTAAACGGCGGAGTTTCCAAGTTGCTCTTCGATTCGAAGGAGCTGGTTGTACTTAGCCATTCGGTCGCTTCGTGACGCGGAACCTGTTTTGATTTGCCCTGTCGAAAGCGCAACCGCTAGATCTGCAATGGTTGAATCTTCTGTTTCGCCACTTCGATGACTTGAGATGCTGGTGTATCCATTTCGATGCGCTAATTGGATTGCCTGAATGGTTTCGGTCAAAGTTCCAATTTGATTTACCTTGATCAAAATTGAGTTTGCGATGCCTTCATCAATTCCGCGTTGCAAACGCGTTGTATTGGTTACGAAAAGATCATCACCGACTAGTTGTACTCGGTTACCACATTTGTCTGTCAGTAGTTTCCAAGCGTCCCAGTCATCCTCACTGCATCCGTCTTCGATAGAACATATTGGGTATTTGTCAGCCCAGTCAACGAGGAAGTCAACCATTGCGCCGGAATCTAGCTCTTTGCCATCGATTTTATAGACGCCTTTGGATTCGTCATAAAATTCGGTGGCGGCTACATCGAGTGCAATTTGAACTTGCTTGCCAGGTTCGTATCCGGCTTTTTCGATCGCCATCATGATCAAGTCGAGGGCTTCGACGTTGCTGCCTAAGTCTGGTGCAAACCCCCCTTCATCGCCAACAGCTGTGTTGAGTCCTTTATCTTGAAGAACTTTCTTTAGATGATGAAAAATTTCACAACCGCAACGCAATGAATCGCTAAAGGTCTCGAAGCCGAGTGGCATGACCATGAATTCCTGGACATCGACAGAATTGTCGGCGTGTTCTCCACCATTGACGATGTTCATCATGGGAGCGGGCAAAAGCGTCGCGGCGGCCCCGCCAAGATAGCGATAGAGGGGTTGGTTACAGAAAACAGCGGCGGCCTTTGCGGAAGCAAGTGACACACCCAAAAGCGCATTGGCCCCTAAGTTTGATTTGTTGTCAGTTCCATCCAAATCGATCATGGTTTGATCGATTAAGCCCTGATCACAACCATTGATTCCAATGAGTGCCTCTGCCAGCGGCCCGTTTATGTTGGCCACAGCCTGGGTTACACCTTTGCCCATGTAAACGGACTTGTCGCCGTCTCGCATTTCCCAAGCTTCGTGAGCTCCGGTGCTGGCGCCGCTTGGAACGGCGGCGGATCCGAATGAGCCGTCGGCGAGAGTGACATCGACTTCTACTGTCGGATTCCCACGGCTGTCGAGAATCTGGCGGCCTTTAATTTCTACAATGTTATCCATGTTTAGCTTCCACAATTACTTTGGTTTCTTAAGGTGATTGGAACATATTGTCACCATTCATCGAAATTTCGAAAGGGGTTCCTTTCGTGAGTTTGCGAACTAACCACCCTGCTCTTCAACGTTGGTTTTGCCACCCGTTGCTCAGTGTTAACGTTGTCTTTTTTTGTGCAGGGCGGTCGCAGGTGATCGCGGTCATTCGGTTTTTCGCCAAACGGACCTTGCGTTTTTGGTTATCTCGTCATCGAGGCGTTCCATTTGGATCTTCATCCTCGCCACGCGTTCAGGGTATTGGGTGATGAGATTGTTTTGTTCGCCAATATCATCTTTCAAATTGAAAAGATAAGAAGTGGTTTGGGAGGATTTGTTTTTTCGATTGACCTTGTTTATTTCGAGGAATTTCCAGTCGCCTTCGCGAATTCCCTGAAGTTCACCTCTGGCGGAATAGAACAGCATATCGGTTCTTGGCGAACGATCCGATGTCATCGTTGAAGAGATGTCTTGGCCATCAATCTTGTTGCCCGGTAATTTGCTTTCGGTGAGTGAGGCAATCGTTGGCAGAAGGTCGAGTGTTGAACTGAAGGCATTGGTCGAGGTGCCGGCAGGAATTCGACCTGGTGCCCACATCACGCAAGGAACACGTTGCCCCCCCTCAAAGGTAGTTCCTTTTCCACTGCGCAGTGGCCCGGCACTGCCGCCGTGACTGCCAAACTGTAACCAAGGGCCATTGTCGCTGGTGTAAATGATATAAGTGTTGTCGGCGAGACCTAGGTCCCGAACGGTTTGAACCAGCCTGCCAACTTCGGAATCAATATGTTCGATGACGCAGGTATAGGCATTTTTTGGATCGGGGTCATAAACATCTTCGGGGACGTACAGCGGGATATGAGGCATCGAATGAGGGAGGTAGAGAAAGAAGGGATTATCTTTATTTGCTGTGATAAATTCGACTGCTTTATCTGTATAACGTCTGGTAATCGTGCGCTGGTCGACCGGAAGTTCAATAATCTCTTCGTTACCGATCAACGGTGTGTTCCAATGCGTGATCGCTGAGGCTTGGTTAGTCCAGCGTTCATCACTTGAAATCTTTGGCTTGTTTTTATTGTCAGGGTGATTCATGTCATTCGAATACGGAATTCCGTAGTAGGAGTCGAAGCCCTGTTGGCGGGGTAGTAGTTCGGGGAGGTGCCCCAAGTGCCATTTCCCAATGCAGGCCGTCGAATAGCCAAGCCCTTTTAAGTGATTCGCGATCGTATGCTCTTGAGGATTGAGTCCATAATTACTTTTTGGAAAAAGTACGTGCTTTTCCATGCCGACACGTTTTGGGTAGCATCCTGTCAACAAAGCGGCACGGGATGGTGAGCAGACTGAGCAGGGCACATAAAAGCTGGTAAATTTCCGACCCTCTGCTGCGAGCTGGTCGATGTTTGGGGTTTTTATCTTTTCGGATCCGAAACACCCAAGGTCGTTGTAGCCCTGATCGTCGGTGAAAATGATAATGAAATTTGGTTTTGACTTATCCTCTGCCACGACTGATGAAATTCCGCACAGAATCAAAAACAATAGCGTGAAAGTTCTCAAAGTGAGTTTTGCGGATGTGAGCATGGGTTTGTTGTGGGTTGTGGGAATGGACTTCAGTTTCGTTAACATCATCGATTATAACGTTTTCTATGATCAAGAAAGCTTTTTGAGGAAGGATCCTTGCGATTTGTCATTGAAAAAATGGGTTTTTTGGCTTCTACTTTCCGGAGTTAATTAGCCAAGTTGGTAAGCGTAAGCCAAATCGGCACGCTTTAAGTTTGAGGGTTGGAAGTTTGTTCACCGGATTAGTCGAAGAAAAGGGAATCGTCGAATCTATTTTGATTCAGGGGAGTGCGGCTGACCTTAAGGTTAGAGGGCCTTTGGTTTCTGTGGGCGCTGCACTGGGCGACAGTATTGCGATAAACGGATGTTGTCTTACCGTGGTTGCAATCAACGAATCTTGTTTAACATTCCAGGCAGGCGAAGAGACTTTGAAACGAACAAATCTCGGAGATCTGGGTGCAGGTTCTGAAGTCAATTTAGAGCGTTCGCTTCAGGTTGGACAGCGAATGGGGGGGCATTATGTTTCGGGACATATCGACGGACTCGGGGTGGTAGATGAAATCAGCCAAGACGGGGAGTGGGCGAAATATTGGTTTGGAATTCCAACAGAGCTTACCCGCCAAATGGCGTCGAAAGGCTCAGTGACAGTCGATGGAATCAGCCTGACGCTGGTCGATGTCGAAACCAAACGGTTTAGTGTGGCATTAATTCCGCATACGCTCGAGGTCACCACTTTGGGGGGGCGAGCCGTGGGGGACAACGTAAATATTGAAACTGATTTGCTGGCAAAGTACGTCCAGCAACAATTGGAACGCAAATAAACATCATGGCTAAAGTCAATCGACAAACCGTTTCTTATCTATCAAGGCGCTTCGAAGAAGTAGGTTTGAATCCGAACAAACGTCATGGTCAGAACTTTTTAATCGACTTGAATCTGTTGAACCTTTTGGCGAAAAGTGCGCAACTAAATTCAAACGACGTCGTTCTTGAGATCGGTACGGGGATGGGGTCGCTAACGGGTTTGTTTGCGGAGCAAGCTGCACACGTCATTACAGTTGAGATCGATGAGTATCTTTACCAGATGGCATCTGAAGAATTAGAGGTATTTGACAACATACAAATGCTCAAACAGGATGCTCTTAAGAACAAAAACCAGTTTGCCCCTGAAGTGATCGCTGCGATTAAGCATCATATGCAGGTAGAGGACGGGCGGGTTTTCAAGCTGGCTGCTAATCTTCCGTACAATGTTGCAACGCCGATCATTTCAAACCTGCTGCGTTCGGAAATCGTTCCCCAAACAATGACGGTCACCATTCAGAAGGAACTTGCTGACCGATTGGTGGCAGGGCCGGGTTCGAAAGATTACGGAGCTTTGAGTATTTGGGTGCAGAGTATTTGTGATGTGGAAATCGTTCGCATTATGTCTCCCAAGGTTTTTTGGCCGCGTCCCAAAGTTGATTCTGCCATTATTCATATTCAGCACTTTCCAGAGAGACGTAAGCAATTTGAGGACCTTGATTTCTTTTATGCATTTGTCAGGGCGATGTTTTTTCATCGGCGGAAGTTTATGCGGTCCGTTGCTGTCAGCGCCTTTAAAGATCAATTGACGAAGTCAGATGTTGACGAAGTGCTGGCTGAACTTGGGCACGGAGCCGACGCGCGAACTGAGCAACTCAATGTCGACCAGATGCAATTGCTTTGTAACGCTTTCCGACAGAAATTGATCAAAATGACTGGGGAACAGAATCCGAAGCTCGCCAATCAGAGCTAGGCGGTTGGGGTTCGCGTTGGAAAGCGGTTTGATTGCAACGGATTTGCCGACTCAAAAAAAGGTAAGAGGAGTAGTTTGATGGAAAAAACTTTCTAATCTTGACCTTCGTTTGGAGTCTAAAACTATACTGCTAGACCCGTCTATGATGAAAGTTTAATTCGTTTTTGTGAATCGATCGAATGATTGAAAGTCCTGATCAAGATAGCAACAACCCTTATGCTACGTCGGGGAATCCGTATCAAGCGTCGACCCAATACGCCCCTGTGCAAGCCCGCGTTATTGAGAATACATACAAGAAACGGGGGCTACCGTGGATATTCGGTAAGTGGTTGTTGATTTGCTACTTGTGTGCCGGCCCGAGCTTCTTTTTGGGGTTTATGGTTACGGGGGGTACGGTCGGTGCAATTGTGGGAATGAATGTTGGTATTTTCTGCTATGTAGTTGGCTATACCGTTTTTGAGTGCACTTCGTTTGTTCAACGGACATTGCAAGACCGGGTTATTCGTAGGGCCGCGACGATTGGTTATCTGACCCGAATTGTCTTTTCACTGTTTCCAGTTCTGACCCCTCTGGATATGTTTTTGGGAATTGCTTCCACATCGGGTGGCGGCTATGTTGTGAGCCTTTTTTACCCCATGTCGGGGTTAGGGTCCGGGATGGATGCGTTCGCTCCCGCATTGACCTTCAGCTTTACAGCTACCATTATTCAGGGGGCGTTAATGAACGTGGTTTTGTTGGGCTTTGTTGCGATAGTTTATGGAGTTTGTTGTCTCGTAATGGATCCCTTGAAACGCCCGACGGGTGTCACTCGCTGAGATGTAAACGCGGCACCAGTCCGTGACTTTCTCACAATTAGGAGTTCCAATCACAAATCGTATTTACATAGTCTGCCGTTCCATCTCGCAGCCAAGCGTCCAGTTGGGCCTGTTGTTTCAATTGCTGACCGCGGGCAAATGAAACCACAAAATAATTTGCAGTTGCCTCAGGCAAACCAGATACGTCACTCCAGAGTTTTTCGAATTGAGCGACTGGGAAAATATCTTCCTGTCCGTGTCCCCACCTTTTCTTTACGTCCTTGATCGTAATGTAGGTTGGCATGCGGCTACTCAAGTGCCGGATCGCTGTATCCACTTTGTCAGCGTTGTTTAAGTCGGATCGCTCCAGACCGAAAATGGAAAGTAAACGATCCACGTCGATCCATGTCGTCATTGAGTTGTAATAAGATAATTTGAATTCGTCTTCTTCCCTAGGCATCGCAAGGCCTTCAAGCAGCCTCGGTTGGCCATTGACTCGGGCCAAACCTCCACCACGATCTTCTAGTCGCCTAGCGATAACCTCAAAAGACAAACACCTCTCGCTTGCCAGATGCAAGCCCAGCAAACCGGGATCTACGTTGGCACCTAATGTGTCGACATTGTGGAGTAGCAGTGTTTGGAGCTGAGGGTGGTCGTCCAATAGTTTTTTGAGCGTACCATTACGAATTAAATTAGGGATTTCGTACCAGTGTCCCACCGGATGTAAACATTGCATCGGTGTATTGTCGCGATAGTCAAGGCCTTCTCCAGTTTGTCTGGCCCATGCGATCAAAGATGATCTTTGGCTTGCTCGCATTTTTTCCTGCTGCTCATCAAGTACCTGTTGTGGCATTTCTTCCCATTGGAATTGCAGATCTCGTATCATTGGAATTGTCCGCAAACCAACATATTGTCCAGGTGAGATTAAAACATCGCCAGGATAGTGGTAGTTTGAAAACTTGGCTAGGTGTTGTTGAATAGGCTGATCGGTGAGGTATCCAGTAGTGATGACATGAGGAAAGTGCCGGTTATGTTCGAGGCCGATTTTTTTGCTTTTGGCGAGATGAACTTCGAGGAAACTTCGGTGCTTTCCAGCGAATTGGTGGAATGGGTATAGGCCCTTGACGACGCCTGCTCCTTCGGTCCAGCGGCTACCGACGCCTGCGGCGAGTGTGACGACAGCGACACGACCTTCACGGAGCGCATCACAACCGATTGAGATATGAGTTTGGTCAATTGCTTTCTTAGTATCGACAACGTCAGTCGGTACAACATCTTCGATGGTCGTATTAATTGGAAGTCGGTTTTGCGCAAGTCCGTATCGCCCAGACTTTAAATCAGCTCGGATTTGTTCATGTTGCTCGCGATCGAATCCATGCCGGGTTAATAGATCGTCAAGTGATTCGGATGCCTCAAATTCGCTGTCCTTATCGGGAAGAATGCTCTCGACCAAAATTCGAAACCTAGGGGCATTGAATTCGGTTCTGTATTCCGCGCCCAGGTTTTCCATCTCAAACCTGGAAAGTGCTGATAAATCCCTTGGTTCTAGTCTCAACCATTCGGGAATCAGCAACGCGTAATACTCATAAGGCATTTGAGCGTTTGCCGCAGGCGCTAATGTTCCGAATGTACCTTGGTCGTTGATCGCAAAATCGTATACAACCGGATCCATCGCGAACGGTAGCCGAGATTCGAATTCTTTTTTTGTGGTTTGCAGCATTTCTTGAAGCCACCGCTTCGCTTCAGGTTTTATCGAAGGATCAAAAATGAAGCCCATTCCACCGCCGGCCATTCCTCCCAGCATCCAAAATCCCCAGAACTGATTACCAAAGTTTGATTTGCACTTTTTGATCAGAGTGTTGGTGAAAAGGTTGGTACACCATGGGATGATCTTTTGAAGGGGGCCGTGGAAATTGCGGTGGGTTGCCTCGCCAACGGCACGGATATCTCCCGCGAGTAACGCTTTCCTGATTTCTTCAAGTATCTCAATTGCCTCGATTCTGGCCTGCCACTCCTCGGATGATCTCAGGAGGTACTTCACGGTAACCATCTCTAAGATTGGGCCGACGTTTTGGGCCATCCCACCGTGAACGAGAACCAAACTGTCTTGTAACTTCTTTCTCGTCACCTCTGAAATTTCGTCGAATCCAAAAATTGAATGCTGAGGAAGTAGGCGTCCACGACTAATTGTCCATTCAGGATCTGATTCGGTAGCTTCAGCCCCTTGGATCAACTTGATGCCCGGCCAAACGCCACCGGAGTCTTGCCAGCCACCACCTGATCCACCAATCCACTCGCCGAGAATCGCTCTGGCCGCAATGATTCGGCGGTCCGGTTCGGTCAGTTTTCCCGCCAATGCCGAAACTTGTCCGGTTGCCCGCATGCAAAGTGAAATTAAAGAGCCAAGCAAATTAGTGGAAACGGCTAGGCGAGATCCCTTCGGGATATCGTTGACTTTACTGACAATCTCAATGCCTAATCCAGTTCCAACGAGTCGTTCAAGGAGGGCTTGGATCGATTCCCCGCAACCATCCATGCCGGCAGGCACGATTCCTGAGGCGATTACTGCAGCTTTTAGAAGGCCAAGGTAGTCAGCAGCAAAGTCAAAAACTTCGCTGATCGTTTGGATTTCGGCTGACGACTTGAGATCAATGCTAACTAAGCGTAAGACTGGTCTGTCGATTACACGGAGATAGCATTCGATTGGAGGTTGCGGTTGCTCATCTCTGCCAACGACTCCGAGGTTGATCGAAGCATTGATGACTTTTGCACCTGCGGGGAAATCCATTCCTAGAAAAAAAATATCACTCCAGCCGCTGTGAGAGAAGTCCATCCTCACTGCCGTCGTCTCTGAGAGGATTGGGAATGCCGGTGATTGCTCATCTCTCGCAAGCAGTTCGGGTCGGAGCCTCAGCGGATGATCATCTGGGTGACCCGTCCGAAACATCCATTGATTGCCCCGCACTGTGCGAACACTTTTTCTGACTTGATCTGCCAAGCGTTGAAATCCGAGTTCGTGATATGCTTGGGCTAATGCACTTGAAATCCCATCGCTTGGGCCGCTCTCTTTCTGTGATTTTAATAATGAATCTATAGACTCGATGAATCGCCGCTCGAGTAATTGTCGATAACTTTCAAATGGGATTTTACCCGGTGCGGTTCGAGCGCGATCGAATTGTTTTGGTAAATGGAAACGGTGAATGGCAGAAAGGAAAAACAGTGCGCGTACTTGAGTGTAGAGGTTGTCAGTGCTTCGCCAAAGTTTATCCAAGGCTGATGAATCGCTGAGAAGGTCGTCGACATTTGCCCCCTTGCATAGCTCATCGAGTGACTGATTGCGTAGTTGGTTGTCGCTAGTTTCAATGATGTTAACTAAGCGATTAGCTCGCCAGTCAGAGGTTTCATGCTTGCCGGCGGTCGAATTGGTTTCAGTGGCATCAAGTTTCATCGGCGTTAGGCTCCCGATGAAGGGCGGTGAGGCGAGGCGGGTTTACTTTCAGCAACAAGGTTGAGTAATTCAGTTAGAATCTCGTCTCGATCTTTGCCAGATAGTGCTAATGCAACCTGAGCTTTCAGTAGTCCATACTGGACTCCAATGTTATATCGGCCACCATTGATTTCAGTCGCAAGGTATCTTTCGGATTTAGCGAGTTGCTCGAGAGCTGGAGATAGTGCAATGCTGCTGCCGGGCTTGGCGGCCTGCAACTCGGTCTCAAGAAGATTCATAATGGTGGGCGTGAGGATGTGCATGCCAGAGAGGCATAGGTAATGGCTGGCGCGAAGGCCCGCTACAATTAAATATTGCTCGGCTTGCGTTGGAGTTGGCTTTTCCATTACGTTTTTGATCTCGTACAACTTTTGCCGATTGGCAATCCTCGTAGCCCCGACAGTGCCAAAAAAAGGCAGTAGGTTCTCACGGGTGGGCTGTACGGTTGATACTGCACAGTCCTCTGCGGTTGCGATATCAATGAGTTGGCCAGCATAGCCTCGCGGGTGCTGGCTTAGATATACATGGTCGGACACAAGATGAAGAAATCGGTCATTCCCAACGAAATCTCGAGCTCGCAACAACGCGTCTCCATAACCGCGGGGGGAATCTTGAGCAACAAAAGTGAGGCGAGAGGCGTGTTCTCCAGCCGCCTTAACATAATTCTCTTGTTCGCCCGGGCAAATAATTACTGCAATTTCTTCGATACCCGCAGTAACGGCTTCATCAGCAATTAGTTGGAGCGCTGTTTTGGTTTCCCCCTGCTGGTCAACGAGGCTTTGCAGGGGAAGTTGCTTCTGGTCCGGGGCGGCTGCGGTAATGACCGCCTTTAAAATTCTCATTGTCCCATGTTACCATCAGGATTTTGTGACGAATGAAGGAAATTGTAATAGACATCACAACAAAATTAAACATGTGACCCGTCGGAATCAAAACGGAAGGATTTACTTCAAGGGAAAGATTAAGACTTGGTGTTAGAGGTTCGGCACAAGAAGGTTGCGTGCGGTTATTTTTGGCAAAATAGATTGGTTAACTCTCTTCATTTTTATTAATGAAACGGGTAGCAAACCAAACGACGACTTTGATAGACTTTGTTTCTCACTGATTATAGTAAGAGGGAGAAAGCAAATGCGTTACCTAGGTATTATTTACCGTTTCACGTTCTATGCCGCGATCGGATTGGTCGCCCTTTCACTGTTTAACGAAGCAACCCAAGCGTGGGGTTTTGAGCCTGATAGTGCGGGCGAGGTAGCTCAGTTGGAAACTGGTGGGCAAGATGAGGGGGATCCAGGGTTTCTCGCGAATTTGACGACCCTCGGATTTTTAATTTTATTGCAAGCGGTTCTAGGCTTTGACAATCTCCTCTATATCTCACTTGAATCGAAACATGCGCCAATTGAAAAACGCCAAATGGTAAGGTCGTGGGGGATCGGAATTGCGATCTTCCTCCGTATTGGCTTACTTTGTTTTCTGGTTTATCTCAAAGACTGGTTTGAACAAACGACCTTGCCAAAGATTGATCTAGTAATTTTTGAAGCGAGTTTCAGTCTGCACAGCCTCATCGTTTTAGCGGGTGGCGGTTTCATCATCTATACCGCGATGAAGGAAATTTGGCACATGACGCGGTTGGAACACGACGACCATGGCGGTGGTGAAAAAAAGAAAAAGACGGTAGCTGCAGTTATTTTTTGGATCGTGTTGATGAATCTTGTATTCTCATTTGATTCAATCTTAAGCGCGATGGCGCTTTCGGACGTCTTTTGGGTGATGGCTGCTGCGATTGTTATTAGTGGAGTCATGATGGTCTGGCTGTCCGACCATGTTGCCACATTTCTTGAAAAAAATCGGATGTATGAAGTACTCGGGCTTTTTGTCTTGTTCGTGGTTGGAATTATGTTGGTAAGCGAAGGTGGTCATCTGGCGCACATAAACATTTTTGGAAGCGAGGTAGAGCCAATGACGAAGACTACGTTTTACTTTGTGCTGGCTGTGTTAGTCTTGACCGATATTGTTCAAAGTCGCTACCAGAAAAAATTACTGTTGCTCAAAGAGGTTAAGGCCTAGTCGAGCGGCGCAAACTAGTTTGCATTGATAGTATTAGGGTATTGATTCACGACTGAGTTGTTTACCTAACGATTTCCCTCAATACACGATCAGCCATTTTGATTGTGTGTTCGATGTCTTCTTCGGTGTGCGCTGCAGAGATAAATAAAGCCTCGAATTGACTGCAAGGCATATAAACGCCCTCATCGATCAAGCCCCAAAAGTATTTTGAGAACAGATTGGTCTTTGATTTAGCTGCCGAATCCCAGTCGGTCACTGGGCCGTTTTGGAAAAATAACGTCATCATGCTGCCGACACGCTGAATGCAGTGTTCTATTCCATTGGATTCGGCGACGGCCCTCAAGCCGAATTCAAGTTTGTGGCTTAAGCCTTCCAGATACTCATAGGGGGCCTGATCTCTCAAAGCCTTCAACATTGCAATTCCGGCGGCTGTTGCGATAGGGTTTCCGGATAACGTTCCCGCTTGAAAAACTTTACCAGCAGGTAAAACGTGTTGCATGATCTCACGCTTGCCACCAAAGACGGCGAGTGGAAGTCCACCGCCAACGATTTTGCCCATGGTGGTTAAGTCTGGTGTAATGCCAAAAATTTCTTGAGCACCTCCGTGGGCAACGCGAAAACCGCACATCACCTCGTCAAATATCAGAACGCTACCAAATTTTTCAGTCGTTTTTCGAAGTGTCTGTAAAAAATCGGGAGTTGGAATAACGCAGCCCATGTTTCCGCAAACAGGTTCAAGAATGACCGCTGCAATTGAATCGCCGTGTTTTTTGAATGTCTCTGTTAAACAGGCACAATCGTTGTAGGGTAAAACCAGAGTGTCGCGGCTTGTGCCCTCGGTGACTCCTGGAGAATTGGGTACGCCAAGAGTGGCAGCAGCACTTCCAGCGGCCACTAAGAGACTGTCGACGTGGCCATGGTAATTTCCGGAAAACTTGATGACGAGATCACGGTCAGTGTAGCCCCGAGCCAGGCGGATCGCACTCATAGTGGCTTCGGTTCCAGAATTTACCAGCCGGACCATTTCCACACTCGGTACGGCGGCGATTACCAACTCGGCTAATTCGTTTTCGGCAACAGTTGGTGCACCAAAGCTGGTACCGCGTTCGACTGCCGCGTGTACAGCTTCTTTGACTGGTTCGAACTGGTGGCCAAAGATCATAGGTCCCCAGCTGCCAATAAAATCAATGTATCGATTGCCGTCGACATCAAAGAGGTAGGCTCCCTCTCCTCGTTCAAAAACGATCGGTTCCCCGCCGACTGCTCCAAAAGCTCGAGCAGCACTGTTGACGCCTCCCGGCATCAGTTGTTTCGCGCGGCGGTAATGTTGCTGGCTTTGAATGTGGGAGAGTTTCGTTTCGCTCACTTTAGTTCCAATAAAAGTTGGGGTAGAGAGTGTAATGCCTAGTCTGAGGCCTTTGAATATCTGAAATTAATTGGTGAACAGCCCGTCATCAAGCGGGCTTTCAAAACCAGCTCTCTTCGCGACGCGAGATTCGAATAATTCGCTCCAG
>CALKNI010000087.1 GCA_938091115.1 uncultured Pirellulaceae bacterium | reverse complement strand
CCTCGGCAATTGAGATTGGTAAAGCCAACGGCATGCTTATAGCTCCGATTACAGCAAGCCCGATAGCATCGGTAACGTCCTCACCTATGAAACTGTCGATTAACGGTTCCGTTGATGGAGCAGAGTGAGCCTGGCGGTTCTTCTTTGTTTTGGCAGTAGGTTGCTTGCGGACGTTATTTTTAATTTCTGAGAACAGTCCTTGCGCCGCTGTGCATTGAGGAAGAGTCCCCAACGCCATCAGGATAATCAAGCAGGTAAAGGCTAGGATCTTTAAAAAGGCCATCGGAGTTTCAGAATGAGAAAATTTAGGATGCATTTCTGTAAGGAAGCATTAAAAACGTGTCAACCTGAGGTGGGATGCTAGTTAGAGCCGATGTAACGAAATGGGATAGCACTCGATGAGCTTTGCCGAGGATTCCAACTGACGTTGGAATCTTCGTTCGCCGTGCGTTGGGAGGGTTTGCTAATTTTAAATCGTTGCGAGGGAGTTAAACATCAACTCCCTAAATGAGTGAAACATCGTTTCTTTTTCGGGGTTATAGCGAGAGCGACGATTTTTTAATGTTGGATTAAGCCATGTTCGCATAGTGGCAGGTTTCTCGTAATTGTTTTAGCAATAATTTTGAGGTTCCCAGGTTCGATATGGCAAGCGGCAGGAAATCGGTTTAGTGTGAAATGGTCTTACCAGATTAGACGCTAACGGAGATCTCGCGCCCTTGATGCGTTTATTTGCTTTAACTTTTGGCCCAATCCTTGATTTAAGGCATTGTTTTAACCTAGTTCGATGTTGACCCAAACGCGTTGATAACTATATTCATCGACTCGATGGTGTTCCGAGGAGCGGAACCTATCTGCGATCTTTTGAAGTGCTGCCGCACCGCCAACTCTTGGCGTTGAGGATCATTCTTAGAAGTGATCGGCAGTTTCGCCATAACGTGCTTGTTAGGGCGAATTCGTAATCAACCAGGAACTTGCATGCTCAATTTTTTTCGTCCCCAGTCAGGCTCACTTAAGAACGACCTTCTTTCTGGCGTTACCGTTTCATTGGCTTTAGTGCCTGAAGCGATTGCTTTCGCGTTTGTGGCAGGGGTTTCACCGCTGATTGGTTTATATTCGGCATTTTTTATTGGCTTAATATCGGCAGTGTGTGGAGGCCGCCCCGGAATGATTTCTGGGGCTACCGGGGCTATGGCGGTCGTCGTTGTTTCGTTGGTGGCAATGCATGGAATCGAATATTTGTTCCCAACGGTCATTCTATGTGGCCTTCTTCAAATGGCTATTGGAATCGGTCGATTAGGAAAGCTGATCCGGATGGTACCTCATTCGGTGATGTTAGGTTTCGTTAACGGTTTGGCAATCGTCATTGGATTGGCTCAGTTGAGTAGTTTTCAAACTATCAGCAACGGAGAGTTAGCGTTTGTTCAAGGCCCTCAGCTTTGGTTAATGCTCGCTCTGGTTGGTTTTACGATGGCGATCATTTGGATTCTGCCCAAGCTAACACGCGCGGTTCCAGCATCATTGGTCGCTATTTTAAGCGTTACGTTCATTGCGATTGTGGTCAATTCTAATTCGTCATCTGAAATGAACACAGTTGCGACTGTTGGGGATATGTTGCGAACAAACTCGCTTGCGGCTTCGCACGCAACTCATCCATCGCCAACGATTGTAGCGGAGTCAAATGCGGCATCTGCAGGGACGATCGCGGCGATTCCATTGGGGAGCAAAAATACAACGGGTGCGGAGGCTGCTCAGCCCCCGCTGGTGAGTGGAATTAGTGGCGGACTACCGAAATTGTTTTTCCTGGAGTACTCGATGGTTCCATTAAATTGGACGACGCTTGGGATCATTCTGCCGTTTGCGATTGTCTTGTGCGGTGTCGGTTTGATCGAATCGTTGATGACTTTGACGTTGGTAGACGAAATTACTGAAACCCGAGGGCAGGGAAATCGTGAATGCGTAGGTCAGGGAGTCGCCAATCTCGTTTGCGGTTTATTTGGTGGAATGGGCGGGTGTGCGATGATCGGACAATCGTTGATTAATGTTAATTCGGGAGGTCGCGGACGGCTGTCAGGAATTACGGCTGCAGTTTGTCTGCTGTTTTTTGTCCTTTTTCTATCTCCTCTGATTGAGCAAATTCCAATGGCGGCGTTGGTCGGAGTGATGTTCATGGTGGTGATCGGAACATTCGAATGGGCATCACTGAAAATGTTTAATCGAATGCCAATCAGTGACATGTTGGTGATGATCTTGGTCGCTGGTTACACCGTGTTAATGCATGATCTCGCCTCGGCTGTAATTCTCGGCGTAATTGTTTCTGCGTTAGTCTTTGCCTGGCAACACGCGACCCATATGGGAGCCGACATTAAATACAACGAATTTGGCAGTAAGATTTATCAGTTGCACGGCCCTCTGTTTTTCGCATCGGTTTCCTCTTTTAAAGAAATGTTGGAACCGGCGACTGACCCGGATGATGTTGTTTTAGATTTTTACTATTCGCGCGTTTACGACCAGTCCGGGTTGGAGGCAATCAATTCGATGGCTGAGAAATATGAGAGTCTTAGCAAACGCCTGCACCTGACACACTTAAGTCCAGAGTGCCGAACGCTTCTCAAAAAAGCAGGGGACTTAGTCGAAATTAATATCTCCGAAGATCCGCAGTACCATGTCGCAACAGATCGTCTCGCGTGGCGATCGAGTTCTGAGGTCACTGATCAGAAACATATCGACGCCTGATCTTTGAGATGGGATGTTGTTGCTTAAGCTTTCTGGACGAGGCGAATTGAGTGTGCGTTCATGTTTGGCGAGGCGTGGGTTCGGGCGAGAGTACAGCACATTTTGGCTGTCGTGCTGCAATCTCCGGTGATCGAGAGGACGCCGTCTTTCTCACTTGCAATTTGCCTTGCTCGAAGTTTGAAGCGGTGCCTTGGCTATAGTGAATGAGTCTTAGTCTGCAAGTTTTGATTTACAGCGGCGGCTACCTTAAACTAATTTGATTGTGGCGCCTGTAACGTCTTCGTGTTATCAGGCTTTATCCGTCTCGCTCAATTGGTTAACGAATGAAAATGTCAGGCAGTGTAAATCCCCGGCGAAACTTCTTAAAAACCTTGGCAGTCAGCGGTTGCTTGAGTCCGGGGTATTGGCTCGGGGAAAAGCTTGCAGCGGTTTCTGGTAAATCTAGTTCCAAGTTAGAACGCTTGGGGGTGGGGTGCATCGGGTTAAGGTATCAAGGAAGTGTGCTTGCTAACCAAGCCTCTGCTTACGGAGATATTGTTGCGGTTTGCGATGTGGATCGCAACGTTCGTGATCAGGCAAAAGCGTCTTTCGGAAGTACCCCTTATAGTTGTGAAGACTATCGACAACTAATCGCCCGAAAAGATGTCGACGTGGTCACCATCGGAACCCCCGATCATTGGCATACGAAAATGGTTGTGGACGCGTGTCGCGCCGGCAAGGACGTTTATTGTGAGAAGCCTATCACTCTTACGATCGACGAAGGAAAGTTGCTTCGCGATGTTGTCAAGGAAACAGGTCGTGTAGTGCAGGTTGGTTCATGGCAAAGAAGCGATCACCGTTTTCGTTTAGCAGTTGAAATGGTTCGGGCAGGACGGATTGGTCAGTTGAAGCATGTTGGGGTCGTTCTTGGAAAAAATAAAACGAGCGGGTCATTGCAAATAACGAATCCGCCCAAATATTTGAATTGGAATTTATGGCAAGGTCAGACGCCGGATGTCCCTTTTATCGAAGAGCGTTCCCATTACACCTTCCGTTGGTGGTATGAATATTCGGGTGGCCAAATGACGGACTGGGGGGCTCACCATTTAGATATTGCCCAATGGGCAATCAATTCGTTTCCGATCAAGGTCAGCGGGGTCGGTGCGATGCCCTCTGTCGAAAACGGTTTCAATGTTGCGGTCGATTTCAAGGTCGATTACGAGTTTGAAAATGGAGTGACGATGTCTGTTCGAGACACAGGCGATAACGGGATATTGTTCACCGGTGATCGCGGTAGACTATTTGTAAACCGCGGGAAAATTACCGGTGCGCCGGTGGAGCAGCTAAAGGAAAATCCGTTGCCCCGTGAGGACTGGGAAATCTACAGTGAGGATAATCTTAAGCGTCCGTTGCGGGCGGGGAAGTTGGATGCCATCGTTAATCATATGGGCAATTTCTTTGATTGTATCGAATCGCGTCAGGCTCCTATTTCGGATATTGGGAGTCAGCACCGCAGTGTTTCCACTTGCCATTTGGGGAATATCTCGATGCGACTGGGGCGGGAATTGCAATGGGATCCAAGGCTCGAACAATTCGTAGAGGACCCCGAGGCCAATCAGTGGCTCAAGCGACAGCAACGGGAGGGATTTGAAATACGATGAGCTATTCTCCAGATCGTCGAAAATTCCTGAGTGTTGCTGCGCTGGCTGGAACACTTCCGGGCTTTTTGCGCAGTCCAATAATTCAAGATTCAAATTCGAAATTAGAGTTTCAGTACATGTTGGGTTCCTGCATGTATGGGTTTACGGATCTTAAAGAAATTCTGCCAGAGGTGAAAAAGATTGGAGCTTCGGCGATTGATCTGTGGCCAAAGGTTCACGGGAATCAGCGTGAACAACTTGACAAAATGGGAGAGGATAAATTTGTTGAGTTGCTAGGAAAGTACGGAGTCCGGCTTGGTTGTATTACACAGTATAAACTTGGACCGTTTGGGCTCCGCGATGAGATGCGTTTGTTAAAAAAGCTTGGCGGTTCGACGATTGTAACGGGAGCTGTCGGTCCAAAAGGTCTAAAGGGTTCTGAGTTGAAGACTGCGGTTTCTGCATTCATTGAAAAAATGAAACCGCATCTTGAAATT
>CALKNI010000086.1 GCA_938091115.1 uncultured Pirellulaceae bacterium | reverse complement strand
AGCTTCGGGCGATCCAGCATCGGCTTGAGCGAGTCGTGTTTTTAATAAACGGCGAATCCCCAATCTCAGCAAGCTATCGGGAACGTAACCACGTTCGGTCCAGTCAATGAATTTATTAATCATGTCGTTGCAAACTTATTGATTTGATTAAATGACTTTGAAGATTCGACATCCGGGCGAATGACGAATCTGAACTCAGATTTCCAAAACTAATCTTGCGAGTTAGGCTTGGGGAACCAAGGGAAAAATGCATTGGTTGATTTTTGGTAGAGACGGTATTTGTCTCCGCGGGACTTGATCGCCTGAATCTCGGTCAACGGAATTCCCGTTACTCGATTAAGGAAAAACCACATTGCAACAGGAGCTAAAATTGTAAGCCAACCGAACGGGGCAGTGATCGCTAACATCACATAAGACCACCAGTGAAACCACTCAAAGAAGTAGTTGGGATGGCGTGAGTAACGCCACAAACCAACGTTACAAACTTCACCGCGATTCTCAGGGCGGGAACGAAAGCTGGCCAGTTGTTGATCAGAGATTGCTTCACCGCTGATAGCAACAACCCAAATTAAAATGCCAATCCAATCAGGCCAAGAAAAAGGTGCAAGGTTTGCCCCTGCTGCGAGTAACGGCAACGCAAACAGAAAGCAACCGAGCCCCTGCATCTGATAAAATCTGAACATGCGAGCTTGAGCCTGCGGTCCCCATTTGACTTTTAACGCAACGTATCTTGCGTCTTCTTCGTGAGATCGCCACCGAAAGAAAAGGTAATAACTCAGCCGCAGAGCCCAAAGGGAAATCAACACCCCCCCTACCCAGCGCCTCGTTGGATCTCCCGAGGTAAAAAGGCAAAAGACGGTTGCGATAATCGCGACTGTGGCGCCCCAAAATACGTCTACGACACCAGAGTCATTAATTTGGTACTGGATCACCCAGTAAACGGTGAACAAGACGATTGGAATCGCAAGCCCGATCAGCGATAGTTGAATTAAGTCCAAGGCAAATTTTGGGGTAAGAAAAGTTGGTTTAGTTAGACTTCGGTTTAAAGGAGTTGCCACTGTAAATAGCGGTTAAAACGGGGATGGAGTCCATGAATCCGTTGGTTCCGCGCGTTAATCCCGCAGGATTTTGATGAAGGCAACGGCTAAAACGTTCACTGAGTTATATTTTATCATTGATAAAGAGGGTATCCGTCTGACAGGGCTAGAGCGTTAGTTTCCAGCTGATTTGAAATGGCCATCGATCCCTCCAGAATCAAGGGTATTGCGGCTGAGAACCGTATCCCCAACTTTCAGGTTGGTTTGGTTTATAACTGGGTCATCGGTCGAGTGGATGAGGTGTTGAGGACAATGGAATTTGGAATCAGCACCGAGGGGTATGCGGTGTTGTTGTATCGAAAATATAAGCCCATTGTGCCCCTGATTAGTTTTTGTAGGCTAGTGAACCGCTCCCGCAGAGTGGATGCTGAGCCATCTGAAAGCCGTAATAATGTTCCTTAGTTTCTTGGTTGAGTGTTGTGATCATGTCAAAAGTCGAATCAAACGATCCTAATTACAGAAGGTTATTGGAGCATGTTCGGGAGACTGGTTATTTAGTTTCAACTGCCGCACTTTTGGAATGGGATCAACACACAAAGATGCCTGCATTGGCCAGTGATTATCGTTCCGAGCAAATAACGCATCTAGCAGGGCTGATTCATCAGCGAAAGACGGATCCTCGTGTTGGTGAATGGCTGGACAATCTCGCCGATTCATCGTTGGCGGAAGATCCTATAAGCGATGCAGGGGCAACGATTCGTATTTTAAAAAGAGAATATGAAAAGAGGGTGAAACTTCCTGCTACTTTAGTGATGGAGTTAGCAAGAGCTGCCTCGATTGGGCAGACCAAGTGGGTTGAGGCTCGAAGAGAAAATAACTTTGAGGTATTCGCCCCCCAGCTTAAGAAGATTTTTGAACTGAAGAAATCTGAAGCAGAAGCGATTGGCTATGTCGAGGTGCCGTACGATGCATTACTAGACGAATATGAGCCCGGGGCCAAAACATCGGAGGTGGTTGGGATTCTCGAAGCGTTGCGGGGAGAGTTAGTTCCATTGGTTACCAAAATTAAAGAATCCAGCTATCGCGCGCCTGTTGATATTCTGAGTCGGAAATTCCCTGTCGGTCAACAACGTCAATTAGGGAGATTAGCTTCCGAGCGGATTGGATTCGATTATCAGCAAGGTCGATTAGACGTAACCCATCATCCATTTTGTACAGAAATGGGGCCCAAAGATTGTCGGATTACAACACGCTATGATGAGAACTTTTTTAGTGGTTCATTCTTTGGGACGCTCCATGAAGCTGGGCATGGGATTTATGAGCAAGGTTTGAGATCTGAATATTACAGTCTGCCTCCTGGGAAGTTTTGCAGCCTCGGCATCCATGAATCTCAGTCCCGGTTGTGGGAGAATTTAGTTGGTAGACGGCTCAGTTTCTGGAATTACTTTTATCCGGAGGCTCAAAGCTTGTTTCAGGAAGCGTTGGGAGAAGTATCTCTGGAGGATTTTTATCGAGCTATCAACCATGTGGAGCCATCTCTGATTCGTGTAGAAGCAGATGAAGCGACTTATAACCTCCACATTATCATTCGATTTGAGTTAGAGCAGGCGATAATCAACGGTGAGCTTGATACCGATGATCTTCCTGAGGCGTGGAATCAAAAATACAAACGTTATCTCGGCATCGAAGCTTCGGACGTTGCAAGCGGTGTTCTTCAAGACGTGCATTGGAGTGCTGGGTTAGTCGGCTATTTCCCAACCTACTCACTTGGGAATTTATATGCGAGTCAAATCTTCGATGCAGCAAGTGCGCAATTGGGTAACCTGGACGCAATGTTCCAAACGGGAGAATTTGCCCCTCTCAAAAACTGGTTGAACAGAGAAGTTCATCAACTCGGCCAATGTTTGTCCGGCCCGCAATTGGGACAACGGGTAACAGGCAATGGACTCTCGCATGAGGCCCTAATGTCTCATCTCCGGCAGAAGTTCGTCCCTATTTACGGTTTGTAACGGTTAATACGGAGGATATCCAGAACGCACCGGTTCTATTTGGTAGCGGTATAAATTTCAATTAGACTTAGAGGCCCAGAACTTAGGCAGTTCAAGAACGGCCAGCACTCTTTTTTGTTGCCGATTCTTCGAACTGAAATTAGCAAACAAAACCGCTTGTTATTTTGTGAATTAAATATGGATAATCTCGATCAAGCATCTCTAGAATCGTCGATCCTTGGCAATTGTTTGAGTTGCGAGGGATTGGTCCGTGTCCCGGTGAAGTCCGCGGCGGACTCGAAAGTACGGTGCCCACATTGCAGTACAGAATATCGGTTGAATGAAATCCTAAATGAGTCTGTTCCTGCTCTTGAAATTATTGAAGAAACGTCTGAGTCAGTTGACGCTCCTCTCATGATGGAACAGCCGACTGTAATTCAGAAAGAAACTTTTGCTGTGCCTCCTCAATTAGTCGAGGGTGCGCGTAGGCGGCGTTCTACAAACGAGTCTTCCGAGGGAAGTTTCGGTTCTAAACGCAAAAAATTTGGTCGCCGGTCTTCGCGAAAGGACAAGAGGTGGCGTAAAAGGTCGCGGTCAGACCGCAATTTACGACACAGTTTGCGATGGCAATCGAGATTTTCTACATCAGTTAAGAACCCTACTGTTGAGTTCACTAAAGTGGTCTTTGGTGGATTAATGGCAATTCCAATTGCTTACGCGATCGTATTGTGGGTTTTTAATAAAGACCCTTTGAATGTTGGGCCTCAAATCAGTGAATACGTTCCGTTTGTTGTGCCAGCCGATTTCCAGGTTGATTTCAAGAGCGGTTTTAACGCTGAAGATTAAAGTCAGCTGAAATCAAAGTCAGTACATTGGCCTTAGTTGAGCCGATGAGATTTTCATAATTGCCGCAAGTTAGAGGGCTCAGAGATTCGCTCTTACCGCCTTTGCTCACTGGCTTTGATTGAGCAATTCGCAGGTCTTTAGAATTAAGAAATCAGCTACGACAGAAGCGAATTAGTTTTCATTTTCGTTCGATATATCTGCTGTTGCTTGTTGCCAAACAGGTTAGGCCTTGGAGCCGCCAGCCAGGTATTCGGTAGCTTTTGATGTCTGCGATTTGGGGCCGTTGCCGCCTTCTTGCCGGTAGAACCCTGTTACCCGTCGCAACCGGTATGGAGTTGATGCCTTTTGTCATCATTTCATGTAGGAAAAACGCAACATATTATCAATTGGTGTGGTACGTTTTTCCAGCTTATATCAGCGGAGAACCCGTGCGTTTTTATCCGCTGCGCTCAAACTAGTGACGGATCGGTTAATCATGGGATTACAATCGAAAAAATCTTACTTTCGTCTAAGGCTCACAATCTCGGTCTTTGGTATTCTTTTGTTGTTAGTTTGCTTTCAAAATGGCTGTTCCTCGTTAGGAGTCCCAGCTATCGATCCAACGGGAACCCGGATCTTTAAACAGGGTGGGACACCATTACTCACGCCTCGGTCTGCTCAGAATAATTCGGGTAATTTCAATCAATTAGGCCAGCCGATTGCGATTGCTCCAGCGTATCAACCGCCGCCATTCACCGCGCCGAAATTTAAGCAGCCGCAGATGGGTTTGGACCAGTCCACCGGTGGTCCCGCATTTCGTCAGCCAGTAACTCCACCGCCTTGCGATGGAACTGGCAAGGTAAAAGCTAAAAAGCAGCGATACGTTCCAGATGTCAGTGGCTGGAAATCCCCTGGGCAATCTGGAAAAATAGTGATTACTCCCTCTCGAATTGTGGCACCGGTGGGCAGTGAAGTGGTCGTTTTGGCAGGATTGTGTGGAGACGACGGTTACTTCGTTAAAAACCAACCTCTCGAGTGGATGTTGTCCAACAATAGCGTCGGAGAATTGATCGACGTTGGTGGAAATCATCATTCCAACTTCAATAAGTTGATTCCTCCAACATCCAAAAAAATAAGTGGTCAGTATGCAAAAGGCCGAACAAGTCTGAAGCGAATTGTCTTAACGCGAGGTACTCCGACACCTGCGGATGATATCAATTTGGCTAAGGGACAGACGTTTGTAAGCTTGTCGTCTTCATCACCGGGAACGAGTTATGTCACGGCCGTTGCACCTAAATCGGAGGGGTGGGACAAGCGACGAGCTTCGACGGTTATTCACTGGGTCGATGGACAATGGTCGGTTCCAGCACCTGTTCGAGCAACGGCAGGAACGGTCCAGTCACTCACGACAATGGTGAGTAGCGCTGATGGAGGTGGGGTCAAAGGTTGGGAGGCACGCTACACCATCGTTGGCGGTGCCCCCGCAGAATTCGCCCCCGCAGGCTCTAAGTCGGCAACGGCAACTACCGACGCAAATGGAAAAGCCATTGCCCAGATACGCCAGCCGGCAGGTCAATTAGAACCGGGAACCACCCAGGTACGGGTGGATATTGTCCGCCCACCGATTTTCGGTGAATCAGAATTGGTTGTTGAAAGTGGCATTACGACCGTGATTTGGAGAGCACCAGCGCTCACAATTCGCGCGTTCGGCCCCGAGAAAGCTGAAAGTGATTTGCCGTTCGAGTATACCGTCGAAATTACGAATCCAGGTGATCTCGTGGCGCGTGACGTTGTGCTGAAAATGAAAAACCTGGATTCAGGTGTCAACTATATTTCTAGCTCGCCGAGCCCTCAGCAGTTTGCCAATACCTATCAGTGGGATCTGGGAGACGTTGCCCCCGGCGGGACGCCAAAGCAAATTAAAGTTCAACTGAAATCAAATAAGCTTGGAAGTGTAGGGGCATTTTTTGAAGTTGTCAGTGAGACAGATCGGTTAAACACAGAGGCGCCGGTTCAAACAGAGATTATCCAACCATGCCTTGAGCTGAGCATTAATGGCCCTAACGAGGCGGTTGAAGGTGAAAGCATTTCGTTGAATTTGAGTCTCAGGAATCGCTGTGGTGAGGGATTAGCCAATGTGAATATCGCGATTAATTGGCCAACTGCTTTTGTGCGGTTGAACACTGATAAGCCTCAAGGGGTGGCAGAGTTTAAGAATTCTTTCATGCCGGCTGCTCAAAATGACAATATTCCAACGCTTACCTTCCAAACGCGAGCTGCAGGAAAGCACTGCTTTGAGGTGGAAGTGAGTGCGGACGGAGTGCAGACACTTAAGAAGTCATACTGCCTAACGGTAAAGCCTAAAGGAGGTGGTTTATTAAACGGATTTGAGCCGCCAGTGGGCAACGCGAATTCCCAACTGCAGTTGAGACTTGAGCGAGAAAAGGTCCAAGCTAATAAATGTCTTGTAACGGCCACGATTATCAATACATCAAATATTGACGCCACAAATCTTACTTTGACGAATCGGTTCTCTTCAGACCTGAGTGTGGCAATGCTAAAACCGCCCCAAGGTTTACAGGTCGAGCAAGTGAATGCTGGTAAAAAAGAGTTTCTTTTCTCCCTTCCGCGGATCCCAGCGGGACAATCGTACCCGATTACAATTGAATATGGAGTCGATCCTTTTAGACAGCTGCAAGACAATAAGAGCGTATTCAGTATCACGTCCGTCGATGAAACTTCCCTCAAAGAAGAAATCGAGTTAGATCTAAGGTAAAACCCGGTTGAAGATAAACGCCGAACGAGGGGATGAGGTTGGCACACCCAAATAAGCTGTTGGGGTGTCGCGGCTGTTTATTCAGAAGCGTTGTACATATCCCGAAATATAAATGTCGTTGTTGAGTTGTGCAACATTCAAATTGGATAGATTGGTCGCGCCACTCATGTCGACAATTCCAGCGCCTTCGACCGGAGACAAAGCTTCACTTCCTCCGACGATTTTTGGACCGATGAAAACATGCACTTCATCTATTTCCCGCATGGCATGGAGCGAGCCCAGTAGTTTCCCCCCGCCCTCGACTAATATATTGGTCATGCCAAGCTGGGCTAAATACGTCAAGACATCATTGAGACGCTCGTCCGCCAATTTTAAATTGGAATAAAATATGTCACAACCAAGGGTTTTGAGACGCTCGCAATTTTGGGAGTCAGCCTCGGGGCCAACCGCAATAAGTGTTTTGTGGGATTGAGCAGATAAGGCCAGTTTTGATTCTGAAGAAAGTCTCGCCTTGGAATCGATTACAATTCGCGCTGCATCACGACAGCCCGGTGGCCGCGCGTTGAGCATTGGATCGTCGGCGATCGCAGTGCCAATTCCGACCATGACGCCATCCACCCGTCCGCGGATTTGATGAACAAGCTCACGTGATGATGGGTTTGAGATCCATTGACTGTCGCCAGTCGAAGTGGCTATTTTTCCATCAAGAGTCATCGCCCATTTAGCAATAATCCATGGTTTTTGTTTTTGAGTCCATTTCAAATAGGGAGCAAGGGTCTCTTGGGCGAGTTCAGTAAGCACGTCAGTGGTTACTTCGATACCGGCGTTTCGTAGTTGTTGAATGCCCTGTCCGGCGACAAGTGGATTTGGGTCTTGGTGAGCCACTACCACTCTCAATAGCCCGGCTCTAATTAGAGCCGTGGTGCACGGGCCCGTCTTACCAGTGTGTGAGCATGGTTCGAGTGTGACGTAAGCAGTTCCCCCGTCGATCCGGTGAATGTTTTTTTTAGCAACCGAAGCAATTGCATTGACTTCAGCATGCGGACCGCCGAAGGATTCGTGATGGCCTCGGCCTATTATCTCATCGTCAGCGACAACGATACACCCGACCATCGGGTTCGGTTCCACCCTGCCCTGCCCTTTGCAAGCTTCTTCGATGGCAAGCTGCATGAAACGTTTATCTTCACTGCGCATGATTGGTGCTGTTTCTTTGCGTTCGACGCCAAGCTAATGGTTGGCTGGTAACGTTGGGAAATAAAAGCTTAAATTGACGAATCAACTGTCGAGCTCTGTTAGTTTTCCGCTAGAGTCAGAGAAGGAGTCGACTGGAGACCCCATCTTGTCGAGCATGGAGACATAAAGATTCGTCAATGGAGTACGATTGCGGAATCGAAGGAAGCGACCCGTTTCAATGGATCCCCCTCCACTACCAAACATCATGATTGGAAGATTGTCGTGGGCGTGCGAGTTGCCATCGGCAATTCCACTGCCATACATGACCATGCAGTTGTCCAGTAAGGTACCGTCGCCTTCCTCAATGGAATCAAGTTTTGAGATGAAGTGATTTGCCAAACTCATGTGGTACTGGTTGATTTTACTGATCTTCTGTTGTTTGTCACGTGAATCGCCGTGATGGGAGATGTTGTGGTGACCTTCGCGGATTGACAAATTTCGGTAGGCTCGGTTACCACCTGCGTTGGTGTACATGAAAGTGGAGATGCGCGTGGTGTCTGATTGAAAGGCGAGCGTCATCATGTCGAGTAAAATTTTGACATGTTGCGAATATTCAGCAGGCACTCCGACAGGTCTGGGAAAATCAGAATGATCATCGTCGGAGCTTTCGAGTTTGTCAGTCGAAGCGAGGCGCCGTTCAATATCTCGTACCGCATACAAATATTCATCAAGTTTTCTCCGATCCTGTTGACCTAGATAGTTGCTTAAAGACTTAGCTTCGCCCCGAACGAAATCCAGAATGCTTTTCCGACCCGACGCTTGTTTTGCTTTAGCTTTAAGATTTTCAACATCATCAGATGAACCAAACATTCTGGAAAAGACAGCCGCCGGATCAATTTCTTTTGGCAAAGGTGAGGTTTCGGTTCGCCAGGAAATATTAGAAGTGTAAAGGCAGCTGTAGCCCGAATCGCATCTTCCACCGGTCGAACTTCCCTCGGTACCCAGTTCAAGTGATTTTAATTTTGTGAGATGTCCAATTTTTTCAGCAGCGATTTGGTCAACCGAAGTTCCATTTTTGATGTCATTGCCGTGCGTTTTCTTAGGATGAGCGCCCGTCAAAAAAGAGGCGACGGATCGTGCATGGTCACCTCCACCATCACCGAGAGCTTGAGCTCCATGTAGGGAGAGACCGGTAAAGATATTCATTTTCTCCCGATGAGCGGCCACGGGTTCCATGATGGATTGGAGTTTAAAATCACGGTTGCCTCGCCCCTGAGGAATCCAGTCCGGCATGTGCATGCCGTTGGGGACGTATAGAAACGCCATTCGCACAGGAGGCTTAGTGGAAGCCTGTCGGTTGGTTACGTTCGCGATCAACGGTGCAGGTTGCGACATGGCCTCGAGCCAAGGTAGACAAAGCGAAGTCCCCAGGCCACGAAGTACCGTGCGGCGCGATATTTGTTTTCCCATCATAAAATCCTATGGAATATTACTCATCGGTAACGGTAGCGGGTGGGCCTGTGCGTTTAACAAAAGGATCGCTAGTTGCAATTGCGATCACCAAATCCGAAAAACGATAACCCCCTGGTCCAATCTCTTCAATAATTTTATCGACTGAACAATCGTCAAAGTACTCCAAACCTCGACCGAGTGCATAAATAAGCATCTTTTCAGTCATGCATCTTACGAACTTGTCCTTCATTTTCGTTTTTACGGTTTCCTGAAGCTCAATCGCACCCTTGAATAGCGTCCCGTCGGGGAGTTCCCCTGAGGCATCGATCGAACTGGTTTCATCAGTGTCTCGCCATTTACCAACCGCGTCGTAATTTTCCAGGGCGAATCCAAGCTGATCCATAACTTGGTGACAAACTGCGCAGGCAGGGTCTGCGCGGTGTTGTTCCATCCGCTGACGAAGCGTTCCCTGGAGTTCTGCTTGATCTTCTAATTGCATTGCCGACGGGTCAGGAGGTGGCGGTTCTTCACCGAGGAGATTTTCAAGAATCCACTTACCACGTTTTACAGGAGAGGTTCGGGTCGGATTGGAGGTCAGTGTTAATACACTTGCCTGAGTCATTAACCCGCGGCGACCGTATTTCGCCATTGAAACCCTGCGAAAATTTTCGCCGCGAATTCCCGGGATTCCATAATGCTCGGCTAAACGCTGATTGATGAACGAGCTGTCTGAATCAAGGGCGTCAAGGAGACTTGCATTGCGTTTGATGAGGTCGGCAAACAAGAGCTTAGTTTCCATCGCCATGTCTTGCTGCATCCTGAGATTTACGCCGGGAAATAAATCGGGATCAGGTTTGAAATGCTCTAGGTGGCCTAGTTGAAGCCATTGTTCAACGAAGTTTTCGACGAGTGCATTTGCTTTGGGGTCCTTCAACATTCGAACGATCTGACGCTGATACTCGGCAGGGTCGGAAAGTTGTTTACGAGCGGCCAGTCGGAAAAGCTCATTGTCGGGCATGGAGCTCCAGAGGAAATAAGAAAGGCTCGTGGCGATTTCAAAATCGTTTAAGTTTCTTGTTTCCTCAGGGGCTGTGGGAGCCTCTACTTTGTACAAGAAATAAGGCGAAACCAAGATCGCTTGAAAAGTAAATCTAAGCGAGACTTCAAACCCCTGCCCTTCTTCGCGGGATTGATCGTAGAGTTTCATTAGCCGATTTAATTCACCTTGAGTCGCCCGACGGCGGTAGGCACGGGACATAAAAAGGTTGAGTATTTTTTCGGCTTCGATTCTTTGGTCTTCAGGTGTATCCGGAGAATTGGGAATTAGGTTGCGATGGCTTTGAGGAAGGGCGCCGGTTGGGCCACTCACCGAAGCGCTGACAACGTAAAGATTGCGATCGCCCTTATTTCGCTCATAAAAATCATTCAGGAAAGAAAACTCAAGGAGATTTTCTCCTTTTTTTAAACGGACTGGCAGCGTAAACGTCGCCGGTTTCTCTTGGGTTGCCCTGACTGATTTTGAGCTGGATTTTTTCTTGTTGACCGCCACGCCCATCTCTACCGGTTCGTCTCCCCACTGACTTCCGTAAGCAACAATCGATAATTCATATTTGCCGGCCTCCATGATTTTGAGTGGGTAGTAAATCGTGCCGTTGGTCAAAAGCACATGTTGAGATTGAAAGGGTCTGGATCCATTTGTTTCTTTGAACTGAGACCCAGAAATGGTTTCTGTAAATCGTGGCACGGAAGGGTCGATAATCGCGGAGGTCGTAATTTCCTCTGCGGCTTGGAGGTACTTTTCCATCAAGATTGGAGGAAGCGATAGGACATCGGCAATGTTGTCGAAACCATATCCCACATCATCTCCGGGGAATTGATCAGCGGGTTCGTAATTGACTCCCATCAAATCGCGAATCGTATTTTTATATTCCGTCCTGTTTAATCGGCGAATGGTAACACGCCCCGGATTAATTTCGGTGCAATCGACACTGTTGAGCAGATTGTCGACCCAATCCAGTAATGCACGATGTTCAGTCTCGGGTAGCGGCGGATCGTCTTTGGGAGGCATTTCTTTGGCAGCGACTCGAACGACGACCTTTTGCCATTTTTTGCGTCCATTAAGCAGTTGATCCAGTGTGGCATACCCCTCCAGATTGAAGTCCGCTTCCGCCCCGTCACCCCAATGGCAATCTCCGCAATATTGCTTGAGAGTTGGAAGGATTTGTTGCGTGTATTGTCTTTGGATCGCGCGTAAATCGTCTTCGTCGTGGGGAAATTTAAGCACGTCCCCCGTTTTTTCTAGAGATTCAGCTGAATTGTTGGGCGGTGAAAATGGATCTGTATTTGCCAATACAAGCCAACTTGAATTAGCGATTAAAATTACGCAGCCAAGAATTTTAAGTTTGTTTTTCATGAACCGTGTTAGCAAATAGTAAGCTGTGCCGCGGAATTGCTCCAGTTTTTGAATTTTAGCAATTCAGACGAGTCACGTGCACTTTGAATTGGTACGGGCGACGAAATTCTCCCCGAGGCAACCGTTGAAATATCCCAGATGTCCGGCGAAATTAGGCGGTATTTGCAAAAAAAAACACTTAAAACGCATTTTTTGGGCAAAAATCCGGGTTTTGCCCGTGTTTTTTGGTAAAGCTGTATTGAATTATTGGGCTAACTAAGTCTAATTTCCGCGTCGCGTAATTCGGAAGAACTTGTTTTCCCCGAGTTTCCGAGTTTTTAAATCCAAAACCTACACTCATTGGAGGCATCGTCTTATGGCGAAAAAGACTGGCCCAAAAGCCCCGACCAAATCAGAAATCATGAACAACATGGCTGAAGCAACTGGTCACACGAAAAAAGAAGTCGCAGCTTTTTTTGAAGCTTTAACATCAGAAATCGCAAAGAATTGTCAGGCCGGTGGGCCTGGTCAGTTCACGATTCCCGGTCTTTGCAAAATTGTCGTTCAAGACAAACCTGCAATGCCTAAGCGTGAAGTTCGAAATCCCGGAACCGGTGAAATGGTTTGGGCAAAACCACGTCCTGCTCGCCAGGTCATCAAAGTTCGGGCGCTTAAGGGCCTGAAAGACATGGTCAGCTAGATCATAAAGATTTAAGCGATTGGAATCCGAAGAGACTATAAGTTTTTCGAGTTTATCGCTTTTAAAATCATGACATAAAAAGCCGTCGGAAATTCCGGCGGTTTTTTTTGTCGATCTTTTCTCGATGGTTATTGCCGCCCATGGTTCGGATTGCCAACCAGTTTTGCCTGCGTTTTATCGCAATCGTGTAATTTTCCTTTTCCATCCTCTGGAAATTGAGGCGTTTTCGTTTCATCATACGTAGCAAAGTTGCGAGCACTCCTTTTGTTAACCGGCTTCGTTGGGGCTGACGCCGTTTCGATGTGGGCTACCCGGGAATGTTCAGATATCCGCATTCCACAACCTCGGATTCCTATTCCATGCCCAAATTTTCTGATCGTGCACGAACGCTGCCCGCCTCACCAATTCGAAAGTTGGTTCCTTACGCGGAAATAGCCAAAGCAAAGGGAACCAAGGTATTTCACCTAAATATCGGGCAACCGGATATCGAAACACCGCCGCAGTTTTTTGAAGCAATACAACAGGCGAATTTGAAAGTCCTAGCCTATAGCCACTCCGCGGGAATCGCGTCACTCAGAGAGCAGATCAGTGCCTACTACGGGAGGTTAGGCCACGAGGTGGCTGAAGATCAAATTATTGTAACCACCGGAGCGTCTGAGGCTCTGAATTTTATTTTTACGGCGATAATAAACCCGGGAGACGAAGTTATCGTGCCCGAGCCCTTTTACGCCAACTACGTTTCATTTTCCTTGGGCAATGACGGTGTTGTGGTGCCAGTTTCTACAACAATCGAGAGCAATTTTTCCTTGCCTTCCATCGAAGATTTTGAAAAGAAGCTTACCCCGAGAACGCGCGCGATTCTGATTTGCAATCCTGGAAACCCGACTGGAATGCTATACCCTGAAGAGTCCCTCGATGAGCTGCGGGAGTTTGCTAAACGACATGATCTGTTTTTAATTGCTGACGAGGTTTATCGGGAATTCGCCTACGATTCTAAGATTCACCATTCAACCCTTGGATTGGAAGGTTTAGAAGAGAATGTGATTGTTGTCGATTCAGTTTCCAAGCGATTCTCCGCATGCGGGGCGAGGATTGGTTGCGTCATTTCCAGGAATTCGGAGTTGATGGAGGCAATTCTCAAGATGGCGCAAGCAAGGTTGTCCCCGCCGACGCTGGGACAATTGGGCGCGGCTGCGGTTTACCAGCTTCCTCCCGATTACTACCAAGGTGTGGTTGGAGAATACGCGAAGCGGAGGGATTTATTGAAAGCGGCTTTGGATCAAATCGAAGGGGTCGTGTGTCCTGAAATTAATGGTGCGTTCTACGCCATGGTTCGACTTCCAGTGGCCGATTCTGAAGATTTTTGTCGCTGGATGCTCGAAGAATTCTCACATGAGGGTGCAACCGTCATGATGGCTCCAGGAGCCGGTTTTTATGCAAGCCCGGATTGTGGACATGATGAGGTTAGAATCGCTTACGTGCTCAATGAGGGCGATCTAAGTGCTGCAATGACATGTCTCGAGGAAGGGCTAAAGGCGTATGCGAAAGCCAATGCTTCCTGACGGATTCGTATTCGCCCTGCGGTTGAGCAAGAAAATCTCGGTTGGCGTTTTCATGCCTCAGTGGTTACTTCTTAATTTCAGCTTCCTCTGGCTCCGATTCGGCGTTTTCACCGCTCACTTTATTGGGGGCGGGGCCGGTTAAGTCTAACGATGCCGCTGGCTGCTGCTCGGCGTCTTTATCCTTGGCGTCTGCCGCGTTGGGGGACGCAGTGGTTTCGTCTCCGATGTCGACATCTTTCTTAGGGGGCATATCGTCACCAATATCCCCGCCCGATTCCGAGTCGTCATTTCCTTGGCGTCCCGAGCGACGTTCTTCGATGTCGTCGGTCGTTGGAATCAAGTCATCTGCAAACCCGTTTACGGCTCTGTAATCGACGAATGACTGTAGTGGAAAATCATCCGGCCATTCGCGATTAGTAACATTGAGCATACCTTGATATTCTTTGACGGCGTCGATCAATTGATCGGCGAATGCACCATCTTTGAGTTCAGGATAATCCTCAAGGACTTCAGCCCATTTGCTGAAGGCGGTAAGGTACAGAGAGATCGCTCCTTGATTTGTGATCGACTTTGTTTTGGTTTTGTAATCGAAGTCGTACTCATCATCGTAAATTGACTTTCGCCACATTTCTCTCGCGTCGAATAGCGACTGGCGAGCCGCAATGGTCATTTGAGTCGACTCTGAGCGGTTGCGAGCTTTCCAGTAACGATAGTTAATGGTACCGGCACTTTTATCAGAGGTGCGAATTTGCTCCAGCAATCTTTGAATTTCGAGTGCCGACCGATCCGCTTGGGTTCTGTCTTCTTCTTTCGCTTCGCGCGCAATCGTTAAATCAAGGCCTTTCGCACTGTCATTCAAGAATCTTGAAATGCCCCTTGCGAGTGCATTCTCTTCGTCGTTTCTTTCCGTTGGATCCATCGCCATCACGGCTTTTTGAGAATCAGTAAGCTTGGCCTCGTTCATGAGGTCTTCCATGATTTCTGCTCGGGTCCCCGGGGGAACGAGCTCATCAATGATTCTTCGTTGGGCTTCAATATCGCTTTCGTAGTCAGCAATTTTTTCCAAAGAAACAGTAATTCCCTGAGTGTTAGAGATTTCCTCGTTGCCGTAACCCGTCCACTCGTCGCTTGCCTCGCGCCAGACTTCCTGAATGATTTCGTCGGACCGAAATTCTTCTTGGAGAGCGAGACCTTGATTTCGCAATTGGGCTGGACGGTACATGTAGAACATCATGTCTGGTTCGCGTTGGGGGCAGCTGTCTTTTTCGACCATATCCCGTGAGTACGCGTACCACTGGTAAGCCATTTTCCAACTGTCAGGTCCATAGCTGAGTTGATCATAGAGATCTGGAGCGATGTGAGTTGACATTTCTTGATGGAATTCATTGTCTTTGCGGAACATCCGCCGAAAGGAAAGTTTCTCGTCCGACTTCCCCATTTTGTTGCCGGTGAAGAATCCCAGTTTGCTGGGCATTCGATGGTCGCGTTTGTTAAAAGGCATTCCCTGTTTCAAGAAAGCAAGGCCTTTTTTAACCCAGCTGTATCGGTATTCGTAATCGTCAAATTCCATCGATACGTTGTAGGCCAGGTTGTGTGCTTGATACTCCCAAACCTTGACAAAGTTTGGCTGGATCTTGGTTAACGCCTGGAGTGTCGAGGCAAGTTTGTCGTAATTCTCTTTCTTTTTGTGCTCCATTGCCTGCATCCATAGCATGTTGACTGCAACTCCGCGAAGGCCCAAAGAGGCGAGTTTCATGGTCTCGCTGGCCGGATCAATTTCGGACATCTTTGCCTGCGAGAGATTGTTTTTTTCCCGCAGCATCGAAAGCACGCCTCCGGCGTCTTTGATTTCCCCGTCAGCATTGCGTGTTTCTGGGCGCGAAACTAAGGAGAGAGGAATCAACAAAGCGCCAATGCATGCAATGTAGATAATTTTACGAATGAATGGATTAGAGTTATTCATTTGGCGATTTCTCGTGTTTTGAGTGCAAAGTAACCGAGGATGGTTAATCCGGCACAAAAGCCTAGCGTGATTGTGAGTGCGACCAGAATTCGATCGCTGTCAATCGCGTAGCCGTAAGTTAGGAACTCTGAAAAATTTAATTGATTGAAGTTCGGGGCCAAGTAGGTCATGGCATTTAATAGTTGTACGATCAATTTATCCAATTGCTCGACAACCGTTTGGGTAATGCCGGTATCCAGGTCGAGGATCATGTTTTTCTGGGTCACTACTCGAATCAGAGATTCAATTGGCCCGCCGCCCTCGTGCGAAGCGAGTGTCATTTCTCGGATGAAAGCGGTAAAGAAACCGATAATAATCATCACTGAGGTTCCCAGCATCGCAACCGGGGCGCTAACAAAGGTACTGAATGCAACTCCCATGGAGATGATAATCATCATCTGACACCAAATGCCGACGTAGCCTTTGAAAAAGTTAACCCAGTAGACTTCGTCTTGTGCTCTGAAATACAGGTCGGCTTTGGCAACACCGAGATACTGATTGTAGTCGCGACAGGTTAAATTAAGCTTAAGTTTTCCGTTCTCTCCGGCGAAGTCAACGAATAAGTCGTACTCGCCCTGTTCAAGAAGTTTTCCATCAGGAGCAATCTTCTTTCCAAGAATTTTTCTGGAAATGGGAAGCGTCTGTACGGAATATTCGTTGGTCTCGAAGTCAATTACTTCGGAAACGAATTTTGGCTCTAATTCATTGGGAACGCTTTCGAACTGAATTCCTCCCGTCACGCGCTTTTCAACGTCCGCTTTGTAAGTTCGAAAAACACCAAGTGTCATTTCGATGGGAATTATATCGTTGACCGGGAATTTACTTTCTTTAAAGTCGTTGAAATCGAAAGTCGCTTTCGAGAGAGAGAAGCGAGACATCGCATTCCCTCCGTCGACATAACCTCGGTACTCCCATTCTTTTCCGACATTGAGTCCTTTTTCTTTTAAGTTGCCTTGGCGGTCATAAAATGCGAGTGACTCACCGTAGATTGGGACTCGAGCGCGGAAATAGCCAACCGCTGGTCCAAGTGAGATGATGCCATCGTTAATGGTGACTTCATGCGTATGTCCACCAAACGGGATGCAGACTACTCGTTCATACTTAGTCGAGCCGTTAGGAAGCACTTCTTCATTGAGGATGTTTGTTTGAACTCTAGGGCGAGGTTCTCCCTGTTCACGAATGTCCTCAATGAGTTCAATCCGGTGGTCGTGCCCCGAAACCTTATTGGTAACGGCTTCTTTGATTGCATTGTCGGAGACACGTCTTCCCGTAATACGGGAAATCTTATCGTCAGGGATGGTCGAAAACGAAGCGATCGTTTGTGTTTCTCCAACGATTTGGTGGTCGTGAGACAACCCTCGCCAGACAAAGAAGAAGCTAATCACACCCATCACGATCAAAAGAGCGGTGCAAAGTGCACCAAATCCAAAGATTCGTCCCAGCACAATCTCAGTTGACCGAACTGGCTTGGTTACAACTGTGTAGATCGTTCGATTCTTAATGTCCTCGGGGAGGCTGAATGAGCTGATTAACATACCCATCAAAAGGACCAACATCTGCGTTCCCCAAAGAACGAAGTTGACATAAATTTGATCCGGATGTTCCCCGCCGGTATTCATAAACCAGCCACCGAATAGCAACGAAGCGGCAAAAATACCAAACGTTACCAGAATCACTTTTCGGCGAAGTGATTCCTTAATGGCCAGCCTGGCGATGGCGATTGTGCGTCGCGGCGAGGTAAGGAGGAAATCCGGAACTGCTTGTCCGACAACTTGAGCAACAACGTAGAACGCCTCGAACGGGCCATGTCGAAATGCAGCAATCAGATAGCCTGCGAACACGCCCAGAAGAATAGCCGTCAGCACGATAAATCCGAATTGGACGATGCCGCTTGAAAGCCATTGTGAGTAAATTACAAAATCTTCGACAACCATGTTTGATTTTAATCCGTCGTCTGTTTGATTTGAGGGTGGGAACTACTTTGCAAAGATCCGAGCTAATTGTGGGAATAAAATATCTAGTTAATGCATATAATATTTTATACGGATCAATTAAAACCTAATCTTTCTTGTCAACGCTGGCCGAGCGGTGCCCCGGACGTTGCTGACTCTCACGGACGATTCCAAGGAATAAGTCTTCGAGTGTACTGGTGGGATTCTCAACTGAGACTAGGTCTCCACCATGCTTATTGATGACTTCAAGGATTTCTGTGTGGGCACTCTTGGGTAGCCCCTTCACTTTAATCTGTGTTTCTTCGCTGACCTTTAAAAGGCTGTCGACCCGGCCGAGTTCTTTGAGGTCACCTTGGTAAAGAATTGCAATTCTGTCGCAGACGTCTTGGACGTCTGCGAGTAGGTGAGAGCACATGACGATCGTCTTGCCCTGATCCCTCAGTTTGAGAATCATGTCCTTCATGTCGCGAGTACCGAGCGGGTCCAGACCTGATGTTGGTTCGTCAAGCAGGATCAAATCAGGGTCGTTAATCAATGCCTGGGCAAGACCGATTCGGCGAGTCATTCCTTTGGAGTACTCTTTTAGCTGGCGACGCTTTGCGTAAGTCAGGCCAACTTGTTCAATCAGTTCGGCAGTTCTCTCTTTACGAATCTTGGCTGGCATGTCGAACAGTCGGCCGTAAAAATCAAGTGTTTCCTCGGCAGTGAGAAACTTGTAGAGGTAAGATTCCTCGGGCAGGTAGCCGATGCGTTCGTTCTTGGTGACTTCGGTTGAATTTTGTCCAAACACCAAAGCTCGACCGCTCGTCGGGAATAGCAATCCGAGGAGCAGTTTGATCGTTGTTGACTTTCCGGAGCCGTTAGGGCCGAGTAGTCCAAAAATTTCGCCTTTACGAACTTCCAAATCAAGCGCGTTCAAAGCGCGAACCTTTTGGCGGCCCCAAAAGTCGCGATAGATCTTGGTTAAGTTCTGTGTTTCGATGACGATGTTGGGATCGTAATCGGGATTGGTTTGTTCTAATTTTCCGGTTGCTTGCGGGGCTTTTTCCGTGGAAGTGTCGGCTGACATTGTGGACGGTTTCTCCGGTAAGAATTTCGTTGAGTGAGGCTTAATTGTTGCTGGGAACGTGTCGTTTCCCAGATAATGAACGTCTATTTGTTTGATTTGTGAAGCGAGGCCGTTCCCAACAACAGCTTGAATAAAATCTATTGCTATTGTTCGATATACGCTGCGATGTAATCAAAGGTTCAGGGAAGCTATGTGTCTCGAAAATTAACTCAGTTTCTTCCCTGATCAGCTAGATTATGACCTAAGAAAACCAGTAAGTCGGACAATTTTCGTGCGATTTAACGAGGGCTGAGCGTCAATCAGTTGAAAAATCGGACTTGAACCGTCAACCTACGTAACCCCATCTTAAATGCCTGCGATTTGATTCACCATGACTTATGTGGAAAAAATCAAGTTAGTGGGCGTATGTCCTTCTCATAATTCATACAAACCGTTATCAAATGATGCTGAAAGTTGTCGCAATGAGTGCCGTTTGGCGGCACTTCCATCGAATAGACGTTTCAACCCTAATAAAAGGCATTGTTTGACGCGATCGCTATGCATCACATCAAAACGAATCTTATCAAAACGGAAATTCCGAATTTGTTGGAGGAGCATATCTCGGCCCTCTACCAACGAATCAATTACGAAAGGCAGGATTCGGTAGACAACGAGCATTTTAAGCTCAATCAAATGCGAGAAATTCTTAGTCGTTTAGGTGAACCTCAGACGAAATACCCAATCATTCATGTCGCGGGAACCAAAGGAAAGGGGTCGGTTTCCAATATGATTGCGAGGATTTTAAGTGCTGGGGGTAAACGGACGGGGGTCTACACTTCACCGCACCTCGAATCGATCCATCAGAGAATTGAAATCGATGGGGAGTACATTTCCGATGAGCAGTTGCTCGAGGTGTTTCAGCGTTTGGCTCCCGTTATTCGGGAGATGGATAAACAAGCTGAATCTACCGGATCCAAGAAGCTGACTTTTTTTGAAATTACGACGGCGGCTGCCATCGAATTTTTCTCGCATCAAGGTTGCGACGCGGTTGTGCTGGAAGTCGGATTAGGAGGAAGGCTTGATTCTACCAACGTCTGTGTGCCTGTGACGAGCGTGATCACAAACATCAGCCTTGATCATACCAAGCAGTTGGGCGATACGGTGGCGGAGATTGCAGCTGAAAAGGCCGGGATTATCAAAGATAACATCCCCGTCGTCAGTGGCACGGTTGAGCCTGACGCAGCGAAGGTGATTGAAGAAATCGCCAAAGCAAAACAGGCTCCAATTTTTGTCTACGGCCGTGATTTCAAAGAACACCTAGTTGAAGGGCAAAGCTTTCGGGTAGAAGGTGAGATCGCGCTTGGCGATAAGCATGAATCCACGCTATTGAATTCCGTTCGTTACAATGTGTCCGAGTTGCGACTGAAATTGCTTGGTGCACATCAGCGTCGCAACGCGTCGGTAGCCGTGGCTGTAATTGAAATACTAAATGCAATTGGTTGGGGAATTGGGGATTCAAGTATTCGGGCAGGTTTGGCGGTTGCCAGTTTACCGGGACGCACTGAAATTATCCCTACAAAAGCGACCGTAATTCTTGATATTGCCCATAACGTCGCCTCGGTTCAAGCGCTCGTGAGTGCTTTGGAGGATGATTTCCCCGAATGGTTCAACGCTTCGCTTCGTTCGTTGATCTTCGCAACCAGTCGGGACAAAGATGCCAAGGGAATGCTAGAGGAGTTATTAGTGCAGTTTGACCGCGTCGTATTAACGCGATATCAAGACAACCCCCGTGGTAGATCAGAATTTGAGTTGTTTAAATTGGCGGAAGAGATTGCTGCGCAGAAAAAGCTGGAGGGGCAGCCTGTAGCCGAAATTTTTGTCGAACCAACGCCTGAATCGGCTTGGAGTTTTGTTAACCAAGAGCATGGTTCTGTAACCGCTGGTGAAACAACGGGTGAGGCCATCGGTAAAAATCTCATTTGCATTTCCGGGTCTGCCTTCCTCGTTGCGGAGCTCAGAAAAACCTGTATCGCAGCTCGGACCGAAGGTTGAGTTGTTTTGTTTTTTCACGGAAACTAGTACTAGTGTGTTTATTGCAGTTGTCCGTGAGCTCACTGGTTGAGTTCGCCTTGGAGGCAACCTGTATCTTGCGATCATGATCTTCCCTTGAATTCGTTGATTTCTTTGTTCGGCCAGCAAGATTTTATGAGAAAAATAATTACGATTGCCGCTCGAGAATATCGAGCGATGGTAGGCACAAGAGCATTTCTGTTTTCGATCATCATGATGCCGGTCCTGATGATGGGAAGTTTGTTCGCAATCGAGCTGATGCGGAACGCGATTGAGGTTCATGATCGTAAAATTGCTGTTATTGACCACTCGGGGAAATTCGCTGAGATTTTGATTTTGGCAGCGAATCAAAAAAACTTAGCAATTGATCAGAGGGGGGGAGAGGGTGCTGAGGAAGTGGGCAAGTCGGAGGATGTAAAAGGCGATTTACTGGGAGGGGCCTTTGATCGATATTTTTTCGAAACAATCGCACCAGAAAAGGCAACCGATGAACTGAGGTTACAGCTTTCAGAACGTGTTCGAGAACAAGATCTGTACGCGTTTGTTGAAATTCCAGCGAACCTTGAGAGTGATTCGAGCTCGGAAAAAATCCGGTTTTACTCTCAGGATTCCAGTCTTTCAACTGCGCGGAGTTGGGTTTCAAATATCATCAATACCTCTGTGCGTGAGGAGCGATTTGCCAGTTCCGGTATAGATCCCGTCACGGTTGCGGCAGCCAGCGTTCCAATTGAAATTGTTGGAATGGGGTTGGTAGATCGCGGTTTAGATGGCAAGCTCAGTGCCGAAGAAGAAAACGATCCAATGAATGCAATATTTCTTCCCATGAGCGTCATGATGATGATGTTTATGGTGATCTTCATGGCCGCACAGCCAATGTTGGAAAGTGTACTTGAGGAGAAGTCGCAACGCATTGCGGAAGTGTTGCTCGGAAGTGCGAATCCGTTTCAGTTAATGAGTGGAAAACTTTTGGGCACGGTTGGTGGGTCCTTGACCGTGTTTGTGATCTATATGACCGGTGCGTTCGGACTGGCTTGCTGGCAAGGTTATTTGGACCGTGTGCCATTTCATTTAGCGCCTTGGTTCATTGCCTTCCAAATCACGGGAGTGCTTTTTTATTCGGCAATTTTCATGGCGATAGGCGCCTCCGTCTCGCAATTAAAAGAAGCTCAATCGATGTTGCTGCCGGTTTGGATGCTGATGATGAGTCCGATGTTTGTGTGGTTGATGGTCGTTCGTGACCCTCTGGGGATGATGCCGACCTATTTTTCCTTTTTCCCGCCGGCAACGCCGACGGTGATGATGCTTCGCTTGGCAACAGGGCAGGCGATTCCATGGTGGCAACCGTTGGCATCCATTCTAATCATGACAGTTTCGACAATCTTGATTGTGATCGTAGCCGCAAGGATCTTCCGCGTTGGAATTCTTTGGCAAGGGAAAACACCTAGGCTAGGTGAGATTCTCAAATGGGCCATTACGGGATAGACATATTTAACGGGTGGGACGCGTTCCTTTTGAGGGGGCGTAAGTGGTCCCCGGCTTATTGGGATGGCTCATTGCTGAGTTGCTTTGAAATCCATTCGATTGCAACCCCCAGCGGCGCCTGTTTCGCAACTAATGTGGGGCGCAGATAGCGGACCTCTTGTCGTTGGCCAGCGACTCGAAAGCGGTCGCCTTTTTGGAGGATAGGGCGGGGTTCTGGCATTTCTCCAAAGGCGTAGGTGCCGGCGGCCTGGCAAGGAAACCAAGTTCCATTTTTATTGGCATCCGTCAGGTAAAATTCAGGGTAAGTATGGCCGGGGATCCAGACCGCTCGCGCCGGAATCCCTTGGGCTCGGCAAATTGCGATAAATAAAGAAGATAATTCTTCACAGTCTCCATGCTTGACCTCTAGCGCTCGTAAGCAACTGTGTATTTGCTTGTCGAATTTATATTCAATGTTATCGCGAACCCACATGTAATTCTTTTCGACTTGAGACCAGGCATCGAGGAGTTCGTCTTCGAGGGAGTTGGCGATCTCCCGAATTTCTATCGAATTACTTTCAATGTAGGGGCTTGGTTTGAGGAATTGCTTTACTTCGCTTGGCAATTTACCGCCACTCGTAAACTCTGATGTATTTTTGGGACGCGTTATAAAGCTCTTTTTAATTTTGAAACGAATGACTGCCGTTTCCGGTGTGCCTGCGGTCATTCGATTTATTGAAAAAGAAAACTGTTGAGTCTGTTTGGTTGGGTTCTTAAATCGAATTGCTCCAACGCCCGCTGACTTTTTCTCTGAAACGATTTCAATTTCCTGTTCGGGCCACGCCATGGGAATGGGAACGGTAGCCGTAATTCCCCGGGCGTCGGAGGGTGCGGTTAATTTCAAGCCAAATTCCCAAACACTCTCTACAGGTTTTTCACTTATTATTTTTGAAAGTGAGGGTGCAAGCAGTCCGTTTTCAAGCGGAGTCTGTGATTGGCCTGGTAGGGATGTTTGAATTAACAAAACCAGAAACAGAGCGTAATTGAAATTCTTGTTGAGTATTGTGTTGTTCATGGATATGGGAAAATTTAATCTTCGAGGAGAGCACGCTGAAAGGCGACTGAGGGCTTTGATTTTCCCTGGCAAGTAGCAAACTCTCCCACAAATTTTTGGCGGACTTCTTTTTCTGGAACCTTGATGCTGTCTCCCTTTTGGAGCACGATGCGCGGTTCTGAGTAGGATCCAAATTCTCGAACTCCTCCGACATTGCAGGGGAACCAATGAGCCTTTCCCTCAGAGTCGACCAGCATAAACTCTGCGTATTGCGTGCCTTGCACCCATACCATTCTCGCTGGAATTTTATGGGCACGACACATAGCAACAAAGAGGCCGACTTTATCTTCATTGCATCCTAATCGGTCGCGAAAGACCTTGATTGTGTCGCGTGGAGCTTCGGATGTATCCTCAATTTTGTCGCGTACCCAATCGTAGATCGCTTCGATTTCTGACCAGAGGTCATCTTGGTCGGCGACAATTAATTTGACTTCTTTTTTTAATTTTGAATCACGAAAATTTATTTGAGGTCCAATCCCGAGGTACGCCTTGCCATCGCGCTGGCTAGTTTTTGGCCGACCGAAAAGACTCGGGTCTCGGGGGGCGTTGATTTGACTGGTGGAAACTAAGAAGGTCATAGAGATCGTGATTTCCTCGCGTGGCCTGATTTGAGGTATTTTCGCAATAATTTGTTTAACGCCCCCTTCAAGATCTCGATAGCCAACATTTGCAATGTTCGTCGGGATTTCATCCTCGGCCACCGCGACGGACTGTTCTGGCCATTCGGTGGGTATCGGTATGGTTAGCAGCATGTTAACTGCTGGTCCCGCTCCACCGCGAATTTTGGCAGTGACTTTCCACTTGGTTGTCACTGGGTTTGAAAACGTTACTCCTTCGATTGCCGAGTCTTGCGTGGCTTTTGTCTTTGGAGTGTTGAGGGATTGGTTGGGTAGGTCGTTTGCTGCGGTTGCAGTGGGTAATGCCCGCCAGGACAAAAATGCCAACAAGGCAATTGCGATAGAAGAAACGAAGAGCCTGCTACGTCGACGCATGGTAATTCCCATTTATTAAGACCGATCCAATACATAATACATCGTGCGGATTGCTTAGCAGCCCTTATTTTTTTGCCGCGTTGGCAAGGGGCTTGTGGGGATTGCTCTCAAAAGTCTGGATTCTATGGATTAAATAGGCCAGTTTGCTTTTGCGCCGCTTTTTTTATCTCGATGTTTTTGAAAGCGGATATCTAAAAAAAGATTATTCTCAGAGGCGATTTAAATCGGGAAATAAAAAAAGAGCGGCGAGCATAAAGCTTTCCGCTCTTTTGGATCAGGAGGTTTTTCAGGCCTGCACCTATTGTCGTTGGATTGCAGGTTGGCCAGTTAGCGATTATTAAAAATCTGGGGGGGAAACAATGTCGCTTACGAGGCCGGTATTAAATGAGTTGTTCGAGTTGAGAAAACTGGTTTCCTCTGTCGCTGGAGCGGGAGAAGGAACTTGTCCATTTTCTATGGGAGCATTGATTATCGGCTGCATTGCAGGGCCAATCGTACCGCAATTATCGCAAAGCGGAGCAACATTGGAGTCGCAGCTCATCATTTGACCTGCTGGAGTATTGCATATGCTGCAGGCATCTCCCTTGCACCAAGAACGTAGCTTCGATCGAATTGGTTTGTTTTTAAAGGGGTGAGCCAATGAGTAATCGTTGCAGGCGCAACCACTCATTAATCCAGCCAAACACATGCAAGCCGCAAATTGTAAAAATCGTTTCATCACCATGTCTTCCCATGCCAATCATAAGGATACAGTCGAAATCAAGGAGCTGATTTCGGGTGTAGAAACGTACAACACAATAGATGATGTGCAAGTGCATCACGTGTATTTTTTACATCATCTACAAAAAAAATGGGAAGTTCGGTCTAAAACCGACCTACTTTACTTCGAAACACTTTGTAACGCCCTTAAACATTTCCGTTTGTAACTAACATGCGGATTAAATCGAAAAGTTGTATTTCCGATGAATATTACTTCTCTGAAACATCAAATTTGGATTCTTAGTTCAATCGTAGTCGGTATCTTGTGTCTGGCTAATTCTTTCGTATTGGCTGAGGACTACTTATCGAAAGAAAGTGAGACTAAGAACGTCAATTCGAAGCTTACTATGGCAGGCTACTCTAAAGTTCTGGCCAACGAGAATCACTGGAATTCGGAGTTAATTCAAGTTGGATCGGGAAGCGGTCAGTGGGTTGAGACAGTCGATACCCGCGGTCGATCACGAATGGTTGAGGTCTGCTCAAGAGACGACGTCTGGTTGATTTCAGCCCGAGATTCTCATTGCCACCCCAGCGATGTATCGTTGCTGGAATGCTCTCGACTAGTCAATGGTTGTTGGCAAAGTGAAAGCCTTACCAACCTAACCAATGATCATGCCAACGACAAAACAAAAGTCACGATGATCTATGTTCATGGCAATCGGACTAACCTGAAGTGGGCAAAGTCAAGAGCGGTACAGTTTTATGGTAACACGCTACGAAGTTGCGAACGTCCTCCGTTGCGGTTTGTCGTATTTGCCTGGAAGTCTGAGGCTGAAAAGGTACGTGTCATTCCGGATTACAAAATAAAATCAAATCGCTCTGTCACAATTGGCAAAGCATTTTGCGAGCTCTTGAATCATTTTGATGATAGAAAAATGTTACTCGGCGGATTCAGTCTTGGCGCGCAGGTCGTGCTGTCAGCCATGTCGGAAGCGGAGTTGCGAGACCCAATAACTAAGTCCGGGCAATATCAAGTGGCTGTTATTGCTCCAGCAATCAATTCAGATTTTTCAAGAGCAAGTCTAGCAATTTATCCTCAAAATTCTCTGGTTCGACATACCGATGTATTTGTCAATCGAGATGATTGCGTAGTGAAGGTCTCGGAGGTGATCAACCGCAGAGACAATGCCTCTTGTTTTCATATTACTGATCTGGCTAATTATCAGGGGGGAACGTCTGTTTCCGTACACGATATTACCTGCGAGGTAACCAAGCGACATTCGATTGAGAATTACGGTCGCTCGGTCTCGGTAGTTTCGCGCGTTTGTGATCTGTTGAATGAGGTTTTTGAAGAGCGGCAAGTCAAATCCGGTCAAAAAAATGACGGTTAAATAGGAGATTGCGTTTAAAACCAATCAAAGCCGGTCGCCTCAATCTAAGCGTCTGCCTAAACCGGTTTTATTTCACTGCCCAAATGCGGTTTTCGCTGTTTCCGAGAAAGTGGTCTCGCCCGAATAAATTCCCAAGCGAAGAGTTGCGAAGTGCCCTCAATCGTGAATTGTGACTTGCAAAACAGGCGACTTTGCCTAGTATGATCGCTTCTTAAGAAAAAGAATAAACCGCTATCCTGAGGGATTGAGGCGTTAGCCATGACTACGTCTTCAGCGGTGTAGCGCGTCAATTCTATTTTTATCAGGCCATCTAACAATGTACACGCTGTTGATCATTTATTGCGTTTTGATCGCGTTGGCGTCACTGTTTGGCGGTTCGGTTCCCTCATTCGTTAAATTGACCCACCGTCGTATCCAGCTAACGCTCAGCTTTGTATCGGGCGTTATGCTAGGCGTCGCATTCCTGCATCTATTGCCCCACGCATTTTACAAACTCGGTAGCATCGAATGGACCGCTGGTATCGGGTTAGTGGGTTTACTGTTTATGTTTTTTATGATTCGCATGTTTCATTTCCACCAGCATGATTTGGCGGTTGATCGAGAGCACGATCACAAACACAAACAGTTGTGCGATCGCGAGAATGATCATCATCACGTCCATTGCGAAGATCACGGCGGTGGAGTCGATATCAGTTGGCTCGGACTCTGTTTCGGTCTTGCCATCCACACAATTATTGACGGGATTGCTTTGGCGGCAGTTGTTCAGGCGAATGGTGCGACTGGTTTTTCGTTGGCGGGTTTAGGAGTATTTCTTGCAATTGTGTTGCATAAGCCTTTGGATGCCTTGTCGATTACTTCTCTGATGGCGGCGCGGGGGTGGGATATGCGTCAGCAGTTAACAGTTAATTCGGTGTTCGCTTTGATGTGTCCGTTGGGGGCAATAGTTTTTGCTTTCGCAATCGATCAAAGTTCAGCTTCTCGAGATATGATTCTGGGAATCGCCTTGGCTTTTTCAGCCGGTATTTTTCTTTGTATCTCGTTAGGAGATTTACTGCCGGAAGTGCATTTTCATTCGCACGATCGATTGCAATTGTCCGGCATGTTGTTACTTGGAGTTTTAATTGCGTTCGTGATTGAGGTGACTCATTCACATGAGCAGCAGCCAGATAAAGATCATGAGCATGCCCGGTTGTATTCGAACCCGGCTTCAGATTTTCAATCGTCTTCCTCGCGAAGCGATGAAGTTCAGGCGATCCAATCAAGTTTTAAGAGAGAATAGTAAACTCCGACTGGGATTTGCGCTACCTGTCGCCTCGGGGGAGGAAGAGTTTTCAGCCTCGATAAATTGCTTTAGTTTGTCTAGGCTCATCAAGTACTCAGTTTTCATGTGAGAAGGGAAGAGCCATCCAAAGTAACCGTAAAACGGACCCCACGGTAATTTCCCATTGCTTGACCATAAAACGGTCGTCGAGTCACCGTTATCGACGAGATCAAAACTGCTAAACATTCTCGGACGTTTTTCGAAATCAGTTGAATATTCGATTCTCTGATTAGGTGTCGATTTTGTGATCCAGATTTTTCCTTTTCCGCGAATGTCTGTCCAACTCAAAGCGGCGTCCTTCCCTGACTTTTGTTCGTTAAATTTCATCTTCAGGTCAGTGATTTCTGCAGGATTGAATTGTCGCGACCAATTAGGCCAGTTCTCGAGTGAATTCAACTGAGCAAAAATTACCTCTGGCTTTCCGCCGATTGCTAATTCGGAGGTAAACGAATAGGAACGCGGGATCAGACATCCGAGGAACGCGAAGAATAAAATGACCGAACCGAAGAGCAGAATCGCTCGAAAATAATACTTAAGCATTGAGGGGTTGCTCAATCGTTTGGAGTTAAACGTCTAAGGCGTTTGATTTCTAAATTTCTAAATTCAACGGGGTCACTATGTCCCGCGAGACCAAAGTACCCAGAGGTCCGGTCTTTGCCAGGATGTGGTCGGTTGGCCATGAAATTTGAGGCTTCGTTTAAATCACAGTCAAGAATGACCGTTCCGTTTAGCTCGACTCTGATCTTCGAACCATTGACCGTAACTTCCTGAAAATTCCATTCGCCCACAGGCCGCTGGTAGCCTCGGTGCGCGGCGACCATTCCGTATGCCGAGCCATGGTATTGGCGATCATCAAGTTTACTGAATTTCTTAGCGCCGTTGTCGAGAACTTGAAGTTCGCACATGCCTTGATAGGCGGTGTCGCCTTGACCGGGATAGCGAATCGCTAATCCGTTGTTTCCGCCGGGAGGAAGCTTGAACTCGAGACGGGCGATAAAGTTTTCATATTCTTCTTCGGTGTGAATTGTGCCGCCTTTTCCTTTCTTGCAACGAATATAGCCGTCAATGACCTCGTAGTTGTCGAGGGGGCCTTTCCAGCCGGTCAGGTCGGTACCATTGAAGATAGGTGCGAATCCCTCGCGGTCTTTTGAAGCGAGAATTTGGTTCGCTTCTTTCGCGCTGAGTTCGCGGGCGTAGATGTTGCGCCACTTAATTTGGCCACCGTGGGTTTGCAACTGAATCGGGCCTTTCGCAATGAGCGGAAGTTTATTCTTTTTGCCCCAGTAGTTGGCCATGATGGCATGGTCGACGACTTGTTTGTCATTTAGCCAAACACTTGTTCGCGAACCGATTTGTTGAATTTTAACCCGATTCCATTCACCGAACGGGTTGTCAGCTAATACAAGTGGATCTTTTCCCCGCGATCCACCTGGGTTGTTCCAAAGGCCACCAGAACCTTTGTCGGCTCCAAGCTTAAATTTGTTTTTGTCAGTATAGTCCCAAATCTGCACCTGAGG
>CALKNI010000085.1 GCA_938091115.1 uncultured Pirellulaceae bacterium | reverse complement strand
GCCCTGCTGCGGCTCGTTTTTTCTTTGCTGGTTTTGGTTGCAACGGTTGAAACAAACCATGCTCAAGAATCATCGGTGAACTTTAACCGGGATATTCGTCCCCTGTTGTCTGACCGATGCTTTCACTGCCATGGTCCGGATGAAGAAAACCGTAAAGAGGGACTGCGGTTTGACCAGCGTGATGGTGACGAAGGTGCATTGAATGTTTTAGTGCCCGGTGACGCTGACGCGAGTGAATTTTATAGACGGCTCACGTCTAATGATCCAGACGTGGTAATGCCACCTCCCGATGCCCACAAAAAGCCACTAACGAAAGCCGAAAAAAAGCGGTTTCAATCGTGGATTAATGAGGGAGCCGAATATGAGGCCTTTTGGGCCTTCACGCCGTTAAGTCAATCCGCACCTCCTGACAATCCGGATGATTCCTGGTCGACAAGTTCGATTGATAAATTTGTCAAACGGAAGCTGGATGAGGCAGGTATTTCCCCTCAGGCGACAGCCGATCGGCGGACGCTGTTGCGTCGACTTTCCCTTGACCTCACAGGGTTTCCTCCAAGTCGTGAAGAGTTCACAAATTTTTTATCAGATAAGTCTGTGAACGCTTACGAGAAGGTTGTCGATCGATTGTTGGACTCGCCTAGATTTGGGGAACACATGGGAAGACACTGGCTCGATCTCGTTCGCTTCGCTGACACTAATGGAATTCATCACGATCATTACCGTGATCTTTCACCTTACCGAGATTGGGTCATCCGGTCATTTAATCAAAATCTCCCGTACGATGATTTTGTCCGATACCAACTCGCTGGAGATCTTTATGAAGCACCCACCAATGACCAACTGACAGCTTCCGGGTTTAATCGCTTACACATGATTATTGACCGCGGAACGATGCTACCGGAGGAGAGTCATGCGAGAAATGTAATCGATCGAGTCACTTCGGTTGGGACTGCCTTCATGGGCCTTACTGTTGGATGCGCTGTCTGTCACGACCATAAATACGATCCGATATCCTCCCGGGAATTTTACCAGTTGTATGCGTTTTTCAATAACATAGATGCGACACCAGAGACCGGTGGACGTTCTGGAAACGATTTCAAACGTGGATTACAAAAACCTTACATTGAACTGCCTAGTCCAGAGCAGCAGCGGGCGCGCGGGAATGTTCAAAACCAGACCGCCGAAATTGAAAAGCAAATTGCAGGGCTTAAAGCGGCGGTTAAGAAGACTGCAGAAGAAAAATCGGCTGACCAAAGTTCGGGGCCGGTGCAGGACGATGAAGCGCTGCAAAAGATTAAGCAACTCGAAGCTAAACTTAACCTGCTGCGAAGCGAACTGGGTAAACTTGAGGTTTTGATTCCTGCAGCCATGATCATGAAAGAGCGGTCAGACATTCGACCCGCCCACATCATGATTCGAGGCGCCTATGACGACCTTGGGGAACAGGTTGAACGAGGGACGCCGGCCTTTCTCCCTGCGATGCCGGAAATCAAGGGCCGTCCCAAAAGTCGAATGGATCTTGCTAATTGGTTTGTGACCGATGAACATCCCTTGACGGCACGGGTCGCAGTCAATCGGTTTTGGCAGCAATTGTTTGGTGTTGGGATTGTAAAAACATCAGAGGATATTGGTGCTCAAGGCGAATGGCCCAGTCATCCGGACCTTCTGAATTATCTTGCTTCGCAGTTTGTAGCTTCGGACTGGAATGTGAAGGCACTGATAAAAGAGATGGTATTGTCAAAGACTTATCAACAAAGTTCCGAGGCGGCACCTGAACAATTCAAAACTGATCCCGAAAATCGGCTCTTGGCCAGGGGGTCCAGATATCGTCTTGACGCTGAAGTGATTCGCGATCAAATCTTGTCAACCAGCGGCATTCTCAATAGTACTATGGGTGGAAAGAGCGTTAAGCCACCTCAACCAGTGGGGCTATGGAAGTCGGTTGCGCTGCCAAGTTCTTATCCAAATGTGTACGTTGCTGACACGGGTGATAAGGTCGTACGCCGAAGTGTTTATACCTTTTGGAAGCGCGGCCTACCGCCTCCCCAGATGACCATTCTGAATGCTCCAACTCGAGAGGATTGTGCTGCGAGGCGGGAACGTACGAACACGCCGTTGCAGGCGCTTTTGTTGATGAACGAAGAGCACTACATGAAAGCGGCCCGGGAATTCGCGATTCAAGCACTTAGATGGGAAGACGAGGGGCGGCTGTCTGCCGTGTACGAGACGATTACCGGTAGAGTCCCGGATGCTCAGGAGCTGGAAATTTTACAGAAAGCTTTAAGGGATTTTGAGGCTTTTTATCAAACACACCCTGAGCTGGCTGCGGTCTTTACCGAGAAAGAGGCTGATGATTCCCATCAACCGGAGGCGATTGCTGCTTGGGCGATGATTATAAATACACTTTACAACCTCGACATCACGAAAACACGTTCGTGATTCTTCGATGCAGTAATCATTTACATTGAGAATTACCGAGATGGATCAAAACAATTTATTGCAAGCCCGCCGGCAGTTTCTGAAGACATCAGGAATGGGACTCGGAGTGTCTGCGCTCGGTTCCCTCTTGCCACAAAACGCTTTGGCACAGACCAATCCAGCTCCAGCAGCCAAGCATGTTATCTTTTTATTCATGGCGGGTGCCCCCAGCCAAGTTGATCTGTTCGATTACAAGCCAGATCTTGATAAGCAATTTAAAAAACCACTTCCGAAGAGTATCAGCCAAGGCCAGCGTGTCACTGCCATGACGCGCGGTAAAGAACAGTTAGTCGTCCCTTCAATGTTCAAGTTCAATCAGGCTGGCAAAAGCGGTTTGTGGATGAGTGAATTGTTACCGCATCTTTCAAAACAGGCTGACAAGCTCTGCATTTTAAAGTCACTCAATACGAACGCTATTAATCATGATCCGGCAAAAACGTTTGTCTGCACAGGTTCCGAATTGCCAGGTAAGGCGAGTATGGGGGCGTGGTTGAGTTATGGGCTCGGTTCGATGAATAAGGATTTGCCGGACTTTATCGTGTTAACCTCCGCGTTTTGGACAGGCGGTACAAGAAATGTTCAGGGGCTTTATAGTCGACTTTGGAGTAGTGGATTCCTGCCATCGAAACATCAGGGGGTCGCTTTCCAGACCAACGGGGATCCGGTCTTGTTTTTGTCAAATCCAAAGGGAGTCGACTCGGAGGTGCGGCGACGGATGCTCGACGCAGCGGGTGCACTCAATAGAAAACATCTAAGTGAAGTTGGTGATAGCGAGATTGAAACTACTATTTCCCAACAAGAAATGGCTTTTCGTATGCAGTCTTCCGTTCCCGAGTTGACCGATTTATCGCAGGAATCTAAGGAGGTTCTTGAGAGCTACGGACCTGAAGTGCACAAGAATGGCTCCTTTGCCAGAAATTGCCTGCAAGCCCGAAGGATGGTCGAGCGTGGTGTGCGGTTTGTTCAGCTGTTCCATCGAGGTTGGGATCATCATTCGATTCTTCCAAAGCAACTGCGAGGTCAGGCGTACGATGTTGACCAAGCCTGTTCAGCACTCATCGCAGACCTTGATCAACGTGGGCTGCTGGATGATACGCTCATCGTTTTCGCGGGGGAATTTGGACGAACTGTGTATGGCCAGGGAAAGCTTACAAGAGATGATTATGGTCGGGATCACCATCCACGCTGCTTCTCGGGCTGGCTAGCCGGGGGTGGGATTAAGGGCGGAATGTCCTACGGGAAAACCGATGACTTTAGTTACAATGTCGCTGAGAATCCTGTCGCTATTCGAGATTTGCACGCCACTTTGCTGCACCAACTGGGGATTGACCACCAAAAGCTAAATTTTCCATTCCAAGGCTTGGACCAAAAATTAACGGGAGTTGAAGCGGCACGGGTGGTTAAAGAAATACTGGCCTAACTTTGTCGCTGTCAGGGGCGAGTCCGAAAATCTGCCTTGAAAATATTGGTTTAGGCGTGGTTAGAATTTTCAAACTGGTTACTACGCTAGAGAAGGTCACTCACAAGCTTTCGACTGATTAATGGAAATGCGTATTTGCTGGGAGTTTGTGTCGAACTTCTACAGTTATGAGTATCCTGCCACTCATCCATGCGCAGGTTTTTCTGTAGGGTGAGTCAGCAAATTGCCCAGAAGAGTCCGTCGCCGCGGCGAATTTCAAAAGGATTTATATTTTCTATAATAAAACCACGATGTTGGATCCCTCGCTCGGTTGAAATGATCCTTGCGACGAAGTCGAACCATGAACCCGAACGAGCACTGCGGCACAAATTGGGTGACGATTACCGGTGAGTAAAATCTTGACAACTACCCAAACTGAGTCAGAATTCTAGACGTGAAGGATTAGAATCCTTATCAGTCCCTTCAGGCGTTTATTGATCCCGACCGGATGATGTACCCAGAAAATTTACTCCCGAAACTTCCTCTTTCTTTTCGAAAACCGGTTCGCTCCCCCAAAAAATTTAAGGATAATAGCTTACAGCATTCCAATGAGAGCGTGATTGAATAAGAATAAACTTAGTTTCTGCCCGGATTCCCAACATGATAGGATGAGATCTGCCCATGTGCCATCGGAGCTTTAAGAAACCTAATTACAGAATACTCGCCTTTCTCGCGATCATAGCAACCGCTGGTGTGTCGGACTCGGGCGGACAGGAGAAACTGAAACATCCCAACCTAGTCATCTTCGTTGCTGATGATCTCGGTTGGAACGATGTCGGCTACCACGATAGCGTGATTAAGACTCCGCACATCGACAGTCTTGCAAAAGAGGGAGTCGAGCTCAATCGCTTTTATGTCTACCCCTTCTGCAGCCCGACCCGTACAGCCCTGCTGACAGGACGCTCTCCTCTGAGCCTCGGCATCACCCGGCCCATCGGAGGTGACGCAGTCCTGCCGATGGACGAACACTTGCTGCCCCAGACTCTCAAGAGTGCCGGCTACCAGACTATGATGAGCGGCAAATGGCACCTCGGCAGCCGTGATGAAACCGCTCTGCCGCACAAGCGCGGCTTTGACAGCTTCTACGGACATGCTGGCGGCTCCATCGACTACTTTACCCACCAGCGCGGCGGTGGCCCGAGAAGGCGCCCCGCCGGAAACCAGTCGGGGGAGACCCCGCTTGACTGGCAGCGAAATGGAAAGCCTTTGGTCGAGGAGGGCTACTCAACACAGCTCATCGGAAAAGAGGCGATTCGTCTCTTGCGGCAAAGGGACAAGGAAAAGCCGGTTTTCCTCTACGTAACCTTCAACGCGCCGCACACGCCGCTGCAGGCGCCGCAAGAGTTCATTGATCGCTACAAGAGTGTCGAGAACGAAGACCGGCGGGTTTTCGCCGCGATGGTCGATGCGATGGACGAAGAAATCGGTAAGATCCTCAAGGTCATCGATGAAGAAAAGATGAGAGAAAATACCATCGCGCTCTTCATGAGTGACAATGGCGGCTCGGCTCGCGGCGGCGCCAGCAACACTCCGTTGGCCAGCGGCAAGGGGAGCGTCTACGAAGGGGGGATCCGTGTTCCAGCGGCAATCCGCTGGCCGGGAGTCCTACCGGCGGGAAAGAAGCTCGACCAGTTGACAACCGTCCACGATCTCTTTCCTACTCTCGCCACGGCCCTCGGGGTCAAGCCCGAAAATAAGAAGCCCTTCTACGGGCAGGATCTCTGGAAGGCTTTCCGCACCGGTCAGATAACCCCCCACAAAGACGTACTGATCGCGTCGCAGTCTATCGCCCTCTTCCACGACGAGTGGAAGCTGGTTCAGAGCCCGGGCGTAGGTGGCCTTCCGGGCTACAGGGAACTCTTCCTCATCAACTCTGATCCAGAGGAACGAATCGATCTCTCAGAGGCCTTCCCTGAGATCACGGAGACTCTCGGCGCCATCATCGACCACTTTCCCAAAGGCGAATCTATATCCGGTGGGCGGGAAAGGCAGGGCAGAGGGTTGCAGGGCGGCAACCGCTGGCAGAATTTTGGCCAGCAGCGGTAGTTCTGAAACTGTTAAGACGGCGCGGTGGCCCCGTCTTCCCGCTTAGGGTGGCCTTTGATTGGCAAAGTCATCAAATTTAGACGTAATGCCAGAGGTTAAGAAATGAATGTTTCCCACTTGATGTCATCATTGTGTGAGTGGGTGAAACCCATCGCGCGTTCCTCTTTGACGGTTTCTTCTGGGCGAAAGGCCATTACATAAGTTTTTCGCCAAATGTCAGAAGTGTTACCGCCAGAGCCATGAACGATGCGTTCATCGTGAATCGTGACACTTCCTCGTTTAACCGGTAGGTAAATTGGCTTGTCGGTTTCTTTGCTCTCGATCATAAGAGTATGAGATTCATCTCGATTTTGAGCCAAATCATCTGAGCCACTGTAATTGACGGGGCTATGGGGGCGTAATTCCGGTTCCTTATTCGTACCGGGAAGGACCACAAGGCAACCATTTTCAACATCAGAATCTGTGAGCGCGAGCGAAAAGGTCGCTGTCCAGGTATTCTTCGTTTTCGGCCAGTAACCAAGGTCTTGGTGCATCAGAAATTGAGCCTGCTCTTTTCCCGGTTTCTTGGCTAGAAACTGGTCATAATCCATTACTGTCTTATCCTCCTGATTGAGTTGACTGGCAACATTCGAGGCTATTTGATGATAAATGTTGTCTTTTAATTCTTTGCAGTAATGGGTTGGCAAGACAGCATTAACGAGACGGAATTGCTCGACTGGCGTGCCATAAGGTTGGCTCATATCGCAAAAGTCACGTCCCATCCCCTCTTGTTCCCCGGCGATAAAATGATCAAACCAGTGGTCGAGTGTGGAGACTTCCGCTTCGGTCATAAATCCGTCTAAGACGAGGTAGCCTTGTTCTCGAAACTGAACTATTTCTTCTTCGGTCAATTTGTAATTGAGACCATCCCGCCGATGGGCACCTGAATCCGGGTTATATACTTTTTGTGTGTCAGCAGGCAGTTTCATTTATTTGTTCCTAAATATTGATTGGTGTTGGCAGTTATCTTGCTATAAAAATTTGGTAATCGCATTCTAAATGATTAAGTCATAAATGAAATGGTCAAGTACATCGGTAAGACGACACACTGTCCCATTTTGTCGTTAGTGATTCTGTCCCGAGGTTAAGCTAATTTGTGACTTCATTTCAGTTGGATTAATAGTTGTCATCACGCGGGAGCTAAAAACACCGTAGCTAAAGAAAGGAATACCTTCAATATATCCTGCCCGAAACTTCCTCGACAACTCTTGGCACAATTAGATGCAATGAGATTGTTCGAAATGCTCGTCGATTTTTAAAACGCAAGTTCCTTTTTATCTACTCGTTGAATTGAAAATTCGAAGAAGCTATTCGTTTCGAACGGGTGTCGGAGTGATGTCGAATCAATCAGTCTTTTTAATAAAAATAAATTAGGAAAATTCGAACTGCATGGGCGCTCTCGAAAAGAGAGAAGTTGGTCTTCATTAGGTACGCTAAGATTTAAACGCCTAAACCGTTCAACTTTCGTTTGACACTGAGCCTGGCCTGAGTAAAACTCAAATGCTTATTTATTTTAATGTAAGTCTGCTGCTTTCGTTTAGCCCTTAAAAAGTAGGTCAATGTCAATGTCTCAAATATTTATTTTACCAAAGTATTCTGCGGTTCTTACGTTTTTGATTTTGTCCATTTTTTATACCTGGTGTCATGCTCAGACGCCTAGCGTGGACTTGAATGAAAAAAATCTAAGTGAAGGAGCTGTTGCTCCCGATGTTGACGCCGCAAAAATTGGCGTAGCTGGTGAATCGGACAGTCCATCTCAGGAGGTTGATGAAGAGAATAAAATCGATGCTAAACCAGGCGAGATAGTTTTCCCCTCTTATGATTTTGAGTTGGGAAAAATTAAGCTTTCTTATGGCCTGTATCTGCCCAAGTCGTTTGAGCAATCCAAAACTTATCCCTTAGTCGTGGTGTTACATGGTCTAAATAGTAACCCGGGGCAAATCCTTAATTATCCAGAGTTAACGAAGTACGCCGATGAGAATAAGTACATTCTGGTTGCACCGATGGGTTACAATGAGCGTGGTTGGTATGGGAGCCGCGGCAAAGGGGGCGGTCGCGGTAAAGATCCGGATAATCTCGGTGAACTTAGTGAGCAGGATGTGATGCATGTGCTCAAATTAACTCGACAGAATTTTAAAATTGATGCTGACCGCATTTACTTGTTTGGTCATTCAATGGGCGGGGGTGGCTCAATGCATCTAGCGACCAAATATCCTGAAATCTGGGCAGCCATAGCCGTAGTCGCTCCCGCCGCGTACGGTGACCGTAGTCGGCTTGAGTCGGCAAAGCACATACCGACCTACGTGGTGCAGGGGGATCGAGATCGTTTAGTTTCGGTGAAGACAACTCGCAAGTGGGTTGAAAAGATGAAGGAGCTTAAAATGAAGCACGAATACGTAGAAGTAAAAAACGGTGGGCATGTCCGGGTTGCTTGGCAACACTTTGAGGGGATTTTCGACTTCTTTGCTGCGAACCCAAGAATGAGTTACCGAAAAAATAAAGAGGATTAGTTCGAATTTATAAAGAGAGCTGAGAAGCCATGTCACGTGCCAATAGTTTAAAATGGCCGCTAATTTTACTTGCGGTTGCTGTCGTATTTGTCACTCTTTCTGGCGTCAAAATTGTCCTCGCGAACAATTCAAATGCTCTAGATATACGTTTTGTTTTCACTGCGGTGATAGTTGCCATTGCTAGTTTATGTGGTTTGGCCTGTGATCTCTCCAAGATGCCTTTGGGTTTAAATCTGCTGCCTAAGGCAGGATCGGCTTTAACTATTGTCACTGCTGCGCTGTTATTAGGATTGTTGTGGGGCGAAATAGTTTCTGAAATTTACTACAAGATCACGGTCTGTAGCGTAATCGTCCAGTTTGCGACCGTTCATGTCTGTCTGTTGTCGATCGCCAAGTTAGTGGGTAAGTATCGATGGGTTTATATTATCGGCTCTCAAGTTATTTTTGGTTTGGCTACCATCCTTTGTGCGATTGTTGTGTTCGAGATCAACTCCCCGGAAATTGTTCGCACAGTTGCGGCAATGACAATCTTAGTGGCTGCCATCACACTAATTATTCCAATTCTCCATCGTCTCGGGAAACTTAAAGCCAGCAAGGAAGAATTGTTAATGCCCATCGACGCTCGTAATGTTGCGGTTATAGATGGGCAAATTCTTCAATTGGAAAAACGTATCGCGACGCTTAAACGTATCAAAGAAAAGATTGCGGGTGAGGATTCCGCGGAATCGCCGTAACCTTTATTGCAGACGAGTTGACTATAAGTTAAAGCAAATTAATGTTTTGAATTCCGCTTTGGAAATCATTAATCACTTTTTTGCCGCAAGTCCATTAAAGTGGATTCAATTTTTATTCGCTATTCAAGGGATCTTGTTTGATTTTGAATCTCGCTTGGGATAGAGTTAGTAAGGTTTAAGACTTTCAGTTTTTGGCCCAATTAATTCAGTCTGGCAAAGTTTGTTTTGCTTACGCTTGTATTTATTGGGCAATACAGTCTTCTCTATTGTTGCCTTGGGAGTCTCGATTATGTCAATTGATTATTGTAATTTCAGTCGCGGCAGAAACGCGATTTTGATGGCGTTGGCCATCACAGCGTCTGCTACTGCCGTTGCTCAAGATCCTCCGGCAACTTGCGGGCCAATGGTTGGTCATGCCACGGAGACGAGTGCAATTATTTGGATGTATGCACCAAAAGACTCAACCGTGGAAATTGCCGTTGAAGAGGATTTTAACTCTGGCAAAGCACTGGTGTATGCTTTCGATTCCGTTGCGGAGCCGGCCGGTGATTTGCGGGGTGTCCCCTATACCGTCACTCTGAGTAAATTAAAACCGCTTACGAATTATAAGTATCGAGTCATTATCAACGGTAAGTCCGACGCGGCACACGGAGGAACATTTCGAACTGCTCCTTCCGCAGGGCAAGCAAGTAAGTTCCGTTTGGCAGTAACCTCGTGTATGAAATTTGGCCAACCGCAAAAGTCATGGGAGTTGTTGCTTGGTGATAAGCCAGATCTTCATGTGACGCTGGGTGACACTCAATATAGCGATACAACGAATCCAACGATTCAGTGGAAGCATCACCTTCGGTACCGATCTGTACCAGAATTTTCTGCAGTGTTGCGTTCAACGCCCAATTACGCCATGTGGGATGATCATGATTATGGTCCAAATAATTCAGATGGTTCTGCTGCCGGTAAAGAAAATTCGCTTGCTGGTTGGAATCAATTCTGGGGCAATCCCGCCTCTGGCACTGTTGGGACTCCAGGGGCATTCTTTAAATTCTCATGGGGGGATGTTGAATTTTTTATGGTAGATGGCCGCTACCACCGGTCTCCTGACAATGCTCCAGACGACGATAAAAAGCGCATGCTTGGCGATGCCCAGTTTAATTGGCTCATCAATGGTCTGAAAAATTCAAAAGCGAAATTTAAAGTCATTGCGTCAGGTTCCACTCTGGCAGATAGTAAAAATGATGGTTGGCGAATTTACACTTTTGCGCGTCATCGATTGTTTGATGCGATCGGAAAAAACAAGATCAGTGGTGTAGTCTACCTTTCAGGTGACATTCATCGCTCCCGTGTTTGGACGCACCCGGAAAGTGATCGCGTTGGATATCCTTTTATCGAGGTCATCTCCTCGGGGGTCGCTAATAGCAAAACGCTGAGCTACGCGACGGTTGACTTCGATACTACAAAATCCGATCCGTCGATTCAAGTTCGTATCATTCATGGAGATGGCGAAGCCCACGCCGACAAAACTTGGAAACTTTCAGACTTGACCCATAAAGAGTAGAAGCTTTTCTCGTGCCTGCAGGCTCCTAAGTACAGGTCAGCGATCTGTTGCCGTGGATTTTCATAGGGGCAGTGGGTTAATCGTTCTTGATTAATCATCAAATCCAGCTAAATTTTGGTTGCAGTTTAAATTGAAGTCCAGCGCGCTTAAGTGTGTGCTTCAACAGTAATAAAAAAATTAGTTTGGCCAGTCCCGTCCGTTCATTCCACCTCGATAAAACAATATGAAACGCTTCTGTTTTTTGTTCCTTCTTTTCGCACAAACGGTTACGGTTTCCGCGATGGAGCGGCCCAATATTTTATTCATTCACATGGAAGACATGGGCGTTCAGATTCCGGCATATGGCGATCACACTGTTGCGACGCCAAATTTAGAGATGTTAGCGGGTGAAGGAATTGTGTTCGAACGAGCGCATGTTTCTGCTGCCAGTTGCGCTTCCTCGCGTGGAACTTTGTTTAGTGGCCTTTACCCCCATCAAAATGGAATTATGGGATTCGTTCAGCAGCATGGGTTTTACTATCGGGATGGCATTCCGACGTTTATTAAGGATTTAAAAGCCGCCGGGTACTACACCGGGCTTACTTACAAAAACGGTGTAGAAAGTAGTCATTATAATACTCCGCCTGTTCCGTTTGATTTTAAGCCAAAATACACTGAAAATTTGTTAATGGGTTCGACAGGCAAGAAAGAAGCAGCGTCTGCAAACAAGCCTCCTTTGGTCAGCTATTCGGTTGATAACTTCAAGTACTTTCTCGAGAATCTAGAGGAGGGTCAGCCATTCTATTTTCAAGCGCAGACGCCGGATACACATCACCTTTGGGATCGTCCACATTTCATTCGGAATAGCGATCCGGGTTGGCCCTACCCGCCTGTCGATGACTTGCGGATCAAGACGACTCCCGGTTGGGGAGACTCCCTCATTCCGGAAGGACCGTTGCTTGAAAAGATCACTGACTACTATGAAGCAATTCAGCGAGTGGATTGGTATGTTGGACGTATTCTTGCATTACTGGAAGAATATGGGCACGCTAACAATACGCTTGTTGTTTTTTCATCTGATCATGGCCCATCACACTTGCTGCGGGGCAAAACCACACCCAGAGAGTTTGGCTTACGAGTTCCGTTTATTGTTCGTTGGCCTGGTCAGATAAAAGATGCGGGGAGGCGATCGAACGCCTTGGTTTCTTTTGTTGATCTTTACCCTACGTTTGCCGATGTTGCAGGTTTGGAAATTCCAAAACATCTACCAGGGCATTCGATTCTACCGGTTCTTAAAGGTGAGGAATCAGGTCGCAAACATTTGTATTCAGCCTTCGTCGCACATACGACCGGGATCCACCAGTACTGGCCAAGTCGAACGGTGACTGATGGCCGTTGGAAGCTGATCCATCATGTTTTGGGAGACGGGAAGCGTCGACGTTATTCTGGAAAAAACAAAGCGGTTTTCAGCCTAAATAAACAAATCGATTCAATGCCTAACGAATCGCTTGCTCAACAGCTTCGGTTACTTAGCGAAGTTCCTCCTGAATTCGAGCTTTTTGATCTCTCGAATGATCCGGATGAGCATCACAATTTGATTGGAAATTCTGAGAATGCTGAGATTGAGAAAAAACTTAAAGCCCAGTTGGCGGCTTGGCGGCGGCAAACTTCGGATCCATTTCTAAGCGAGGCCTTCGTTGAGCGTTTTAGCAATGTCTATGAAAAAAACTATCAACGTTGGAAGTCGTTAGGTGGTGATAAAATGAAAGACAAGGATGCGCTTGATTTTTCGGAATTCATTCCCGTTTGGGATCCGTCTGATTACCTTGGGAAAAAGGATTATTAAATGAATCGTGCCTTGAGATTAGTATTTTTATTCATTGCCTGCCTGAGCTTAGTTCAAGCGATGGAGTCGATGTCTGCGGCAGAGCATAAAAATATCCTGTTAATTTGCATTGATGATTTACGTCCGGTGATGGGGTGCTATGGTGGCGCCGCCAAAACACCTAATTTTGACAAGCTGGCTAAAAGTGCCGCGGTTTTTACAAAGCACTACAACCAATGGCCTGTTTGCGGTCCGTCTCGCTCATCGATGCTTGGCGGACTCCGCCCCGATTCAACTGGCATTTATGAAATTGGTGACTCATGGGAGATATCAAAGCGGCCCCATACCCATCCGACGCTGCCACGATATTTCAAAGATCACGGTTATAATACGTTGAGTTTCGGTAAAGTTTTCCATGGCAAAGGAATGGGCAAGGGCTACGGATGGTGTGAAGACCCATGGAAACTCGATTGGACCTGTTATGTTGACTTCAAGTTCACAGGAGGAAAGGATAAACGCTGGCGTCCCGCTTATGAGATCTACGACGGTGCCGATTCCAAACACAACGATTATCAGACCGCAGACAAAGTGATTCAGGCGTTGGTGGATAACAAGGCGAATCCGTTTTTTATCGCCGGCGGATTCTATAAACCCCACCTACCTTTTGTTGCTCCACGTAAGTATTGGGAGCTCTATTCGGATACAGAAATTTCGCTCATCGATCCAAAAAGTATTCCAGAAGGTGCAGCGAACTTTATGTACGACTGGACAGAGATTGATTCTTACGGTGCCCCGGGTAAAAAATCATTATTTGAAAATGTAGATGTCGACCAACAAGAAACTCGCAATATGATTCATGCGTACTATGCTTGTGTTAGTTTCATTGACGCCCAGTTAGGACGCATACTCAAAGCAATTGACGAGAACAACTTAACGCAAAACACCGCCATAGTCATTTGGAGTGATCATGGATTTCATCTCGGCGACCATGGACGCTGGGCCAAACATACTCAGTTTGAACAGGTGATGCGTTGCCCTTTGATTGTTCGATTGCCCGGTTATCAGACGATTTCGAACCAGTCTGACGCAATGGTCGAATCTGTTGATATCTATCCCAGTCTCTGCGAATTTGCCGAGCTAGAAACCCCGAATTTTCTCGATGGTAAAAGTTTTCTTCCGGTTCTCTTGGGAAAGTCAAATGGCAAACAAGCTGCTTTTAGTCAGATTCGGCCAGTGAACAAAAAGAAACGGAACGTAATGGCTTATTCTGTCCGTACTCAAGATTTCCGCTATGTTGAGTGGCGTGCACCAGATAATGAGAATGCGATAGTCTGGGAAGAACTCTATGACCATCGCAATGATGCTGGCGAAACGATGAGTGTTGTTAAAAGGCCGCAGTACATCGACGTCGTAAAACGTCACAAGGAATTAGTTTTGAAGAATTATCAAAGTCTTTCCGTTTCCCGAAAGTAAATACCTGCAACCCGGATTTCCAAATTGAAGTCGCTTATCGACTGCTAAATAAGCAGGCCCTGTTTTGTGGCTTGAGATTAGGTGAGTGTACCCAACTTCAACGGCAATAATTGATATTTTTGCTGGCCATTTAAATTGGGAAAACTAAATCGGTAACGAGTCGCGTGTTTTGTCAATGCTGGTTCGTATCCGTTCATTTTCGTCTTGAAGTCTAATTCTATTTGGGATTAGAATTCGTTAGCTATAGAATTTACCCTTCGCCAAGGAATTATGGTTCGCAAAATCGAGACATTGGTTATCCATTTGGCGCGAGCTGAAGGTCGACGCAGTCAGGTGGAGAGACTCTTGAAGGGAACGCCCTACCCTGCACGGGTGGTTGATGCGGTTGATGGAGCATTGGTGCCAGAGAATGTTCGAAACGCGACCACTTCAGACCAACCGCTGTTTGCCCCTCCATATCCGTTTCCGATGGAACCTGGTGAATACGGGTGTTTTCAAAGCCACCGGAAAGCATGGCAGATAATTATGGACGAGGGGTTGGACGCAGCACTGATTTTAGAAGACGATGTCGCGTTGACACCTGTGTTTGCTAACACGGTAACGTTTGCTGCCGAAGAGGTGGATGCTTACGGGTATGTTCAGTTTCAGACGCGAAGTGTGGATTCATCAGCGGTGGTTTCCCGATCAGGCAAATCATGCATTGTCCAACCACGCGTGACACCATTGAGGACATCCGCGCAAGTTGTAAGTCGTTCGGCCGCGGAAACGTTATTGTTAAAGACCCAGATTATTGATCGACCCGTGGATGCCTTTTTGCAATCTCATTGGTACACCGGGTTGCATGTCACGAGCATTGTACCCGCGGGTGTGGAAGATCGAACCAAGGAAACGGGGGGGAGTACGATTTCGTCAAAACGGAATATTTGGGATAAGATGAAACGTGAATTCAAGCGTGAATTTTTACGAGGTCGCTATCGAAGAGCCGTTAATCGATTAAGCAGGTCCCAAAAAACGAATCGTTGAAAGTTTACAGTGTGATAATTCTTTAAGGTTTTTGAGTCTTGGTGTGTCTTTTCAATCACTTCCTAAACCCGTCCGTCAACGCTAAAGGTTAGACAAAACAGCGCGCCTTTCCTGTTAGCGGGAAACGCAATTTAATCTTCGGTGGTGTATTCGTCCGAGGGATAATTAGTCTCGACGTCGATGGGGGGTATGGGATCTTTAAAATGCTCCCAAGAGTCGGGGCCGAGTTCATATTCCTCATCAGTCAGCAGGCACGATTCAAGAACGCGCGTTACGTG
>CALKNI010000084.1 GCA_938091115.1 uncultured Pirellulaceae bacterium | reverse complement strand
GTTTCTTTGTTTCAGGTTTCTTTGCTTCAGGTTTCTTTGCTTCAGGTTTCTTTGCTTCAGGTTTCTTGGTTTCAGGTTTCTTGGTTTCAGGTTTCTTGGTTTCAGGTTTCTTGGGAGGCTCGACGACAACGGGTTTCAGCTTCAATTCACCAACGACCATGAGTTCGGGTCTGTTTTTTTGAATTTCGGCAATACCTGATTCGGTTACTTTTGATTTCCAAACATAAAGTTTTTCTAATTTGGGAAGTGATTTGATGTGCTGTAGGCCAGCGTCCGTGACCTGCGTTCCGTAGAGGTTGAGATAGGTCAGTTGCGAGGCGGCTTTGAGATGTTTTAGCCCTTCGTCACCAATTCTAGTCCGTTCTAAATGGAGTTTCTTAAGGTGAGGCAAACTGGCAAGTTGTTTTAAACCGGCATCTGTGATTTCGGTGCCGGCTAAATTGAGCCAGATAATATTTGAGATCGAATTGAGTCCGGCTAGTTGGGCGTCACCAATTGGTTTGCTTGAGAGGTAAAAACTGACTTCCCGGGACTCGTCAGCGGCTGATATTTTCAATACGCGACCTCCGCTGTCCTCCACTTGTTTGATTGCTTTGTTTTCGGCAGAGCTTTTATCTTGTGCATAGCACGCAGACATAAGGCATAGTAGTGGCAGGTAGGCCGCAGTGGCGGCAAGTATGACGAATTTCAAAGAGCGATTGAGGCGAAAGAGGTTCATTTTCATTTTGTATTTCTCGGTAACAAAGCTCACGTTTAAGGTCGCATTGTAATCAAACGCATATGCACAAGTCGCGGCGAAAGTGTAAAAAACCAGCCCAATATTTTTTTTTTTGGGGGGGGTAGTCGAACAACCTGAGAAATGGCTGACTGAAACAGCAACTTAGAGCGACCGCGTTATACTTTTTAAACTCCAGCGGTGGTCTCATCCCCAAATGGGTTCTCGTTGTGAGGCATCCACTTGCACATCGCAACCCCCATGAAGTACAGAAATGTCAGCGGGATTGCCAGCAAAAGCATACTAATTGGATCGGCAGGGGTGAGGAACATTGCCAAAACAAAAATGACAAGAACTGCTACACGCCATTTACTAAGGTAGTTTTCCACGGTGAAGAGTCCAATTCGATTCATGAATAGCATCACCAAAGGAAGCTGAAATGCCAACCCAAATCCTAGTGGTAGGAACATAACGAAGCTGAGCCAGTCGTTGATGCGCATTTCTGGCGCGATACCCATTGATCGGTTGAATGAAAATAGAAATCCCAAAACTGGTTGGAACACAAAATAGAATGCTAAGAGAACGCCTGAAACAAATAGTAAAATACTAATGGGCAAGAAGACGTGAATATATTTTTGTTCGTGAGGATATAGTCCAGAGGCGATGAAAGACCAGATCTGAAAGAAAATCCATGGTCCTGATAAGATCAGGGATGTAAACAGGCCTGCTTTCAGCCAGACCGTAAAGGGTTCGGCAACTCCGAGTGCCAGTGGTTCAAATTCTCCGCTTTCCCAGATTTCGATTGGAACCAAGTCCGCTTTGAATGGGGGCATTTGTTCGCTGAATACATAGGTGATGAGCGCGCGATTTAAACGCTGAGTAAGAATGGGATCATTTTCTTTGTTTAGTTGCTCGCGGACGCTGGCCAATGGCTTGGTTTTGGGCGGTTCAAGCATGGCCCACAGCCCTTCTGGTTCGTCGGGTTCGAGCAGATCGTCAAAGGCAGCGGACTGGTGAATCGCCCCATCTCGAATCAGGTGATTGAAAATAAAGACAACCTGCGCCAGATCTTCGGAACTGGTTGATGTTTGCGAAGCGATGTTTGCGAGTGTTTCACGATCTTCAGCCGTAAGGGATTTGTTAATCGCGGCAATTTTCTCAGCGCTGGGAGTATTGCCATCGGAGGGATCAGTGAGTCGTTTGCATAAATTCGCGAGCTGATCGGACCGAAAATGGTTGGCTCGGAAACCAAAAGGGTCTAGGTTGACCTTCTCCGCAAAGTTTGGAATGACAGTTTTTAAGGCAAGCGCGAGTTCGGCGGGGCTGATCTGAACTTGTTTAGGAATTCGCTGGTCTTGTTGCATCCATGGAAGGTATTCCGGTGGCACAAATCCATAGCGATCTACCAAATCGTCGGAGGCGTCCTCGAGGTCAAATTTAAGGATCGCCTCAACGAGTGGTTTTTTTAAGACTTCAACCACTTGGTCGGCAAAATAAAATCCGAAAACGCTGGCAATGGCAACGCCAATCAGGGCTCTGACGAGAACGCTGCGAAGCTCCTCTAAATGCTCACCAAAGGACATGCGGCTTGATTCAAATAAATCTTCGTTAGATTGGCGAAAATTCATATTCGAAAGGTCCGAAGCCGAAATGCATTGATCATTAGAAAACTGTAAGGACACGTTTGAAATAGGAATTTTCCTAATTTCAAATTACCCATTCGTGACTCTACGATGTTAACATGGACAGGCATCGTCAACAATGTTGCTTGCCGGTTGTTTAACGCTTGCTCCAGAGCGGAGGCGGTTAGCCTGTACGGTCACGTGATTCGTAAGGGTCATGCAGGCTTGGCTTGATGCCATCAGCCGAAATTCGTGAAGGAGCAACTTTATTTAGGGGGCGTCTGCGCGATGCCCGTTTTACTCATCGATAGACGAGGATTTGGAATTTGTATCCGCTTCGCTTTGAACCGATTTTTCAACGCTACGTATGGGGCGGGCGCCGTTTGGGTGAGGTTTTTAACAAACCAATCGGTGAAGCTTCGGCGGCAGAGAGTTGGGAAGTGGTCGACCATGGGGATGCTCAAAGCGTCGTTCGAGAGGGAGATTTCTCCGGTTGGACATTAAGCCGTTTGATAGGCAAGTTTGGGAATGAAATCTTAGGTCCAGAATTGCTTTCCTTGACTACCGCCGATGGGCTTCCCGATTCGTTGCGGGCTCGATTTCCATTGCTGTTGAAGTTTCTCGACGCGAACCGAAACCTTTCGGTACAAGTGCATCCGGACGATCGGATGGGGGCATCGCTGGTTCCGCCCGATTTGGGAAAAACTGAGGCGTGGTATGTGATGCATGCCGAGCCCGGCGCTAAGATCTTTGCGGGCTTGAAATCTGGAGTTTCAGAAAAAGAATTCAGACTAGCGATTGAAAGTGGTGATGTTGAATCGAAATTACACCACCTCACGCCGTCCAAAGGGGATTGTATTTTTATTCCTGCCGGGACAATTCATGCCATTGGCGCGGGGTTGTTGATTGCAGAAATTCAACAGGCGAGTAACACAACTTTTCGCGTTTATGATTGGGGACGAGTCGGGGTCGATGGGGCTCCAAGACCGTTGCATATAGAACGCTCCATCGAGGCCACCGATTTTACACGTGGCTCCGTTGTCCCTCAGGTGCCTGTCTCAATCGCTGGGACTCCCTGGGAACGCTTGGTGGCCTGTGAGAAGTTTGAAATGAATCGGGCGTTTATCAACAGCCAGATTGAAGTAGGCGGAGACGGTCGCTGCCGGATTCTCGCGGTAACGCAGGGTAGTTTGCATTTAAGTGCAGATCCGTGCGCAGAACCGCTTAGGCTGGCTGACACTGCCTTACTTCCGGCTTGTCTCGGAGCGACAACTCTTCAGCCGGGCGATAAAGGCGCCGAATTGCTAGAGATTTCGATACCCAACTGCTGTTAGTGGGGCAGGGCGGTGCTATCAAACGGAAGCTATTGCCGAATTCTTATGCTGACTCTACAGTTCCCGCTGAGAGCTCAGAATTAGAGTATAGTGATTTAGCGGTCAGTTGTTTGATTTTATAGCGGGTTCCATGGCAGATCGATTAATAGGTATTCGTTGTGTTGCGATAAGAGTATTTGGGGTTCTCGGGATGTTCGTGCTCATTTCTACAGGGTGTCGAGTCCAGCCGAATTGGGGGCCGCAGGGCACCATTGGCCAACAGCGTTCCAACGCGATCCAGCACGATCCATTCCCAAGTGATGATTTAGCTCCACCTATTCTTGGCGGCCGCCCTCCCGGTTTTGAGCAACCGAAATCTGAGGCAGTGATTGCGCAGGGGTCTCCGTTTTCGAGCAAGCGTCCAGATAGGGGCCCCGTTCAGCCAGCCTATGGATTCTAAACGAACTATGTGATTCATTTGCTGGAGAGCATCGACCTACTGTTCTGTACTACCGCTCTATGTTACTTCGGCGGGTTACGTGCCATTCTACATAAGATCTCAATACCCCGGTCGATTACGGCATCGTCGACGGCGTAAGAAATTCTAAAGTGCGTATCGGCATCGCTAAAGATGTTTCCCGGGATCACCATCATATTGTTGGCGATTGCTTCTTCGATGAATTCTTGTCCGCTCCCCCACGGTAATCTCGGGAATAGATAAAACGCTCCCCCGGGTTTTGCGATCTCGTAATCGTCCTTCAGGCCTTCGAGCATGCGGTCGCGTTTGGTTTTGTAGGAAGCGACATAGGGTGACATGTCGACGTCCATTGCGGCTGCGCCTGCCCATTGCGCAGGTTGTGGCGCGCAAACAAAAGTATATTGTTGGATCTTCAACATGGTTTGCATGAGTTCCGCGGGACCATGGACGTAACCGACTCTCCAGCCCGTCATCGCATAGGTTTTGGAGAATCCGTCGATCACGATCGTGTTGGGGTTGTAATTTGCTGCCGAGATATGTGGTTCGTCGTAGGTGAATTTGCTGTAGATCTCATCCGACACCAAGCAGATACCGCGTTTGTGAGCCAGTTCAGCTACGGCTTTTATTTCTTCTGCGGTGGGGCAGACCCCCGTTGGATTGGAGGGGCTGTTTAAAATAATCATCTTGGTTTTGGGGGTGATCGCTGCTTTGACTTTTTCGATGTCAAGTTTGAAATCAGGGTAGGTGCTGATTTTGACGCTCTTCCCCCCCGCCATTTCAATCATCGCGGGGTACATGACAAAAAACGGGTCAAAATAAATGACTTCGTCGCCCGGGTTGATGGTTGCCAACACGGCGAGGAAGAGTCCGCCACTGGTTCCCGAGCAGACGAACAATTCTCGGTCATCGTGTCCAAATTGAGAATCGACTTCAGCCTGAAGTTTTTCTCGTAAAACAGGCATCCCTTGCGTGGCGGCATAGCCGTTTTTACCTTCATTCACAGCGCGAACGAGTTCGGTTTTTACAGCGGGGGGAACGTCAAAATCGGGTTGGCCAATCGAAAGATTGATTGGGTCCTTCAGTTTCGCGGCTAGATCGAACATGCGCCGGATTCCGCTGGAATCAAACCCTCGGGTACGCTTCGCAATCCAATTTTCGAAAGCGGGCATTAGATCCTCCGGTAATAAAAAAATGATAAATAAATTAAGCAATCAGCCATATTCTAGCGTCAATTTAGAAATGTGTCAGAGCCTTCGAGACCTAGATTGTAAATCGGCGGTTGTGAGAATGATTATGCGTTACTAGAATTCTGTCTGACCTCGATTCTGGCACTTGGAAACCTCGATGAGCGAACTCCATCACGAGTGCGGCGTTGCCGCAATTTACCACCTTCCCAACCAACCAGTTAGTGATCTTTGCCCTGGAGGCGTAGATCAGGCATCATCGCTTATTCCTCGAATGTTGCTAGATATGCAAAACCGGGGGCAACTTTCGGCCGGGATGTCGCGCTTCCATTCAAATCCTAAGAACGGCCAACTAATCGATACGTATCGTGAGTTGGGAAGCGTGCAGGAGGTCTTCCGGCTTTCTCATGCTGCAAAAGCGACGAGCTTAATGGAAAAGTACGCGGGTCCTGCGGCCATTGGGCACGTTCGTTATGCAACCTGCGGAAAAGACGATCGAAGTTACGCTCAGCCATTTGAGATTCACCATTTCAATATGCGAAAGTGGTTTACCTTTGCTTTTAATGGCCAGCTGTCGAATTATCCTGAACTCGCTGCTGATATACTTAGCGACGTTGACAACCACTTAGTTCGGCAAACTGACACTGAAGTTTTGATGCATGAGATAAGCCGGCAGCTGGAGGTGCAGGATTCTGATTGTTTGGTCGAGATGATTCGGAATGTCTCCAAGCGTCTAGACGGAGCCTATTCTCTGGCGATGCTGAATGCGAAAGGTGATATGCTGATTGCCCGAGATCCCCTCGGTATTAAACCGATGTGTTACGCCATCCAGGGGGCGATGTTTGCTGCGGCCAGTGAGAGTGTTGCTTTGTTGAACCTCGGTTTTAAAAGAAGTGAGATTAAATCACTCAAACCGGGACATGCGATTACGATCATTGATGGTGAGATTAAGATTGAGCAGTTTGCCGACAACCCCGGTCGCGCCCATTGCTTTTTTGAGTGGATTTATTTTGCCAATGTGGCGAGTACGCTCGATGACCGCGGAGTTTATACGACACGTACCGAGTTGGGAAAAGAACTGGCGGCTCAAGAGCAGCAGTGCGGTTTAATAGAAATTGATGACGATACAATTGTCGTGCCAGTTCCGGACACGAGTAAGGCCGCGGCGGATTCGATGGCGTTTCATCTCAAGGTCCCTTCCCGGGAAGGCTTGATTCGAAATCGTTACAGTGGGCGAACGTTTATTGAGTCCTCACAGAAGACACGGGCTCAGCGGGCGAAAATCAAATACACCCCTCTTCGGGAAGTTTTGGAGGGGAAACGCGTTATCTTAGTCGAGGATTCCATTGTTCGTTCGACAACAATGAAAGCTTTGCTAAGGCGAATTCGTGAGGAAGGTGGTGCGCGAGAGATACATGTTCGCGTTGCCTGCCCGCCGATTGTTGCGCCGTGTTACTACGGTATCGACATGTCGACGATAAAGCAGTTGTTTGCCCCAAAATTCTATCCGCCAGGTGAGTTATTAACCGATGCGATTCAGGATGAGATGGCGGCTTCTCTTGAGTGTGATTCGCTCAGGTATCTCCCTATCGAGTCGGTCGCGCGAGCGATTGGGATTCCAAGTGACGGCCTTTGTCAAGCTTGCATCAATTGTGATTATCCAACGCCGATTGGGCAGAAATTGTACCAGTTGGATCATGCCTCCTATCGCAAAGAAGCGGATCCCGCAGTCATCAGTGAATCGGGTGATCGCGCCGTCGATTTAGGACTGTCCTAATTCTGGCCACAACGGCTCAGGACTTGTGAAACTGAGCACGAAACACGTCGTGGTCATACTTGCGCATGCGTCTTTCAAAGTGAGTCCGATAGTCCATGTCGTGTTCGGCTGCCGTTTCTTGAACATGAACGGGTTCGGAAAGATCCGAATGTTCTTTCATGAGGCCGACCGTTTCTTCGAAATATTCTTCAACATCGGTCCAAAAGTGAAAGATTCCACCGGGAACGAGGACACGTTGTAGATCACCAATAAACCCCTCCTGCATCACTCGGCGTCTGCGGTGACGCTCTTTCCACCAAGGATCTGGGAAATAGACGTGGACGGCAACGGCGCACTCACTCGGAAGCAATTCGCGGAAGAGTTTTAGCCCATCACCACGAAGCATGTGTGCATTGGTGCGTCCTTTTTGAGCAAGCCGATACGCGGCAAAGCGACAGTACTTTTTTGCTATTTCGTTACCGAGATAATTGCGATTAGGGACTCGTTCGGATTCGTTAAGCACGAATAATCCTTTTCCACTTCCGACTTCAATTTCCAAATCTGAAGTCTCGGCAAATAGGCTTTGCGGACAGAAGGGAGTCTTAAGATCGTCAACTTCAGTGATGTGTTGATGGAAGTCAACGGACGGGTCGAGTTTGGGTAATGTGCGTCGGCCCATAATGTTGATAGCAGGTAAAGGCAGTGAGAGGATGCGATGTTAAGGGATCGCGGGATGTAATATTAATTTCAATAGTAAGGTCGCTTCTGGAACCATGAAATGTTATCCCAATAGCTACAAAAAAAACGGCAGCGATGCCGTTTTCAATGATTCCAGATTTCCCGCCACACAAGTGTGAGGGAACAAGGCTAGATCTATGGAGTTTTGATCTTTTTGTTTTTTGCCTTACGTCCACGGTTGTTAGCAGGACGTTTGCCGTGATTGGCTTTTTTTACTTTGTGACTTGGCTTTGCCATGATTTTCACCTCAATTACATAAATTAAACGAGCTACAAGGTTACCAATCCAATCGGCCCCTCGATAGGTCTAACTCGCCTATTTTTGTTAAGTTCACGAAAATAGCACTAGTCTTTGTTGGTCAATTCCTTGAGTTCTTTGAGCATCTCGGTCGCTTGGCCGTTATCAATCGCCCTGCCGGCTCGCTCCGCCCCTGATTCGAGTCCATCGCACAGGCCTGATACCCAGAGGGCAGCAGCCGCATTGGCGATGACAATATCGCGAGTTGGGCCACTGTGCCCCGCAAGCACACGCTGGATTTTTTCGGCACTTTCCGCCGGATCGCTCGCCGAAAGAAGTGTGTGGTTGCCGGGGAGGATGCCAAAATCCTTGGGCGCCAGTGTGCCTTCGGTAATGTACTTTCCCTGGACTTCAGAGACATCTGTAATTTCGGAGACGGAGATCTCTCCCAGTCCATCTCGGGAATGAACCACGATTGAGCGTTTTGTGCCGAGCATAGCAAGGGCTTCTGCCAATAGTTGGCGCGTTTCACCGCGGCCCGCCCCGAGGACCTGAAAGGGGGCATTAGCTGGGTTGCAGAGGGGCCCTATGAGATTGAAGATCGTCGGATGAGAAAGTTTTTTGCGAACATTCATCACGTGTTTTACCGACGGGTGAAACAATGGGGCAAAACAAAAACACAGCCCGAGTTGATCAAGGCATTTTTTAACCGTGGCGTTGGAGCACTGAATGTTGACCCCGAGTTCGGTTAGGACATCCGCGGAGCCGGTTTTACTGGTGGATTTGCGATTCCCGTGTTTGGCAACTGAACCACCAGCGGCAGCTGCGACGATTGCAGCGGCGGTGCTGATGTTGAATGTTCCAGATTTCCCCCCGCCAGTGCCACAGGTATCAACGACGTTTTCCCGTCGCGTCTCAATCGGATTCATGTGCATTCGTAAAGCGCTCGCGGCCCCAGCCAGCTCTTCAACCGTCTCTCCTTTTTCATGAAGGGCGACGAGCAGACCTTCGATTTGTTCGTCCGAACAGTTACCTTTCATAATTGCATCAACGACTTCAGTCATCTGTTCACGATTAAGAGACTGGCCACTTTTCGCAATTTTGGTCGACTCTATGATCACTTTAATTTCCTTGTTTGAACGATTGGTTAGAAGGGCTTGCGGTGAGACAAAGAACTGGGACTAAAGGAGTTTAGCAGACGTTAGCGTTGGAGGCGGACGCAGATTATATTTTTCCCTTGTTTGCTGCGCCTCGTCCATCTAGAATCCCAAGGGTACAAGAAAAATCTTCACCACTCAGGCAAATCTTGCCGATTCAGGGGGACGGATGCCTCGAAAAGTCATCATTGACTGCGATATGGGAATAGACGACGCAGTAGCGCTGTGTATGACGCTATTCGATTCTCGTTTGGATGTGCTCGCTGTGACCGCGACTGAGGGGTGCGTCAGTGCTGAGCAAGCCAATAGCAATTTGCAGGCAATCGTGACGGAATTGGATCCAGCGCGTTATCCTCGTTTGGGAATGGCGCGAAGTACTGAAGATGCGCCGCCGGTAGATACTCGATTTTTATATGGTGATGATGGACTTGGGAACGCCGGTTTCGAATCGTCCCACCGCCAGCGTGCTGTTGCAGCGGATAAACTGATGGCTGAGTTGATTCGTGCGAATCCTGAAGAGGTGACCATTTTATGTCTGGGGCCGATTACTAATTTAGCCAGAGCCATTCGTCGAGATCCGACTTTACTGCCATTGATCGATCAAATCATCATGACTGGCGGCAGTCTAACCGGTCGCGGGAACATTACGCCTTGTGCTGAATTCAATTTTTACTTCGATCCTTCGAGTACTCGTGAAGTAATTAAATCTCGTTCAACAAAGACGCTCATTCCACTTGACGTTACACGGGAAGTTCAATTTGGTTACAGCTGCATGGAGGAGTTACCGGCTTCAACTTCGCGGGTTGGCTATTTTCTAAGACAAATTCTGCCTTACACATTTCGATCGCATCGTCAGCAACTTGGAGAAGAAGCAATAACACTCAATGATGCGGTTGGTGCGTTAGCTTTGTTGGAACCGGAGTTGTTTAGTTATCGGCCACTGGCATGCGATGTTGAAACCGAGGGTGAGCTGACGCGAGGTATGTTGGTAATCGATGATCGAAATCAGCCAGAATGGCGATCGGCTTTAACCGTTGCTGATAATTTGCCCTCAGAGCGTGCACGGCAGTTCATTCTTGATCAGCTTGCTGTTGCTGGGAACCAGTCGGGCTGATCGTTTTCTTTGACTCAGCCAAGAGATTTCTATTGGTTAAAGGAAAACGATTCTCGATTGTTGATGTTGATGTCGATCAAGCTAATTTCTCCACGCCGAAATATTTTTATCGGCACGATGGAGTTGATCGGCATCAGACTAACATTGGTGACGAGGAGGGAGTCGTTTTTGACCTTCTCACCATTGAATTCAAGAATTACGTCGCCAACTCGTAAATCGGCTTCGGCGGCCGGTGACCGGGCGGTTACTCTCGTTACCATTGCTCCGTAAGCAACGTTCAAGCCCATGCTGGACGCTTTTTCGTAGGTATAGTTAGAGTCCAGTGAGACACCAAGGAACCCGCGTTGAACTTTGCCAAGCTCGATGAGGTCAGTGACGATTCGCATTACCATGTCCATTGGAATGGAAAATCCGATTCCGTCATTTCCGCCGCTGTTGCTTGCGATTGCAGTGTTGATTCCGATGATTTCACCTCGCAGGTTAATCAGCGGACCTCCGCTGTTTCCAGGGTTGATCGCGGCATCGGTCTGCATAAAGTCTTGGTAGTTTACTCCCTGCGGTCCAAGGTCAAGATCGTGTCGATTGAGGGCACTAATGATGCCGTAGCTGACCGAATGGCTGAGGCCGAAGGGACTGCCAACAGCCACTACAAATTCTCCGATTTCGACGTTTTTACTTTTTCCAATGCGGCACGGAATTAGGTCTTTACTGCTTAGCGAAATCACCGAGAGATCAGTTTGGCGATCGTGAACAAGACGACTGGGTGAGTAAATCTTTCCGTCAACTTCGATGCGGATGTCGCTGATTCCGGCGCTTTCAATGACGTGATAGTTCGTGATTACATAGAAATTTCCGTTGTGCTCGATGACGACCCCCGAACCTGCTTCTTCAACAACGACAGACCGTCGAGCGTTGGTTGAATTACCGTTGGTAATGGCTGACTTTTGTCTTTTTTTAGCTTCGATATGAGCAACACTGGGGCCGACTATTTTGACGAGTTTTTTTAGCAGCGAATTATGTTTGGTCAATTCTGAAGAATTAGCGGCAAGATCTTGATAAAGAAGATCCCGCGGGTTTGCTGCGATGGGCTTACTGGTGACTCGAGCCATCGTCGAAGCGGTAGATGCGATTTGTCCCAGAACGCAGTGGTTCGTTGCCACATTAAAGGCGGAGAACAAAAGGAATACGATAACGACTTTTAGGTGAAACCGCCGCTTGTTAGCCAGTTTAGATAGACGATTGTCGTGAATTGTATGTTTCATGATTAACCAGTTTGGCGAAGTGAGCGATCCGAGCGTATCGAATTCTTGAAGGGTTTAATATTAAATTTAAGCTTTGGCTTTTGGGAATGCGGTATTTTTGTCCAGCTGTAGCGATTACGAAAAGTTGAAGTCCAACGAATCACTTGAAATGTCTTGATTAAGGATGGCGGACCAATCGACTTCGACTCCCGGTTTAACCCCGGCTTTCTCTGCTGCTCGCTTGCAAGTGATGCAATAGGCGGCGTACGGAAGAGCTTGAAGTCGAGTCAGAGGAATGTTGGATTTGCATGCATCGCATTTTCCAAAAGTCCCGGATTTCATTTTTTTCAAGGCAACTTCAAGGTGTTGCAATTCGCGATTTTCAACTTCGGCAAGCTGAGAGCTCAGCTCTCCCATTGCACTGTCGCTGGCAAAGTCGACGACGTCACCTCCTGAACTCTGGCTGAAGTTTTTCAACAGACTATCGTCTCCAGACATTGCCTGAACAATTGCGTCGCGACGCTTAATAAGAACTTGCCGCATTGCTTCGAGTGTCGATTTGCGTGTCATTGAAGAGTCCAAGTAAAAATTATTTTTCTGTGGGGTGAGCATCAACTTTGCTCTTACGATTGCCTAATGTTGCCGAGGGGCAACGAACTATAGGACGCATTTTGCGACGGCCTTTAAAAAACAGAAGAATATTGCATTTTTGATGATGCAAAAGTGCAACATCGTCGGGGCTTCCTACGGTTTTTCCCGAATAACTGTTGCAGGAAGACCGTTGCATCCTTGCAACACTTGGTTTTTAGGCGAACGGCGGGAAAGCGGGGTTCGGCTTTGTGTTCTCTCGTGAACGCAGTCAACAAACATGTAAGTGCTGAAGGTTGTAAAAAGAGGAAGGAGTCTCTTAGTTCGGATTGGGGAGGTTGTTCGTGTTGGTCATTCGAACAGGTTTTTTTTGTTTGATTTGATGGAGGCTTGTTTGACCCATTGCTGACCGAGAGCTACATGTTTGTAGCCAAAATAAATTGACCACCGGAATACTTGTGCCGGATGCGTTGGTCGAGCCCATTTAAACTTTTGCAAAGATGACCTATGGCCAGCTCAACTCCACACTCGCCGAGCGATCTTGTGCTTCGTCTTGCAGGAGGTAACCGTGATGGTGAATTGGTCAGGGTTACAACACCCAAGTGTTTAATCTCAACCGGGCCAAGCTCGGGAAGTGTTCCTCAGTGTGCTATTTTCCGAGGACCAAACGGGGCCGCAGTTCGTGCTTTTGATTCACAAGTTGCCTTCAATGGAGAAATTGAATCGGTTCATTGGCTCAAATCCGGTGATCGGATCGATTTTGCTAACGCGATTGCCATGGAGGTTACTCAATTGGGGAACCTTCAGCCTGAACGTCCGGCCCCAAGTAGTCTTACGACCGAAGTCGACATTGATTCAAGGGGAGAATTGCTTGAGGTAAATGGATTCGAAGACCACAGTTTGAATCAAATACGAATCCAAGTCTCTAAGATTCAGATTCAAAACGATGCGAATTCTGAAAAATTTGCACAGTTGGATGAAAAGTTAAATCTCCTGGCTGACCACCTAAGTGAATTGATTTTTGTCGCTAAGGAAGGCCACCTCTCGGGGACAGATTCTTCGACGAATTTCTACGGCCAAACCAAATTTGATTCGATTACCAAAGTCGACCCTTTAACAGACTTCGATTAAGAGAAGATCTTTTGCTCAATCCACGGAAATACTGACGAACAGGCAGCGAATACCAGCCAGCAAATAATCAATGCTGACAATAGCAATCAATTAATTGCGGACGAGCAGACAAACCAAACCTTTGACTCATTGACCCACAGCGAAGTCGAAGGTTCTGACTCGTCCGCAGTTGAATTCACCGCTGCTCCGAATGAATTTGTTAATTCCAATTCGCTCGCCCAGCATTAAATGAAGGATATTTCTCTGAGAGAGCAAGAAAATCTTTCTGGGAATCAGTTCGATATTGGCAATGCGACGGAATCGGATTCTGAAGTGCCAAAGCGGGAGGAGGATCTACTGGAAAAATACCGGTCGCAGGAGTATTGGTAGCAAAACGCTAAATTAACTTAACGAATTCAGCTCGGGCCTCTACTTCAGCAAATGGAACCGAGTTGGAGGCTCCATTGGATTCTGCAGATGCAGAATTAGCCGATGATCGGGAATAGGCTTTTGTTGATGGGTATGGATATGTTGTCGATTTAATCAATCGGATGCGAATTCCGGGTCAGCAATTGTTTTCTGATTTAAGGGCAGTCGACTACAGTCAAAATCCACGGTTGTCCCGAATGTCGGCAAAATTTCTCAACTGGTAACTGATGCCGGCGTTATCACACACTCGACACAGTGCCCGTAAGGCAACCCCAAATCCATCGGGTCCGCTAAAACCACCGAATTGCCCACCCCCTTTGACGTGTGGCTCGAGGTCAAGGAATACCCCGGGAACGCCGCGTGCGGCCATCCGCGATTCAAGTTCCGGCAAAAATGTTGCGAGGTCCTCGAAAATCTCCTGATGTCCCGAGTCTCCAATGTCAGCGGGGACAAAGTGCTTTAATGCGTCTTCGTCCACGTGTTCACCTTTCACCGTTGTCGGCTTTAAGAAGTCTTTGATATGCAACCAACCGAGTCCCGGTTTCATAAGTTTGTATTGTTCAAAAACTTCTTGCGAAGAGTAGCCCATGGTAACCAGATTGCCACCATCGAAAATCAAAACGAGTGCCTCGTGATTGATATCGCGATGCATTGCCGCAAGTAATTTCCCATTCTGGCCGACTAAATTTGCTTCTACTTCTAGACCATAGGTGAGGCCGTGTTGGTCACAGATTTCAGCAATCTGTCCCACTTGTTCCGTTGCTTGATTGCGGTGGTCTTCTAATTTGGACCCCTTCGGGTGGTAAAAGGAAAATCCGCGAATTAATTTGCAATTGAAGAAGTTGGCAAGCTCGCACGCCCGGGGAACTTCCTCTTCAATGTAATTCGCGAAGGGGCGATAGGGAGTTTTCGTTCCATCCTCAACATCGCAGAGTTTCACTTTACCAATTGGTGATCCAATTGAAGAAACGAAAAGTCCGTACTCATCTATTTTTGCCTTCACGATTTCCAACTCGGAATCACTCAGTGTCATGACATTCTTTATGCCTGATCCTGCATCGACAAAGCGAATCGAAAAATAACGCATGCCCAATGCAGCGAACGCAGAGAATTGTTGGTCAAGTGTCTTTTGATTGGCCGCCTCGTCAGCAAAACCTGAAAGCAAGATGGATGGCTGGTTCATTTTGATCCTAACTGTGCTGAATAAAAACAAGTGAGAACAAATGGTTGAGAGGCGATGATGGGATTCCCATGGATCGCAATCTTTTTAAAGAAATTAAGACTGCTCGATTGTGTATTCGACTTTTATTACGGAGGAGATTCCACCGCGAGGGGTGAATTCGGCGGTCAAGATTGCGCGTCGTGGTTTCGAGACTGCAACAAAATCGTCGAGGATTCGATTGGTGACTTTTTCGTAAAAAATCCCTTCATTTCTGAATTGCTGCAAATACATTTTTAGACTCTTCAGTTCAACGCAAACTTCATCGGGAATGTACTCGAAAGTGAGCAAGCCAAAGTCGGGCTGTCCCGTTTTCGGGCAAACCGAAGTAAATTCAGGGCATGTAATTTCGATCATGTAATCACGATCGGGGTAAGAGTTTTCGAATGTTTCAAGTGTGTCGCGGAAATTAGCTGTCATCGGTACAATCTTAGGTAGTAAAAAATGATTAGGAAACTGATTCTGTTTTAAGTGGGCGTCGCTTCGTGAATTGGCTGGGCAAACGAGCCGGTACCATAACGTCAAGATAATCAATCACGACCGCCAGCACAGTAGGTAGACGACTGGGTTATGCTGATTTCTGAAATTTATTGCTCCCGCCAAGGGGAGGGGATGCTGACGGGAACGCAAAGCGTTTTTCTCCGAACGTCTGGTTGTAATTTGCGATGTGGTTTTTGCGACACCCCTTTCGCTTCATGGAATCCAGACGGGGATCCTATGCAAATTGAGAAAATCGTTCACCGAATACATGAGGTGGCCGATGGGGCGAAGCATGTCGTTATTACCGGTGGCGAGCCCATGATCGCAAAAGACCTTATGGAGTTGTGTCGAAAAATACGTTCAGGCGGGTTTCACATTACGATTGAAACAGCGGGGACCGTATTTCAGGAGATTAATTGTCAGCTAATGTCGGTCAGCCCCAAGTTCGGGAACTCCGACCCTTCATTGGCCAGGGCAGGGGAGTGGCGACAACGTCACGTTGCAACTCGTTACCAACCGGAGGTCGTGTCCCGCCTGATTCGTGAATATGATTTTCAGCTCAAATTCGTCCTAGACGTTCCGGAGGACATAGATGAAATACTTGACTATCTCGACGTTTTGGGGCAGCCCGCGAGTAATCGCATACTTTTGATGCCCGAGGGTGTAGATCAAGAAGCGCTGATTCAGCGCCGACGCTGGCTGGAACCGCTTTGCGAAAAAATGGGGTTTGTGTTTTGCCCGAGGATGCATATTGAGTGGTACGGGAACCGGCGAGGAACTTAATAATTTCAGTTTCGGTTGGCAGCAACAGGATTTTCGAGTCCAGCCGGCTTATATTTTTCGAATTCTGGTTAATTTGAATTATCAGCGCGGTTGCGTTTCGGAGTTTTCGATCGAGACATGTTGGGTTAAACTAACGCTTTCTAAAATCAATTCCAAACGAAGTAACGTTATGAAAAGTCTTAGCTTTCTAATTTTTGTTGTGCTTACCATTTGTTGCTGGGGGATCTACGGTCCGGTGCTACATATTGGGCAAGAGCAAATGGCAGGGGGCGAAGGGAAGGCGAGCCTGCGTCCATTTATGTGCGTTGGAATTGCCTATTTTTTGATCGCGGTTGTTTATCCGATTGTGATTCTCAAAACCAAGGGCGAAAAAGGCCAGTGGTCGATGGGTGGAATCTTTTGGTCTTTTACCGCTGGTGCTGTTGGTGCAATTGGTGCTCTTGGAATTGTGTTGGCATTTAAGTTCCAAGGAAAACCTGTTTACGTGATGCCGCTCGTTTTTGGTTTGGCTCCAATTGTCAACACATTTGTGACGATGTTCATGTCGGGCACTTTCAAACAAGCCACTCGGATTTTTTATGCTGGGATTCTGATTGTGGCGGTTGGTGCTGCGGGAGTGTTGACGTTTAAGCCGACCGAAGATGTAAAGAAGGAAGATCCGACTTCTCAATTAGAGACTTCTAAGTCGATGATCACACTAACAGCGTTTCAACAGGAGCCGGAACCTGTTCAGGAGAGCAGTGAGAAACCTGCATCGCAAAACGAGGCAACTGACAAACCAGGCGAGGATACAGCTAAAGTAGATCCTCTTAAGAAGACAGACGAAGAGTTTCAAGATGAGGTCAAAAAAATAACGACAGCGTTGGGCAGCGAAAAAAGCGAGCCTAATTTGTTCATCATTGCGTTGTGCATTGGAATAACGGCCTTGAGCTGGGGAGCCTATGGGCCTGTGCTTCATAAAGGACAGGCTAAAATGGGCGGCGGTCGCCTGCGTCCTTTTCTTTGTGTGGGACTCGCGTATTTCGCCATTGCCGTCATTGTTCCCTGGGTTTTACTGGGTACGGGTGTTTTCGAAGAGGTTGGAGGTTGGGAACACGTTGGTGGTGTTTTTTGGTCGTTGTTGGCAGGAGCGGCAGGTGCCGTGGGCGCCCTTGGAATTATCTATGCGTTTAATTTTGGCGGCAAACCCATTTTTATTATGCCGCTCGTTTTTGGATTTGCACCTGTCGTTAACACGCTGACTGAAACTGTTTCGAAAAATTTGCTTGGCGAAGTCTCTTTCTATTTCCTTGGAAGTCTCGCCATGGTCATCGTGGGGGCAATTATTGTGTTGGTTTTTGCTCCTCGAGGTACAAAGCCCAAGCCCGCTAACGAGCCGGCGATCAATTAAAAAATTGTAAAAGAGTTTGAGCTCAGTTCTTGGGGAACCTGCTCAAGTTACTTTTCTTTGTAAGATAAGATTAGCGGGAGAATGGACTATTGAATTCACCAGACTCTGCAGACAATAACGATGCCCATTACGTTCGGGAAATTGACCTGTGGTTGAGTCATGTCTGGATGATCAGGGCTTTTCTTAAGCATTGCGAAGAAGCGGAAGAGGATGACGAGCTGAGGGATGTTCAGCGAACTCTTTACGACTATATGCTGGCGTTAGGTGGCCCGCTTAGGGCTGGTGATCATGCGAAATATTTAAAGCAGGCGAAGAAGAAGTTGAAGAAACTTCGCGATGCTAATGAGTTGTTTTTGGAGATACAGCCAGAAATTTCGTCTCATACAAATTTTCAAATGGCGGCCGTTTCATTGAACGCTTCGGTCAAGCAAATAGCCAAATTAATTGAATCTCATGCAGCAGGTCATCCATTGAGTTAGAGTTTTTTGTTCGGGGCCGATTCGTTTGCCGGTCTGTGAATTTAGTTATCTAAAAAGTGAATCACATGCGTCAAATCTGGATTCCCCGTCCCGGCCTACCGGAAGTTCTGGAGATTCGCGAAACTAATTTTCCAGAGCCGAAGCCAAATGAGATGCGGATCAAGGTTGAAGCAGCAGGGATCAATTTTGCTGATATTACTGGCAGGCTTGGTATCTATCAGGACCTGCCCCCGATGCCCGTGGTCGTTGGATATGAGGTGGGTGGTTCCGTTGACAAAATTGGTGACAACATTGACCCAGCTTGGCTCGGGAAAGATGTCTTGGGTTTAACTCAGTTTGGGGGGTATAGCGAGTCTGTCTGTGTCGACCAGCAGCAGGTGTTTCAACGGCCGGCAGGAATGTCGGCGATCGAAGGTGCTGCATTACCCGTTAATTATCTGACGGCCTACCAATTGGTTTGCGTTATGGGTGGAGTCAGGGCAGGGGAGACGGTTTTGGTTCACTCGGCCGGTGGTGGCGTTGGAATCGCAGCCATACAACTTGCTAAGTACCGCGGGGCTACGATTATCGGGACTGCCTCGACTGGTAAGCATGAATACTTAAGGCAAATTGGCGTCGATCATTGTGTTGATTATCGCCAGGATGATTTTGAAACAAAGGTTATGGAAATAACCGCCGGTTCAGGAGTTGAGTTGGTCCTCGATGCAGTTGGTGGAAATTCATTTAAGAAAAGCTACCGTTCGCTTTCAGCCACAGGGCGTCTTGGAATGTTTGGCGTGTCTTCAGCTGCTGTTGGCAAATCAAGAAATCGTTTAGCCTTCTTGAAAATGGTCGCCAATTTGCCTTGGTTTAAGTTCACGCCGATCGAATTAATCAATCACAACAAAGGCGTTTTTGGAGTGAATTTGGGACGGTTGTGGGGAGAAATGGATCGGGTCGAAGGTTGGATGGAAGATCTTCTTGAATTGTATCGCAAAGGCCTCATTAGGCCTCGTGTGGACACCACTTTTCCATTTTCAAAAGCGGCAGAGGCGCACCACTATATTCAAGACCGAAAGAATATTGGAAAAGTACTGCTTGTGCCGTGAGGATTTGTTAGCTTCTCTCTCTCTAACAAAGTTGTTTTAAAATTAATAGTATTGACGTTTGTTAAAGTGCCGATGGTCAAGAGTTCTCGAGTAAATAGAAAATGAAAAATGTATTTCAAGTTTCCGCAGTTATTGCGTTTTTAACCTGTTTTTGTTTTAGCCATACAGCGGCCCAGCAAACTGTGCAACCAAACGCAAAGGGTCGGGGGCCAACGCAAATTAAAAACGCCCAGGTCGAGGTTTATAAAACAGTCGGCGATATTGAGTTGAAAGCATGGATTTTTAAACCAAAGTCGATCAACGAATCTCAGGCATTGCCAGCAGCAATTTTCTTTTTTGGAGGTGGATGGCGAAACGGGAACCCCCAACAGTTCGTGGAGCATTGCAAATATCTAGCGAGCCGCGGGATGATTGGCATTGTTGTGGATTATCGTGTCTCGGCTCGGCATCCTGTCAAAGTGATCGATTGCATTGCGGATGCCAAATCTGCTATCCGGTGGGCGCGGCTCAATTCAGCGCGTCTTGGAATCGATCCTAAAAGAATTGCTGCAGGCGGTGGATCGGCCGGGGGCCATCTGGCTGCGGCGACGGCGACAGTGGCCGGTTTTGATTCATCGGAAGAACAGACTGCTGTGAGTTGTCGTCCTAATGCACTGTTACTTTTTAATCCAGCTGTTGTGCTTGCAGGGATTCGGGGCAAATCAGCGATTGACGAAAAACGCTTGGCGAGCATGAGGGAGAGGGCAGGGGTAGAGCCTTCAGAAATCTCACCTTATCACGGTGATTTGGCGTCAGCACCACCGACTTTTATTGTTCACGGAAAAGCGGACACAACGGTGCCCTATCAGTCAGTTGAATTCTACGCCGAAAAAATGCAAGCCAACGGCAGAGAATGTCGCCTGATCGGTTACGAAAATCAGAAACACGGTTTTTTTAATTTCGGGAAAGGCGACTCGAAATATTTTAACAAAACGGTTTCTGAGATGGACGACTTTCTTGTTTCCCTTGGCTATTTGAAGGCTAAGGGGAAAGCTGGAGGAAGAGCCGGGAATAAAGGCAATTGAATTTTGAGTGGAGGAATTGGTACTCCCAAGTCTCAAACCGGTCTTTGTAATCTACCTAACTCGACATTTAAAACGAACCAGTCCGCCTTTTTGGGGAGCAAGTGGTTCGTTGAGTTTCCACCTAAGCATTAAGGAACCGCCGTCATTTTTCTCTTGAGAGAATTCTGCACCAACGGTGGATGACGCTGAGTCGGCAATGTACTCGAGTCGGCGGGTCAGATTGTCAATGATAGTCACCTCTGCCAGTTCACGGGCGCTGAGATTGTCAAATCGAATTGTGAATTCAACAATATCGCCGGTTCGAGCGGCGATCTTTGAAGCCACTTTAGTGACCCGAAGGATATCAGACCCTTCTTTAGTTTCGACATGAACAAACTGTTGAGCTGATTTTACTTTTTCAACTGTAACTGGAGCAGTGTTGCTGACCGCGATTTGAAGTCCAAGATTATCTTCCCAAACCTTAGCAGATTGGATCCCAAGATCTAGTCGGGCCGACTCACTGCTGGAATGTTCTCCTAAACGAATCAAAGACAGATTTTCATATGCCTTGAAAGAGTTGCGGGTACCAAGCAGATGAACAATGTTGTCAGCCAGTACGCCGCGGGTGCGGTCGACAAATTCACTGGCTCGCTTTGAGTTTTCAAATTGATCCAGCGCCACGTGCTGATTGGATGTTGCTGTCTCATTGTTGCCGTTCGCCATGGCAATTGGAGTCTTTTCTTCTATGGAGCCAATCGGTTGGCGGAGGCGAGCATTGAAGACGCCATCAATACGACGGACGGCACCAAACCGTGGGGCGTAGATTGCAACACGGTTGCTGGGTGCTACCAGGCGACGACCATCGACCGTCTGGAAATGTCCAATGGTATCTTCGGTTTCCAAACCATTGACAACTAAATCATCGCCGATCGAAACATTGACACCACGATCGTTGCCATCAAAAACGTACTCATCCCGATTGGCGTTTGGATTCCATCCAGTAAAATCCGGCGTGGAGAATTTAGAAGTCTCTTGCATGGACTTGGGGCCTCGATAAACCATTCCATAACCAATCGGTTTGGGGTAGGAGTGGAGCAGGGTAGAGCGGGGTAGATCGTTTTCTGCGACAACAAGACTCGCTGAGTTGTTGAGGGCAGCGGTCGCGATTCCCGGTATGACCGCATCGGATGTTACCATCTTCAGAGGAAGTTTGTTGTCGGCGAGCGGTTTGCCGGAAGTATTTAGTTTCTCGGGAAGTGAGGCTCTTTTGAGCAAGCGGTCTATTCCATCTTGTGCGTGAGAATCAGTACCGCCAAAAACTAAACTTCCAATGACTGTAATGCCGGCTAGGAAGCCGGAGAAATGTTTCTTTTTACGTGTCATTACTTGTTCCGAATTGAGAGTCGATTGTTGCTGGGCCGATTCAGTAAGAATCACGTTCCCATCGTGGCCTCAAGCCCATTTGTTATTTCGCAGGATCCGGTGTTGGGTCGGGCAGTTGAACCGCTTCGGGCGCGTTAAAGTTAAATAAGTTGACTTCATCAGACGCCAAAGGAATCCGAGAACCAATTCTCAGGATTGCCATCGGACGCCCGAGTCGTTCTGCTTCCCGCAACGGGTCTCGAGCACCGCCGATATCGATTGAAGGTTGCTGATCTGCTATGTGTCGTTGTGGCAGGGCGTTTTCAGGGTTTTCCAGATAAATTACTTTCGTGACGAGGCTACCCCGCATCGCGTCGACAACATCTTCTTGAGTCAATACGACTTCGACTGGGAACTCGTTCTCGAGTCCTTGAGGCGGATTCAGCCGGTTGAGGAGCTCAATCGAAGGATACAGAGCCTGTCCTTCATAACGAGGAACATTTGTCAGCTTGAACCGGTAAACGGGACCGATTTGCATTGCCAGTGAGGCTTTTGAAGCATTCGTTTGAACAAAACTGTTTCCAGTACCAACTTCGATATTTGTTCCCTTAGGAGTAATCAATCGAACTGGTTGAATATGCCCACGCAGAGCAGGATTACCGAGGCGATAGTGATCGGCAGCGGTTCCAGGGGCCATGTTACCGTCAATTAAGCGGTGGCGCTGTTGCGCTGATACAGATGCCGCGCTCATCACAAGAGTTGAGATGACAGCCAGCAGAATGAGGTTGTTTGCTAAGGAATGCTTCATCATTTTACTCGTTAAGTTTCGACATCAGGTTTAGACCTTTTGCGAATTTGGAACGGACGGATCGTCCTTTATTTTTCCTGCCACTCCAAAGTGAAGTGCAAAAAACGAGCCGCGATGACTTTCGCCATCGCGGCTCGTGAGATTTCTAAAGAGCACTAGCGACGGAATCGGTTTCCGAGTTGCCCTGGAGGGCAGTCTGGAGGAAGAACTCCACGAACCATGTCGGCTGGTGGTTGAGTGTTCATTCTCGACGGTCGAATCGTTCTTTCGTCGATCATCACTTTGTTCACTGGTGATGGATAGCTAAGTCCGGGTCGCTGACGCATGTGGACATCCACTTGCTGAGTCGGCGCTGGAATTTGCATTGCAGTGTGGTTGTACATCTCGTACCGTTGCAATCCTGCAGGTCCGCCAAGTGGCACATGAGGAGGGCCAGGCAGACCGATGTTAGTTCCGGTCATCGGCATTCCGTAGTTTGGACCCGTGACGCCGGAGATGTAATCTGATACTCCATCACCCATCATGACTGGGCCACCGGCTGCAACAGCAGGATCCGAACCAGGTACTTCAAGATCTTTGTTTCCCATTCTTACGATTGCAAGAATTGATCCGCGACGATCTGCTTCGGTAATCGGATCGACACCGGGATCGAGGCGAGTGCTGACAATGGTGTCAACGCCAGCTAATGCTAACTCTTGGAATTCCGGATCGGGAACATAGATAACTTTGGTGACAAAGTTAGCTGCTGCGACTTGATCGAAGTCTTCCTGAGTCAATTGAACTGGGACTGCAGCATGGGAAAGATAGGCGGCAGTTCGCGTGTTTGCTCGGCCAATCTCGAGAGTTGGATAGAGTTCCATTCCTGGGCGACCTTCGATTTCGGTGACTTTCAATCGAAAGATTCCGCCTTGAGCAAAATTCTGTCGTCCAGGCACGACCAACGGCGTCGAGTCATACATGCCAACAGCAGAAACGTCCCAAGAAATTTTCATCATTTTGGGCTGATCAAAAAGGACCTGTACATTCGGGGTCGTTGCCGCCCCAAAAGATCCGTGGCTTGCGTTCTGCATTGGACCGCTTCGCATCGATCGGTTGAGAACACCTGGTCCTGGGCCGCCGACGCCGGGACCTGGCTCCATAAGCATTTGAGCCGGTGGCAAATTATGCCCTACCGGAATTCCAGTGCGGGCACCTGGCACTTGGTATGCGAGCGCCGAAGTAGTCAAAGTGGCTAACGCCAGCATTGTGATGCCCGTTACATAACGTGCGTACATCAGATTCCCCCTTAAAGGTTTTTTGCCGAAACTGCTCGGCTTGTCGACTCTGCCCGGGCCTCATGGCACGTGCAATCAAAAGTCTGGGTTGTAAAAGTGTTTCGTTTTCGCTGTTTCAACAGCAAACTGCCGTAGACCATTTGGTCCGCCCCTCCTAAGATGCTCGCCCCATGGGCAAGCAATCCTGCGCGGGTTGGCTACGTAATTGTTAGTTCGGCCCGTCACAACACAATTCTTTGGAAAAATCCGCATATCCGATTCATGAAGCAAGAATTACCCCTTGCCGTCGCTTTGCTAGCAGCCGGAAGCCTTTTGTGGCTGACCCAGCTAGCCGAACCCGCAAACTCAAGCGGAACTGTTTTGGCGTCAAAGGGGTCTTTAAGTGAGTCGGTTGAGCAGGGAGAGCCGGAACTCCAACAACTGCCGCGTTTCGTCGACCCAAATTTTGCCTTGCCAATTCTGTTGTATCGTGATCGCGTAGCCAAAGCGGAAGGTTCAAACAAAGTAGGCTCGAACAATTCGGGGGTCGCCTTGATAGCTTATCAAGAAGAAATCCCCGCTGCGGTCAGGCAAGAGGAGATTTCTTCCGTAGCGCGGAAAAGAAGTGCTCCCATCGAAGGTTTGGCCAAAGGGAGCTATAGCGCCCGACGTTTCTTGCTGGATGTTTCCAATTCTCTTGCTAACTCGATGCCATTCGAGGTTGATGTTTCAATGACTGGATGGATTTTTGGTCAGGAAGTAGCGGCAGTTGGAAAGTATTATCAAATGGGTCAGGGGACTCAAAAATCGAGTTTAATCTTGGAGTTTGCCAATAAATCCAATCCAGTTTTGATTCATCAATTGTGTGATGGACAAATTGTCTTCAAATTACAAAAGTTTTCCGATGGTAGTCTGGTCGGCCGAGAGGATACGCTCGAATTTGTGAACTTGGATGAGTTAAGAGAGAGTATGGCCGATGCGACGAGTGCGATGGTACCTACGGGATGGGTTGCCTCCGGCGGGATCGCCTGCACGATGCGTCATTTGTCTGCAGCTTTTGATTTCGAAGAGCAAAAGCAACAGCCAAACGGTGATGTCGTGCTTCGGGGAGTCTTGAATGCGGAGGCAGTATCCCAGTTAACCGGTAAATCAAGTTCGTCCGAGGGACCAGACTGGAGTTTATTACCGGTGCATTTCCCGCACGCGGTTGAGCTTGTTCTCGGTGTGGATTCGACCTTGTCTTATGTTCCTAAGCGGATGAGCTTTTCAAGGATTCCCAGCCGTGGTAGCCAATTGGCAAACCAGGACTTGAAGTTGATCAACATCAACTTTTCAAGCTTCAATTTACTCACCAATGTCGCCGACGACTCTTTTAAAGCTAACTACATCGATGTCGAAAAAGTAGATGTGACAGAAGCCTACATTGCTCGTATCAAGGAGTTTGGTTCCTCGAGTGAGTCACAATCTGCAGAAATAAGCAATGAAACCTTCGAGAGATAAAGGGTTCAACGATGCGTGCGGTTGTACAACGGGTAACTCGAGCTTCAGTTGCTGTCGAGGGTGAAACGGTGGGGCAGATTGAACAGGGACTGCTTGTTTTTCTCGGAGTAGAGGTCGGCGATGAAAAATCGGATCTTGATTATCTGGTGGGAAAAGTTACTGGCCTGAGGATTTTTGAAGATTCCGAAGGAAAGATGAACCTTTCTCTACTGGATACTCAAGGAGCCCTACTGGTTATTAGTCAGTTCACACTTCTTGGTGATGTGAAAAAAGGTAAACGGCCCAGTTTTGTCCGTGCCGCAAAGCCAGAATTGGCCCGGCGTTTGTATCGGGAATTTATTGAGGCCTGTTGTCTAGTCAATGTGCCGGTACAGACAGGTATCTTTCAAGCTGAGATGGCCGTAGAACTCGTTAATGATGGTCCTGTAACTATTCTTCTTGACAGCCGAAAACAGTTTTAAGCGAGTTCGGTCAAACGGTCCCAAACGCTAATCTGAATTGCTCGTTTATATTTTATCGCTGAAGGGTTTGGCCTTGGTCGTGTAAAAAGAGGTTGCGCACCCAATGAGCCGTTGTCGCTGGAGATTCAGTGGGTGGTTCACAAATGCAGTCCATCACATAATTATCGCTTGCGACTACACCGATTAAAATTGCTAACTTGAGATAGGTGGTAACGTTGAACCAAGTTGAATTTCCCCAAAACTTCATTGCTGTGCCAAAGCTTTTCTTTTTCTTAGGAAGCTGGCCTTCCCAGTTTACCGCGTAGATTTCATCGAGTACCAGATGGCAAATGAATCCGAGTACAACAGCCCAAGACTTGTAAATGCGGATTTCGAGGTCGTTTGAAAGGCAGATCATAAAAGTAACCAAGCCGGCGATTATTGCTGCGGGAATACTGTGCCACATGCCGCGGTGTTTCGTAAACCGACGGAATAGGCCTCCGATGCCAAATCGAATCAAAACGTACATCACGCCGGCAACAAAAATCATATGCTCAGTTGTCATACCAATTGCTTCAAAACGTGGCAGCATCATCATAGGAATGATGACTGAGACAAATGAGAGCATCTCACGCTGTGGCTTTCCAGAGTTGCTGTCAAGGTCAGGCAGCATGCCGGCAACGCTACATAAGCTTCCCGCGATCATGCAATGCGCAAGAGGAATCTCAAAGCCAAGATATCCAACGCCGCCATAAATAAACCCTAGGGCGGTGCTGGTTGTGATGTGAGTTTTAAAATCAGCCATGATTTAAATTTAAAACGATTGAAGAAAATAACGTAGAAGTCGCGTTCATTTTGCAGAGCACATCGAGTGTTCCTTAAGAAGACAATAGAGGACTAATTGGCGCGGACCAACGTGTATTCTTTCATCTTGTGATCGCTAGCAGCACTAACACGTACTGCATTAAATTTGGCCAATTGGAGGGGACTTAAAGATTGTTAAGCCTATCTGTATTGAGGTAAACCAAGAATTTATCTCTAATTTCCAAAGCTTTTCTATGGATGGGAAGCTCAAAGAAAATCTAAAACCAAAGCTGGTAAATCTGATCGACATGGTGTCTCAGATTTTATTCAGGATTGCGTTGGATGCTGGAGGTGCGGCGTGGAGTTTTCATGAGTGGTAAAACAGCAACGCCGGAATTGAACAAGGAGAGATTGTGGGGATTTACGATATCGCGATGTTGGTGATTTTTTTGGGAGCCATTGTCTTTGGTTACTGGAAAGGATTGGCTTGGCAAATTGCATCGCTTGCCGCATTAGTGGTTAGTTATGTCGTTGCGGTAAACTTCAGAGATCAGTTGGCAGTGCATCTGCAGGTGGACGAGCCCTGGAATAGAATTGGTGCGATGCTGATACTCTTTCTTGGGACATCGCTTGTGATTTGGGCAATTTATTCATCTGTTTCTAAATCATTAAAGAAGAATGAATTAAAAGGATTTGATCGCCAGGCGGGTGCAATTTTGGGCGGAATCAAAGGTGGCTTGTTATGCATGGTGGTTACTTTGTTTGCGGTTTCTTTTCTCGGTGAAGAAGTCCATGAGAAGATTGATCACTCGAAATTCGGCCCTTATATCGAAAAAGGAATTTGGCAAGTTTCTGACTTTGTCCCGGATGAGTTAGCTCGTTTTGTCAATCCTCATATTGAAAATTACAAGGATGCAGTCGGCCACGACGAACCCTCTGTTGATACTAGTGGGATTTTCGGCGGTTCATTGGGCACGACTTATCCAATAGGACAACCCATTGGTGAAGAGATTAAAAAATTCCCGGCTAAGGGCTTTGCGGGTCGCTGGAAAAATCCCGCAGGCAACGGCCCGATTAAGGTTCCCAAGGCTGATCCTCTCGTCTCGCCGGCCAGTTCTGACCCTTGGGGGTTCCTTGGGATTTTTAGAAAGGAAGCAGCGCAACCGCAGGCCCCGGTCAATAAGGGAGTCGACTGGTCTAAGGTAGACATTTCCGAGGCATCCAAGCAGACTCTCGAAAATATTGGGAATCAAGCTTTGGAGGCAACTAATGAGGCGGCTGAAAATTTGTTTGAAAATGTCTACAAGCGTTAAACAGCAAAGGCATTTCTATCCCAGAATCGTTCTGCGATTGAGGTGACAACTCCGCGGCTATCGGACGCCGAAGGCTGAGAGGTGTTCTTGGCTAAGCCGTGAGTTTTAGATTTGGCACAGGGAATTGGGGCTGAGTGCAAAAAGTCCATATATGCGGGGAAAACGAGAGACCTAACCGAACATAAGAAACATTATCGGACGTTAGGGATTGGGTGGGATATACATGGTTTTGTTGTGTTTTACAGTTTGACCCAAGGGCTTAGCCATGGACTCGCCGTTAACAGACGCTCAGATACGCGAGATTCGAAAGCGGTTAAGCGAAGGTCGTAAGATTGACGCGTGTAAGCTTTACCAAAATTTCACTGACAGTTCATTGCTGGAGGCCAAGCAATTTGTCGAGAGCCTGCCCAGTGTCGAACGGAGCGAAGCAGATGCTCCCGAAGACCTTGATCAGGCATTAGTCGGCAAAATTCTCGATCTCTTAGAAGCGGGTCGCAAACTGGATGCGGTAAAGCTTTACAAAGATCACACTGGCCGGTCGTTATTGGAATCTAAGAATTTTGTTGAGAAGTTGATCGATGATTTTGAGATTTTTGAGAAATCCACCAGCCAGTCAGGTTGCGTGGGGCTGATTCTGATTTTTGTAGTTTTAGGGTTTATTCTGCAATCGCTGCTCTGAACGCGCTCTAACGGGAATTGCCAAATTCGAGAATTACGGATTTTTTAAATAAGTCCATAAATTTGGCGGTGCTAATTTAATTGAGTTACCGGCAGGATCGCGAAAATAAATTGAAGTCCCAAGCGCACCGTCGTCCCAGCGCACCTCCGCTTCGATTTCAATGCCTGCGACGGCTAAGCGTGCTCGCCACGTCTTTTCCTCATCTTCAGAAATGTTAAAGGCAAGGTGGCCTGGGTCGCGGGCGCCATGGGTTGGAACTAGCCTCCCAGCGGCCTCGCTTTTGTCGGGATTGAAAATCAGCAAATAACTTTCATCAATTGAACAACTCGCATCAAATCATTCTGGCTAAGCAAACGCAGGCCCATCACCTGAGAGTAAAAAGTTTTTGCAGCATCGAGATTATCGGAATAGAGAACCGTCTCGAAAATTTTGAGCGAGTTTGGCATGGCATCACTGAATCGGACTTAACAAGGAACCAGGTTAGATTGGAATTTCAAGTTAACAATTGTCAGTTTCATTGTTAAGTGATTACCGGGTGTCG
>CALKNI010000083.1 GCA_938091115.1 uncultured Pirellulaceae bacterium | reverse complement strand
GCTGAGCTTGTTGGGTGAAGTGCGTCTGGTTTCAAAGTTTGGGGCTTATTTAGCACGTATCATTCATTAATGGCGGACGCACGTGATTGGAAATCAAAAACGACAGGTGCACCATTGGGGGTGACTTGCAAGTATTTGATTTGACGTTTTCCGTTCACGTCGGCGACCAGTGCTCGAAAACCGACCGGAACACCACTAAATAAAAATGATCCCGGCTGTTCGTCTTCATCGTCAAATACGGTGAGCGACGTCAAGGAGGAATTGGGGTCGGGGGTTAACAATGCAATCCGAACGGTAGCACTTTCGGGCCGATCGAGGAGGACTTTGCCGGTTACCTCAACTTTTCCGGCTGACAAATTCGCTGATAGCACCTGAGGCTCGGTTTGATTGCTAGATAACGGAACCGTAATTTGTAATTTTTCGAGCGTTCCCATTTCATCTAGGGCTGTCTCGGGAGGTCTTCCCCAGGGGTCGACAAGGCTTTGAGTGCCGATCGGAAGTTGCAGATAGGGACCTCGCCAGCCGCATGGGAGCCGAATGGTGGAGTAGTCTACAGGCTGTGACGGACCGGGGCGAAACTGGAATGGGAACTGAATCGCTAGCTGGTTTTCGTTGGACCATAATTCAGTAAGCGGAAGTAAATCTTCCACGTCTTCATCATTGGCTTCCACTCGCGGAAAGCGCCCAACGTCAGCGACGAATCCTGAGACAATGGGCGTACCATCCAACTGAAATTTTTGGGAAGGTCCGAGAGTTGCTGTTTTGATTTCTTCGAGCAGACTGGCGGCGGATTCGAATCTCTGGCTGTCGACCTGAGGTTGCAGCGACTGCACAGCGACAGTTGCGACAATGGCCAGAATCACGAGAACGACCATCAACTCGAGGAGAGTCAAGCCGGTTCGGATTCGCTGATGCGTTAAACGCCGGCTAAATTTGGCTGGGCAAATGCGTGCCATCTGAATTGTCCTCGGTTTTGCTAACCTGACGGCGCTCCAGCCGACCTTGTGAAACCGGGCGTGGTGCCTAGGTATCACTTGCGATTGTCAGGGTAACGAAGAAACATCACTAAGTCGTCCCCGCATTCGGAAAGGGTAAGTTCATTGACTTCATTCTCACCCGGTTTCATGTTCGCGATGTCATCCGGTGTTTCAATTTCCCCATTCGGGCCGGCTGAAACCACACGAATAAATTTTGATTCCGTTTGATTGATAGTTCCGTCTTGGTCGAAATCAACTTGTAACTCGAGTTCATTTCCCCAGCCGTCTACGATCGTTGGTTCGCCTGTTTCGTTACGGCCCGTTGCATGCACGTAGGGGCCACGCCAGCCGATTTTGTTAATTGGATCGTAATTCTTGAGTTCAGGGGCGGCTTCTTCCATGTGGGCTGGTGCATCCTCTTTGAGGAGATCGTTGATTTTTCGCGGGAGTGCGTTGGTTTTGTGGGAAAGTGACTCAATGACGCCATCTTCCCCTGCCATTGCCTCGCGAACTGTATTCATGGTGGCATGCGTCGCAATCTCAACCGGGCTGTTTGATTCTCCTGTCGGCGAAACGATGTCGATGTTGTTGAAAGTAGGGAAAATGATCAGAGCCGTAGCGATCAAAATCACCAGCACCACTAACAATTCGAGAAGGGTTAAACCGCGTTGATTCGAACGTCGCAGCCCGCCAAGGTTGAGAGAGTTTCTCTCCGGCACTGCAGGAGTCATTCGGTTGTTTTGTGTGTGGGCATAGACCATGATTTTTTACCAGCACGAACAACTATTGAAAGTTTAATCCGTGTAATAGTTCTCCAGTTCCTTGGAGACACTGTGAATTCCATCCCGTCCGGGAATCGCTGCCCCAACATAACGGGCAACTGATTTAAGTTCGTCAACGGATCTAATCTCTACTAGCAATAAATAGCGGGAGTACATTTCGTCAGGGCTTTGTTCGCGGCTATCTGAAAAATGAACCGGGCTCTCTGAGAAAGCAGCTCGTGCACCGGCACCTACCATCGAGCATTGCTCTCCCAATCCCATTACGATGTATTTTGCATTCTCTGCAGGTTCAAGGTTCCAGTCTTGCGGAAGAATTGTTGTGGCGGAATCGTCGCTCAAACTACAAACATTGGAGTCCGCCCCAATTTCTACCGGAGTTTGATCGTGGGAATTGTAAGTAGCATTGATTGTTTCGGCTGCGGCAGGGACTAGTTCGGTGATCCCAATTTCCCGAAGTGCACCAACGTCGGCAACACTTAGATTGGTCGTTTCAAAAATTTCTGCTCCGCCGATATAAGACGGGATGTTGCCATCGAGGGAGTCGGATCCAGCGACTAGAGCATCAAAACGATTGCCGATTTTCCCTTGGGAAAGTAATGAGGTTCGCCGAATAGTAGCGTCAATTTCAGGAATGTTGGAAGCAGCGGTAGCAACCTGAGTCCTCTTAAGCATCCCGGGAAGAGTTGATACAACAATTCCGCCCAAGGCAATCAAAATTGTCAGCACCACCAGTAGCTCCAGCAGCGACAACCCGGATCGGTCGGTTGGCCGTGTTGAAAAAATTGAGCGTTGAGTGGCAATTAACATCAGAAACGTGATCCGCTATTTCGAAAAATCCTACTGTCTTAGTTTCAAGTGGGGGGGAGAGTCGGAAAGACCGTCCCTGCCCTAATTATCTTTTCGGCTAGAAATAAGCAGAGATGGAACCTATAGCAATTTACCTTATTTATCCGAGTAACAACGATTTTACGATTGATCGCTACAAACTTTACGACTGCGGATTTGTGAACATCCCTCCATTGGCTGGTTTTCATCCCTTAACTCTAAACCGGCGCATATCAATGCTAGCAACCGTACAAATAAGGGAACGGTGAGTCAATTCACGTAAAAAAGAAATACTCGGATTGTTGTTAGTCTGAAACCGCTTTCCCGAATGCTGCAGGGCCACCAACGACCGGGATTTCGAGCGTAGTACCGCTCAG
>CALKNI010000082.1 GCA_938091115.1 uncultured Pirellulaceae bacterium | reverse complement strand
AGCGATGTCGTCAAAGACGATGTTTACCGCTGCCTGTCGGGCGAGTTGATCAACGGCCTCTGCAAGAGTTCCGCGATACTCTCCCTGAACTCGTTCGTTTCTCAACGTGTTCCAGATCTTGCGATCCGCTTCGGAGCTGTACCGGCTTTCTTCTAATCGCCCGAGACGACGGTTACTGTTCTTCGTCCACAATTCAGGATCGTTGATCTTGAATGGAGTTTCATCATCCATACCGGCAGATGCCCGTTCAGCATTGGCCATCGCTGACCAGAAGCCCTCTTCTTTATCAGACTTAATCTGATCCATTCGATCTAGTCGACGTAGAAGGGTAGCTTTCTCAGTTAGGACCGCGACCAATGGACTGTTGGGAGCCAAATCAGCTGCCTGGCGGGCAACTACTTGAGCTTCGGGAAACCGCTGCTCATCGATGAGTGTATTGAACTCCTCGACCAACTTCTGTAGTTGGGTGCTATCGTCCACCATCTTTTGCCGCCGCATCTCGACTTGATTGCGACGTTCGGCGTTAGTTTCATCGTTCATGATTTCTGGAAGGTTGCGATCAACATATGATTGCATTTCCGCAAGATCACGATCAATGATGGCTAACAATGGAGTTTGGTTTGTTGCTTCGAGTTTCGACTGAACGACTCTACTGCGTAGTATCGTCATTTTTTCAAGGGCGCTGCGTGGATCTGACTCAAGCATTCTTTCGGCGTTTGCTCGCTCTTTAAAGATCTCTGATTGCAGTTGTTTGAAAGTTGCCGTCAGTTGCGAAGAAGCATCATTGAGGTCGATTGTCTGTGCGACTTGACGAACCGGACCGTTCCCGAAGCCTGTAGCAGGCATCGGTTTTGACGTGGTGAGATAATTCAGTTGATCCTGAATCGACTGTGAGATTTTTGGATCGAGTTCGGCACGATTGTTCCAGGCTCGCTCAAAATAGGTTTTCGCTTCGTCGTAACTTTTGTTTCCCATCGCTGCCAGTCCCGCATCGTAATACTCCATTGCGGTTCTTGGAATTGGGTTGAATTTCGTCGCTTCCCCATCGGTTCCAGAGGCGGCGACGTTTTTAGTCGCGTCAGTTGCCGGATCGTATAGGGTCTTTACAACTCCGCTGGCGTTGTTGTCAAAGCTGGCTGTGATAACGGCTGGATCGAAAGACTGACGATTCATGGCATTTTGGATTTTTAACTCCATTTGCCAAGGTCGAGGTACATTTGCAGCAAAGGCTGTGTCTGGCACATTTAAGGTCTTTGCTTGATTGACAAGCTTGGAGGCCTCTGTGAAATTCCCTTGGTCGAACGCCAGTTGGGCTTCCGACAGTAGTTTTAGCGATTTCTCTAAAGGCTTTGCCTGGGGGCCGACCACTTTTGATTTCGCATTCTGAACCGATTTTGCTGCCGTAATCATGTTCAACAACTCATCCGGGTTTCCGATAGTGGCGTTGAATTGAACGGGAAAGCTCTTGGCTGTTTTCACCAAGATCTCAGCTGTTTCGTAGTCCTGATAGTGCATCAAAGCTTCGGACTGCGTTAACAAAAAGGAAGCAGCGCCTGCATTAAAAGCTTCATGCTTATTTTGTTGCCGAAGTTCTTCTAGATACAACTGCCGATCGATCATCGACTGCACGGTAGCGGGGCTATCGCCGATTGTTTTGTAATCGACGTCGAGACTTTTAGCCGTTTCCAGCATTTGTTTTGCAGTGGCGACGTCGCTCTTGGCGAGTGCCTGCCTTGCTTTCAACAAAGCACTTCTGGCCTCGGCCAGTTTTGCCTTGTCAGCTTCCCCAGGGTTTCGTTGATTTGCCTCAACGGCAACCGAATCCTGCACTGGAAACTGTGTCTGACTGAGTGCCGCCGATGGTGACTGAATCACTACCGTCGATACCATTAGGGCTGATGCCCATAAACTTTGCTTAAGTCGCACGGAGACTCTCACGCAACTCTCCTTGTTGTTTTGACGCCTAAAATACCCTGTAAGGTTGTTAAAGCTGTGCCACGGCATCACAGGGTTAATTCCCCCCTTGGCCATTCCCAAATCCGTTTAGGAAATTAGCACCACTTCCAGTGAAGCGGCAGACCGGTGGAGTCCGTAGACAGCGCACGATTCTTTTCGATGGGGTTAATTAGCGATGTGCGTTTGAGCCGTCAACATCAATCGATAGAATAAAAGAGAGAAATATCTGGCTGTGATAGCAGTTGTGTTTTTCGTGGAATAAATTGCCGATTTACTTGGGTTTTACGCAAGGAATGGGAAACTTCTTGCTAGCGTTATTCTTTAGCAATTTGAGCTTTCGTCGATATTGTTTTTGGAAATGCTTCAATTCAGAGGTTTTACGGGGCAATCGACGGGACGCAATAAAAAAAGCCGCAACGAATTGCGGCCGGGTTGGGTTGAAAGCGAGAGGATAAGAAATTTAGGATTCGCGTATTTGATGGATTGGGAAGATTTAAAAGTCACCCCCGCCCATTCCGCCGCCGCCACTGAATTTACCACCGCCGGCCCCTTCTTTCTCTTCTTTGCTCTTTTTTCGCTTCTTGCCTTTACCGACGGTTTGCGACTCGTCAGCGAGATGGAGCATATTTCTAAATTGCGTTCGATCATTCATGTCGTTTTTAACCTTGAAGTTCCCGTTTTCGTCCATCACGAGGATCTCACTCGCGGTTTGATGACGCATTTTCTCTGTTCTCGGTAGTTCCAATTCTTCGCCACTGATCGCGTCCACAACCACCATGCCGGTGGTGATCTTAACGTCGTATTGGTTAGGCCCTTCAGCCTCCGGATTGTTTTTGGCGACTTTGACTTCGAGTGTGGCTGGGTGAAGAAAGTAAGAAGGTCCAATAAAGTCTAGGGCATCTCCGCGATGCACGGTCTGTCTCGTTGGCAATGCGGTGCCGCGATCTTGTCCCCACCAAGCAGACGCTGCAACTTCGACCTCAGGTTCGCCAATGGGAAGTTCAAAACTAGCGCCATTTTGGGAAAGCCGTAGAGTTTTTCCCGGAGTTACGCTACCTGCGGCAACCTGGCCACGCGTTTGCTGGACTTTTACCGTCACCGGTTTACTCCACTCGGATGGTCGAGCGTGTTGCAGGTAATCTTGATAGGCATATTTTTCGCCATCGTTAGTATTGTTTCGGGCAACTGCAACTCGTGGTACGACGATATCCTCAATTATATCCTTCCCATTTTCGTCCTTGCCACGAACTTCTGAGACGACATAGGTAGTTGTATTCTTTTGGGGGTCTTTTATTTCTTTGGAACGATTCAGTCGTTTGCGAACATCTGGGTTCCGCATCGTGCTGGTGATCCTTATGTACTTTGCTTCTGGTTTGTCAGACGTTCTGCCCGAATTGGACGGTTGGCTTGCTGCGTAGTCTCCGTCTCCATCCGGATCTTCTTGGTCAGCACTGTCATCTTCGTCAGCGCCTTCTTGATCTCCCATGTCACCGCCTCCCCGGTCGCTGCCAAATAAATCAGTCATCCCACCAGATTGTCGGTTGGCAAATTGTTTACCGATATCTTCATTGTTTGGATCGCCCAACCACAATCGCATGCGGTATTCATAAGTCTTGCCAGACTCTTTTGGGTGGAAGTCAAAAAACCTAACTAAGCGGTATTGGTGTTGAGCTTTTTCACTGTCAAGAGCTTTGAGGTGATCGGTGAAATCACTTCCGGCGCGGGTTTGAGTGATTTCAGGTGCTTCCATTCCAAAGTCGCCACTGGAGCCACCGGGTGCAGATCCACCACGTCCACCACCGCCAGCTGGATCGCCTAAGCCTCCGGCACCCATGCCCATACCCATACCCATACCCATTCCACCACCAAATTTGCCGGCATTACCACCGCCAGCGGAACCTGGTTTTCCAGTTTTCCTAATATCTCCGGTAAGGATGTCGCCCGCGTCAAATTCTTCGGCTTCTTCTTCCGCGGCAAACTCCGGGAATTCTCGTTGATTGTCAACTAGTTTGGAGTGGCTAACGTAGGGTCGGTAGTCAAAATCAAAAATTGCCGGAATAGGGCCGGTTAGAATTGGGTCGTAGTGTTGAGGTGCCACGATATCGGGTGCCGAGTTGTGGAAAGACTTGGGCATTCGGTGCATACTCGGAAACAGCGAGGGGAAATAATATGAAGTGTTGTCAGTAATGTTCGACCACTTATCCTCACCGACTTCTCTACGTTCGACTTCGAGATACTGGTAAGTCGGTCTGTCACGATCGGGGTAGTAGCCCATGGCTGACGCGAAACTAGTTTCATACTCTTTCCATTGCTGCTCGATGTCGACCAAACCGGTGACGCACACAATGTTGTAGACGACCGATTTGGTTGTGGCTGAAAAGTTGTGGTGAGTTGGCCGCACGCCTTTCGAGGTGTGGACGTTGACCGTTTGCATCTTGGAGCCAACGCCTTCGAGGGTTGGGATTGGGTTTTCTTCTTCATCATCTTCGGGTTCGCTCTCACCGAGTCCTCCAGCGCCTCCACCTCTGCCGCCAAATCCGAAATCCTCTTCCTCACCGCCTTCGGGTTCTTCTTCTCCGCCCTCGTCCCCGCCAAAATCGAAACCGGGAGAAAATCCTCCCATGCCGTCATCAGCTTCGTCTAAGTCACTGTTCGGAGCGGTCGGATAGTAAGCAAACTGGTCGTCGGTTTGGCCGAGGTCAATAAGTAAAGGTGCTGTGAAAACAACAGCTTCCGGTTCAATAACCCCAAAAATATTCGGATCCATCCGCGCATCAAGTGTTCGAGCTGCGATTCCAGTAAACGGATCGACCTCGTAGATGGAGGCGTCTACTCTGCTGCCGTCACGGACGATCTGGTCCACGTTTTTTCGACCGGTTCGAAAGGACTTAATCTCATCCCAGCTAGTATCCGCATCGATGTAACGTTCGGCATCTTTTGCCATCTTCACTAATTCATCAGGCGATTTATCGGAATACGGTTTGATACCAAAGCCAATCCAAAAGAAGGCTGCCATCGCGATTATCGCAACGACAATGATCAGCTTTTCGGTATGATACAAAAAGAACTTTTGCATGGCGGCTTTGCTGAAATCTGGCTTCATCATATTCAAATCTCCTGATCAGAATCGTCAATGTACCCCGGAAACAAGGGGCAACAATTCTGAAATTGGGTTGTTATTCGTCTTAGGTTGTCGTTATTAAAAGTTGAGCAATGGCTTGCTCGGCCGCAATTAGTTAGGCAATTGGAACGGACGTCGTGCCAACGGATTGTCTGGCCTGCTCTACGGTTTTGCAGGGTTATCACTTCTTGTGTTGGCAGTTGAAGCCGAATCGTCGATTAAGTCGGCATCCTCTTCCAGCCCCGCAGCACGTTTAAGTTTGTCCTCGCGTACTGGATTGTAAATTTTCACAATTCCAAAAAACTCGACATTCACATCGTAATTAGTTCGTGTTTCAACAGGCACAACAACGAGGGTGGTTGGGTTAAATCCATCCATACCAAGATTTTGACCCATTCCGCTTCGCTTTTCCGTTGCCGCACCAGCACTTCCAGCGCCGCCATTTAGGAGAATGTCGTCACCGCCTGGGGTGTGTCGGTTCCAGCGAACCTGTTGAATTTCGAAAGCGAACGGTGAGTTTGCACAGGCTGCCATGAAGTCGGCAATTTTTCGTTCGTCCATCTTTAACGCGATCCGAACCGGAACGCGTTTTGCAACAATTAGCTCGAGATTTGTCTCCGGCAGTTCCTGTCCAGTGATCACGCCTTTGACGACATCCGCTGGAAGTGGCTCGAAGTTTGCATCGACATAACGTCTGTCGTAGGGAACGCTACTGGTGGATAAATCGCCCTCTTCTGTTCCGCCGCCGGAGGGCATACTTCGACTAAAGAAGTCTCCGTCCGGTTCAAAATTCCCCTCTTCATCATATTCTTCTTCTCCACCATCATCTCCAAATGAGCCTGGGAATCCCTGATTTGAAGTTCCCCCGAACATCCCGGAGCCGGTTTTATCGCCCAGCCGCGGATCGGCCGGGGTTAATTCGCCAAGTTTTCCACCAACTTCTCTTCCGAAAGCCACGTGATCGATGTTTTTGATGACAGAGAGGTCGTTTGCGTTTGAATCGCCATTGACCTCGCGGACAATCCGAAACATTGCTTCTAAAAGCCATAAGTCCTGCTGAAGCATGTAGCATTGCAGTGGGTTTGGATAATCAAACTGGTTGCCATCGTATCCGTTGAATGTTGTTAATTTTTCGTTCCAAAGATCTTGGTTTTTATCGCTCCACCGAACAGCAAATTGATTCATATCAATTGCTGGGGAACCTAATGTAGGTGCACCAGTACCAGCACCACCTGCACCTGCACCAAATCCACCACGTCCGAATCCGCCTCCGGTAGGGTCTCCGTCGTCTTCGTCCTCAGTTGGAACCGTATCATCCAAATACTTCGGATCGTATTTCCAATAGGCTCTCAAAACATCATCACCGCAGAGGAGTGCCATTTGTTCTGGAATTTTTTCTTTATACAGCGTGAGCATTTGCTCCATTCGGGTTCCTGCCGCCGAGTTAAGTTCGTCCGGCATCGTTTCCGGCGGGTTGAACTGGCTGAAATAGTTGATGAACTCGTCACTCGGAATGCATTTTGGCCAAACAAGGATTGAATCTTGGGCTTGTTTTCTGATTTTCCAAGCGGCGACAATTGAGTTGATCGTTGCATTTAGTTCATCTTGCATACCTTGTTTGGAGGTTTCGTTCGGATGAGCCGCAATGACTTCTTCTTCTTCTTCTTCTGCTTCTGTCACGCCATTTTTGGGAAGAGCATTGGCGGTAACCGTCTTGATTCCCTTAGCAGTAGAGACAGACTTTTTAAGCTGTGCTTCTTGTTTTGAGCGTTCGCCGTTAATGCTGTTAGTTATTAAAAACCAAGAGACGACCATCGCAACGGAAAGGGTTCCGCAGACTAGCCAGAAAATATTTTTCTTGAGCCAAGCGATTGCTGGAGCTAATTGGTCCATGATTTAATCCTCAAAATATTGATTAGGCAATTGCCCAGTTCATTGTTAAATAAATCGGTGGTTACCGATGGTTTTGGTGTTTTACGATGGAAACTGGTTATGTGAGTCCACCAATCGAAAAACCAATTTGATTGTTAACCTTCGTCTTCAACCATTTCAGCATCCGCAGCATTCTTATCCGCTGCAGCTTTCGCTAGCCGAGCAGCTCGGGCATCCAATCGCTCTTGTTCCGAACGAGGCGTCCAGGCCATCTGCACGACAAAGGTAAATTCGTTGACTTTTTGAACGTTTGGGTCTTCATCCGGAGAGAGCGTATCCGATGCAGCTCCTGTATCCCCCATCCCCGCGCCTTCGCCAGCGCCCATTCCCATTCCCATTCCCATTCCCATGCCCGAACCGCCGCTGAATTTTCCGCGGCCGTCTCCGGCACCGGCGGCTGAGTCTTCTTCAGCCCCTTCTAGCGCTGTCGGATCGAATCGGATGGTCTTTTTCTCGAGTGGAGTTTGAAAAGTAACAGTTGGAAAAGTAATCCCGATATCAGCGTAAGAGAATAGCTCGTTTTTACCGTTGGTAGGGAGTACTACATCTTCCTTTTCAAGGAGTGTTTTGATCAAGGTTTTTACAAGATAGGCCTTGCCCATGTTGAGTTTCACAAGTTGTTCATCGCTGTTGTGAAAATGATGGCCGCGAATTTCAATGACCCAACCTTTCATTCCTCCAAGTGGCCCCGCAAGGCCGACGTCGGTGGTGTCTACTTCTCCACTCGGATAGTAAGTCTCAGAATCCTCTTGCATATCTTGCGTTTCGGCAAGCAAATCTTCGACGTCCTCAGCTGAGGCACCCCCGGCCTTCATTTTGTCTATTTCTTCTTGATCCAATTGGAACATTTTTTCGTGAATTGGCATGACGTCATTCAGCCACGCCTGCAAATTGGGAAAATATGCAGATTCGACATGATCGACGTATAGTTCTTCACGGTCAGAGAATGGAATATCAGTGGGTGCGGCTCGATGGTCAGACTGTGCGTCTTTGATGGCTTTGATCCGAGGATCTTCCGGAAACGCCTGAGAAAGAGCGGAGTAAAATTCAATCCAAGATGCCTTATCTTCGGAAGATGATGTTAGCTCGGTTGCAATCGTATTAAATTGCTGGAGCTGCAAGATCTGCTCTTCATCGGATGCGATGAAGCCATCACTCTTGCTTTTGGTCGACTTCACCTGCGAGATAGCTTTTTTCCACGAAACATTATTCGCGTCTACGAATTTTTCGTTAGAGCTCCACCAGGCGTTGGCGATTGAAAAATAACCGAGTAGCAAGCCAAACGTCAGGAGCCCAACGGACGCCAGAACCCATGGTTTTTTAGCTCGAATGATTCTCTCAACGACAATCTCCTGAGGAAGCAGATTGGTGTCGATTCTACTTTCTTTAAGTCCCTGAATACAAAGTCCGTAACAGGGAGCAAACGACAGGAGATTGTTTGAAAACGCTGGTTGGGTGGTGACATCACCACCATTTAGCTTGTTAAATTCAGCAATTTTCGCGATATCAATATCTAGCTGTTTGTTTAGAAACTGCCTTAAACCGGGAAGTTTAGCTGCATTTCCGAGCAAGATGATTTCCGAAAGATCCGCAGTTTTCTCAATACTTTGAAAATAGGTAAGTGATCGCTGAACCTCATTTACCAAGTCGTTAAAGACCGGTCGCATCGCTTGAAAGATCGCTTTGGGGTTTTCTGAAACGCGGGCATTCCTCTTCAGATGTTCAGCTTTTGCCTGAGTTAGCTTCATCTCTCGAGAAAGCTGTTTGGTAAAGTGATTGCCGCCAATTGGAATGTTTCTCAACCAGAGTTTGATGCCGTTGGTGACAATCAAATCGGTCGTGTCTGTGCCCATGGAAAGGACAACAACTGATGGTGGCGGGTTATCCGGATCGAAGAGTTCGGGATCAGGTAGGTTTTTGATCTGATCGAAGCAGACGACATTAAAAATTGAAAGTGGTGAGAGTTGGACAATGTCGATTTCTACACCAATATCGTCGAATGGACGTAAAGCTCGGTAAACGGCTTCTCGCTTCATCGCAAAGAGCCCGACTTCGGCGTCAATCGCGCGACCTTCGACAACGACTCCGCCCAATTGCTGCCAGTCCCAGATAACGTCTTCGATCGGAAACGGTATCTGTTGCTTGACTTCGTATTTAACAATATCCGGTAGTGTTTTGATTTCGACCGGTGGTGGCTTGAAAAATCGGGATAGTCCAGCCTGTCCCGAAACACTGATGGCAACTCGGTCTCCGAGGACATCGTTTCTAGAGAGGAATTCCTCCAACGCATCCTTGATGAGTTCCTCGGGGTCTGAATCAGGTTGGTTCAGAATCTTGGGATATTCGATGAAATCATATTTGTCTGCGACGACGGCCTGACCATCTGCATCCCATGTACAACGGAGTGCCTTCAAAGCACACTGGCCGATGTCGATACCCCAAACGGCATTTTGTTTTGCCATCTTTACTGCCTATTAATTTCTGGGAACTACTAAAATAAGTTAAAACTCTTGCCAAATGATTGGCTGTTCTCGAGCCTACTCTATTATAGGTTCAGTGATGTTGTTTCGTTAAGTTTGTTTCGAGTGGTTTTTTTCAAGACTGTACGGATTTCGCTGGAGTTACCGATGATTTCGCTCACAAAGTCCGCGGAAACACGCCTAACTCTACCGGATGCCTTCAAAATGTGTCAAATTTTCGGTTATAAAACCCGTCTTTTCGTGACTCATCGGCATCAAGTGCTGGTCAAAACGAGTTGTTCAGTTGGCAGAGTCATCAGACCAGCGACTGACCTAACGGTCATTACGACCGATTCGGTTAATCGGACTCTACTGTTTTCAGCGCCTAAGACAACGATGGGTATCTAATACATTATGAAATTTAGGCTGCCCTGTCCCGAAAATTGTGAATTGAGCCTAAAATCAGTGTTTCAATGGAGAACCGTGTTCTCGACCCGGATCGCCCTTAAAAACGTTCAAATATCACATACGCTTGTATGAAAAACTATTCAAAACTCCTGATCTTGCTTCCTTGTCATTCGATGGAGGATTTTCCGATTCATCATCGCGGCCACGAAGCGGCTAATCTTTTGGCAAGCTGGACCGCATTGTGGCATCCGGCGTTGATCGCATCGGCGGGCAAAATGCCCGGTTGGCACCAGGTCGATAACCCAGATATTGGTCTCGGCGAAGAATTCCTCGATGCGTCGGACGAGACTCGCCCAGCGGACTCGAATGGGAAGTTGCTTGCTGTGATTCCCCTGATTTCGGAATCATTAATGGATTCAGAGTTGCTCAGTAAACTGGAATTCAGCCAAGCGGTAGTTTTGTCAGATCTCGAATCTCGTGACGCGATTATGGAGCGTGCAATTGAGGCCAATTCAGAGGCAAAGCGGCTGGCCGACGGACTAGACCCGGGTTTGGTTCAGGATTTTTGTGCTCTTGGTTACGGCTTCCTTCAAGTTCAGTTGATGACACGTCAACTCAGGTATTCGAGTAATCTTGATGAATCGCACTTTTCAGAAGCTGTCGCCGAAGCAGCCGGTTTTGCGACGGCCGGGGATTTAGGAAAAGCCCGCGACGCGTTGGGGCGGTGCTTTGATCTGCTGTTGGAAGAGAAAAACGGTTACTACCCAGTTCAGCCTGAATTAATGGACGTTGTTCTGACCGCCAAGACGACACTTGGGCGTTCCATGACAAACCAACTTGAGTCCGGTCACCCGATTAACCTTCTGGTCAGCGGTGAAACTGGGGAGTTGATTACCAAGGGGCGTCCGCAGTTACTGGATAGAACAATTGCAAGATTGAAAGATAAGACCTTAAGTATTGTCGGTGGGCTCGCTCATGAACTGCCGGATTCGCTTATTTCAAGCGAGTCTATATTGAACAGTTTGAAGTGTGGTCGCGAGATGCTTGAGTCGCAGTTTGGGGTAGCCCCGAGTGTTTTTATGCGACGGCGTTTTGGTCTGACGCCGGCGCTCCCTTCGATGCTGGAGCAGATGGGATTCTCAGGTGCTGTCCATGCAACTCTCGACGGTGGGAAATTCCCTTTAAGTTCGAGCTGCAACATTCGCTGGACGGGGGATGATGAACAATCGATTTTGGCAATTGGCGATGTGCCGTTGAGTGCTGCGGATGCCGGCGCGTTTCTGGGACTTGGCGTCAAACTGGGGGAACAAATCGATTCGGCTCATGTGGCGGCAGCCGTTTTCGTACACTGGCCTGACCGCACCTGTGAGTCATTCGAAGATTTAGTGCGGATTTCAAAATATGGCGCGTTGTTCGGTCAGTTCGTAACACTCGATGACTATTTTGAGTCTGTTTACGATCCGGGGTACGGAGACACTTTCGCGTCGGAGGAATATAAGCCACCATATTTCAAGCAATCGCTCGAAGATGATTCTCGGAAACCAATTTCAGCGTTTACGGCTTATTTTCGGCGGTTTGCGGTGTTGACATCGCTACGCTCACTACTCGTTCAGGCTTGCCACTGGTGTGGTTTGGAAGCCGCGGTTGCCCAGGATATTGAGCTTCGAATTAACGGACTGCAATCGAAAATCGAAACGACTATTGATCAAGAAAACTCTCGAGATGAAGAAACCGCAGATGCTCTCGATGCAGAGATACAGGAATTGCAACTTAAATTAAAATCGTTTTTGGAGGGTTCTGATCAGAGTTCTACCGGTGGCGATCAAATGGAAGTTCTCAATACGCTCGGGTGCCGACGGCTGGTGGAGATTAAAACCAACGGTGGCAAGGTGGGCACTCTGAAAAAGTCGCCCCCGGTTTACGTTTGCGATAGCTCGGAATCAGGTGCGCACTGGATGGTCGAGTTACCATCGATGGGCAGAGCCAATTTAGACGTCACATCGGTTTCTACGAAAGACTTGTTGCGAAGTGACCCATTGATTGGTGAAGCGAACACGTTGAGGAATGAGTTTTTTGAATTGTCAGTCGATGAAGAGACAGGCGGAATTCGATCGATTCAGCTTTATAAGAATCGGGTTAATTTAATTAGTCAGCAATTAGCTGTAAGGTTATCAGGAGTATTTTCGAATCCTAGTGGAGGTGGTAAAGCGCGGTATACCCGAATGTCTGCAAATGAAATTAATTTGACAATGGAATCGCGGATCGCAGGAACACTTACTTCACGTGGTACTTTGTTCGATAATGAGGCGAAGATTGCGGACTATTGGCAGAAGGTGCGGGTTGCCCGTGGTCAGCGGGTGGTAGAAGTCGAGGGTGGGATTAATCCAATTACGAAATTTTCAAAGTCGATTAATAACTATGCGTGTTCCCGGCTGGCCTGGAAAAGCGAAGCGTCTCGATTGGTAGCCAATGCGGGGGAGATTCGACAGGACATTTACACCGATTGGTTTCATGCAACCCAATACATTGAGGTGGTTCAGGATGATGGGCGGCTAACGATGCTGACAGGTGGCTTACCTTATCATCGACGTACTTCACGACGATTCGTTGATTCTGTTTTAATCGCTGGAAATGAACAACAGCATCAGTTTGCGTTTGGATTAGGTGTAAATCTTGATTATCCCCTTGCCGCTGCGAGGTCGCGGATGACGCCTCCCTGCGTCTTGAAGTCTTCTCAAGCAGCGTCGTCGAATACGAACGATTCGAGTTGGCTGTTCCATTTCAATCGTCGCAATATCGTGGTGACATGGTGGAGTCCTGTTTTTAAGGAAACGCCCGGACAACTGTCTTCTGGCGAGTGGGTGGGAGTGAAATTACGAATGCGAGAAACCGAGGGACGTGAAGGTACCTTGACGGTGCGTTGCCCTCGTTCGATTGCCAAGGTCGAACGAATCAAGTTTTCTGGCGAATCAGTCCAAGCCTTAGGATTGGTGGAAGGCAGCGACTCGAGCTTTACTGTTGAGTTTGGTCGAAATGACTATTTTGAAGTTTTAATCCGATGGAAAAAATGATTGTTGCAATAGACGGTCCAGCGGGTGCTGGGAAAAGCTCAGTTACACGTTTACTGGCTGAAAGACTTGGGTTTCAGTTTCTAGATACCGGCGCTATGTATCGCGCCGTAACGCTCGCGGCGATTCATCAAGGGGTGGATTTGCATGACGAGCCTGCGCTCCAAACCATTGCGACTGAAATAGAAATCGTATTTGATGGTGAGGAAGTGTTTATAGATGGGAAAAACTCCACCGCGGCGATCCGAGAGCCGGAAGTGACTAGGAGTGTGGCGTCGGTGGCGAACGCTCCTTCGATTCGCTCGTATTTAGTTGACCTTCAACGGAGGATCGCAGCTCAGGGTAATTTTGTTTGTGAAGGTAGGGATCAAGGAACCGTCGCTTTTCCCGATTCATTTTGCAAAATTTTTTTAACGGCTTCTCCACGTGCTCGAGCCCAGCGGCGAGTCGAGCAGCTGAGTTTGTCTGGGAAACCCGTCGAATTCGAAGCCGTCATTCGGGATCAGGAAATGCGAGATCAACAAGACAGTACTAGAGAAGTCGGGCGTCTAATGAAAGCTGAGGATGCGATTGAATTGCTTACCGATGACCTTACGTTAGTTGAGGTGGTCAGCGAGCTCGAAAGCATTGTCCGTCAAAGGATGGAACATTAAACAGCGTTTTTCTCCGGAAGGTTCAGTTCGTTTCCAGTTGCTAAGAGGATTGCGTACTTAAATTTAAGTGATTCCGGGTTGCCATCGCGTACCAAAGTAATGCAGAAGAAACGGCAGAAGGCATAGAATTAGCGTACCGACGGTGATAGCGATCAATGCGTATTCACGTCGTGTAAGATCCTGCCATTGGGTCTGTTGGGTTTTCTGAGTCAAGTTTGAAATCATGGTGGATGAAATATGCTGAGCATTTCCATTATGAAACTCTCCGTTGAGTCGGGTGGCAACTTGGCGAAGTGTTGAGGTGTCTTGCCGGGAGTTCTTGCCAGCAATGAATTTCCCAGTGATTGGATCGCCGACACCGACCAAGAGGACGTTGCTGATCGACTTGGGCATCGGTGGCATCCCCGTAGCGGGAACGGTGTCGCCGTCAGTAACCACCATTAGGATTGCACTATCTGGATTCCACGGAGCGGCGATTTTAGCTGCCTGCTCGAGTCCTTTAAAAAGATTCGTATCCTTCCCTTTAAACGCAAAATGCATTGGAAGATCTGAAAGCGTGTTTTTCACAACTTCGAGGTCATCGGTGTCAATGACCACCGGCATCGCCTCGTTATAAAATGCGATAACGCTTAATTTGTATTGCCGGATTGGCACTCGATCAAACAAAGATTCGACAATTTCAGCACCACGCTGAGTGCGACTGAGCGTACCGGTCGGCCCGGCATCAACTAGTCTCATACTTGGCGAAACATCGAGTAGCAAAATCACGTGTCGTTGTTTGGTAGCATCAATTTCAGTGGAGTTGTGAGTCTTAGGTTTCGTGAGCATTAGCGAGACCAGTCCCCAGCAAATCAGGCTGTATGCCATAATCTTTAAGGGGGCCGCTGCTCTTACCCAGAATGCCGGGCTTGATTTGGGGCCAAACGCCAGAGCGGACAAGCGGCGAATGCGGATCAGGTGAATTGCTTCCGCACCAGCGCTTAATATGAAAACACCCGCCGCTGAGAATTCAGGTATGAAATTCAGATCTACCATGGCGTGTACCTCAATCCAAAGCATGAGAGGAGGCTGATACCCAGTAGCAATAATCCAAGAAAAGCATAGGGAATAAAGTGGTCCAGTTGTTCAGCAATCGTCTGCTCGATTTCAGATTTTTGCATGTTGTCAATTTGCCGAAATACGTCTGCCAGAGAATCTGGGTCACCTGGATTGAATACCTCACCGCCAGTCAGCGATGTAATGTTAACGATTTCTGCCGGAGCATCTGAATTTGCGATGTGAATTGCGAATACCTTGATGCCCTGTTCAATACAGCGCTTGGCAATGTCCGCATCGTTTCCTCCGGAAAGATCGCTGCTGGCACCGTCGGAGACGAGGATGATCATCCGATCTCCATCGGCCTGTTCCATCAAAAGTTGACGACACGATAGAAGTGCTTTGCCAATCGATGTTCCGCCAAACCAGGGTGGCGCGATTTCCGGTCGCATGAAAGGGGGCGAGCACCGGATTGCTGACGTGTCTGTTGTCAAGGGGCACCAGTGAAGAACGGCATTGCCAAAAAATGAGAGGCCGAATGCGTCGCCCTCGCGGAAGTCAAGGAATGAATTGATGGCTTCCATTGAGGCATCGTAACGGGAGCCAGTGCCGAACGACGCGGTCATGCTTCCCGAGATGTCAACACAAAATTGAATATTGGTAACGGCTCGTTTTTGGGTTGGTTTTCCAAGAATCACCGGTCCAGCAAGAATCCAGATGACGATCATACTAATTAAGATTGGCGTCGATTCAGCTAGGCTGATGAAGATTCTCGCAACAACTCCGGAACCATGTCCACTATGATCCACCGGAATTGGGACACCGCGGGAGCGGCGATTCCATATCCAGTAGAGCGCAACTGCTGGAACAACTAATAGCCAGAGCACCCATGGTCGATTAAAGCTGTTTGGCAGCCATGAGATATTTGGAAGAATTGATTCGGCAAGTAAGCTTGGAAACAAGTCTAACGTTAAATTTTGGTTCAGGGTTTGCACTTCTGTCAGCAGCCTTTACGAGATCTCATTTTCGGTTTTCACTCCGAAGTGTTGGTTGTATTTTGTCCCTGATAGGGTCGAAGTAATGCATTAATGTCGACGGGTTGAGCGGATTCGCCGTCCGGGCGATGGAGCCAGAAATCTATTTGCTCGAGCATCTTGGTTGCCTCAGGGTGTTCCCGTAGAGTCGATCTTAACTGGTCGGCTGGAAGGTGTCCCAAATTCAGTTTCGCGCTCCAGAATTCAGAAAGGATACGTTCTAACTCGGCCTGTTTGGCGGTTGTTAAATTACCGGCGATGGCGGCATCGATCAGCGGACGCATTTTTTCAGCCGGAGTGATGGTTTTTGCAACGATGGTCGCCTTTTTTAAAGTGCCACGTCCGTAAAATAAGATGGCGAGTAAACCCGCAATCCAAACGACGCCGCTGACAAACAAAATGGGAGTGTAGTAACTGCGAAATTGGCTCTCGTTTTGTGGAAGAGGGATGGGGTGGACCTTATCTGCCCCTAAAATGGGTTCGACAGTAACCCATAAGGGAGCGGTGGCTAAGTCGGATTCGTCTTCCCGTTGCAGGTAATCGATGATATTAAATCGTCCCGGTTCAAAGCCTCTAAACTCAATGTCGTATCGAAAGTCAGTGCCATGGGGGAAAGACTCAATGATTCGAACCATGGCCGGAACGCTTCGATCCGTATAAGGTTTAGCAACTAAAAGGGAACCAGCAATCTTGGTTTGCAGGATTCGAACAGGGTAGCCAACCGATGTCTTCAGTTCCGTGGCTTCTTTTTCGGTGACTTCACTCTTCTGCGCCCGCACGGTGGTCGTGAAAACACCGGTGTAAGTAAGCAAAAGGAGGGATAGCAGAATTGAGAATCGAATCATCATCGTGCTCCGTTTCCGAGTGATCCTCTCGATTGGAAAAACCAGCGAATCTTATGCGCAAAAGGTTCGTCAATATCGATTAGAAGGTGGTCAATTTGCCGCCGTTTCAATTCTTGGTTGAGGATGGATGGATCTGTCCATTCGCGACTTCCGTGAGTGACGAATTCTCTCCCAGTTTCCGGTTCCCGAGCGCGGAAAAATCCAGTTCCGCTGAGTTCGCGTTCGCCTGGATCTCGCAATTGAATCACCGCGATATCATGCAATTGAGCAGCAATTTTTAGCGAATTAAGCGCGGTGGGTTCGTGCATGTCACTAATGACAATAATTAATGTCCGATTTTTTAAACGACCGCACAACTGGCTTAATCTGGTTCCCAGGATGGACCGTTGATTCATCGTGTACCGTCTTAAGTGGTGTAACCACTGCAATATTTGATCCTTGGATAAACTTGGTTCAACTTGGTAGTCATCGCTTCCCGTCGTCTGGATTCCAACAGGACTCACTCTTTCTAAGCAGGCAAATGCGAGTCCACCGGCAATGTGAAGTGCCGTGGCATATTTATTTCGGACTTGATTGCTGACGAGCATCGAAGCGGAAGTGTCGAGCATCAGGTAGCAAGGCATTTGCTTGGGGGATTCGAATTCTTTAACGAATACCTTGCCCGTTCGAGCGGTCACACGCCAATCAATCGAGCGCACCGGATCGCCGTATTGGTATTGGCGCGACTGGACATACTCAACGCCGGAGCCGAGGAAGGGAGATTTGTCGGTGCCGTAATTGAAATTGTCCGCCAATTTATTGACGACAATCAAAAATTGACGCCAATCCATCGGATCGACGTAATCCAGATTTCCATGCATTAATCGAGCTCTCGCAAAATGCTCTGGAGTACTGAGGCACCTGTATGGCCGTCGGCTAAGGCTTCATAATTCAATCTGATTCTGTGAAGTATGACGTCTTCGGCGAGCGCGTAAAGATCGTCCGGAACGACGTAGTGCCGCCCACGAATCAAGGCGCGGGCGCGAGAGGCTTTGATCAACGAGATCCCCGCACGCGGGCTGCAGCCAAGTTCAAGTAGTGGATGGTTACGTGTTCGGTTAACAATCTCAACGATATGCTCGATAAACGCTTCACTGACATATACCTGCTGAACGGCTTGCATTGCCGCGATTAGATTTTCCCCCGTTCCTGCGGGCTCATGACTGAGCATGTCAAATTCAGTTTGCGCTACGGCTCCCTTTCCTTCAACTCGAATTCCGAGTTGAGCGTTACGTCGTAAAATTTCTTTTTCTTCCTCGGGCTTGGGGTAAACCAGTCGGTGAAGCATCATGAATCGATCGAGTTGAGCCTCGGGTAATTCAAAAGTTCCTGCCTGCTCGACTGGGTTTTGGGTCGCGATAACTAAGAATGGGGCTGGGAGCGGAAAGTTTTCGCCGCCAATGGTGACTTTTCGTTCTTGCATCGCCTCGAGTAACGCTCCTTGAACTTTTGGTGCGGCACGATTGATCTCATCCGCCAACAGGAGGTTGGTAAAGACAGGGCCTTTATGAACTCGGAACTCATTCGTCTTTTGATCAAGCACTTCAGAGCCGAGTATGTCCGATGGCAACAGATCGATCGTAAACTGAACGCGCGCAAACTCAAGGTCAATGGTCTTTGATAAAACTGAAACTAATAATGTTTTAGCGAGTCCTGGAACACCTTGAAGAAGGAGGTGTCCTCCGGTGAATAAAGCTATCAACAACCTTTCGACCACGACGTTCTGACCCACGACGACTGTTGCGACGCGAGTCCGTATCTTCTCGATGAAATCGATGACCTCTTTTATTTCTTGATTGGGTTCTTCAGCTTCATTCGGCATTGAGGCAATCTTAGTCTTAGCGTCTGTTCCGGTCATGAGTAGAGTCGATCTCGTTTTTTAGTAGCAATCGTTAGTAGCACACAGCATTGCATTAAACGCGCAAGCAACTCGTTTAATCGAAAGCTATGTACTGCCAGTTTAATGAGAAACTCTAAGCTTCGCACCTAACCGAGGCGGTATAGGAATGAAAGATCACAAAACAATTGTGTTTCTGGTTGAAAAGAGGAGATTTTTTGATGCAAGTGCCCCGCTGTTTCCAATAGATCACGCGTTTGGAATGAGCTTGGGCTGAGTGGTTTAATTTTTGTTGGGAGCAAGGTTAATTGGAAAAGGGGTGGCGATCGGTTCCTGCCCGCAAGAACCGTGGGTTAG
>CALKNI010000081.1 GCA_938091115.1 uncultured Pirellulaceae bacterium | reverse complement strand
CCTGTCAGTGCTAATCCCTCAAACTCGACGCTGGTACAGGCTCCTTCTCGCGAAGTGGTTTAAAGAAAGTGTCAACTTCCGTTACGTACAGATGCCAAGGCAGGCTGACGAGAATACCGTTGATGGTGACGTGGTTAATAAATCAGACTCTACAGACACAGAAGAGCCCCGACGAATTAAATCGGGCGAATTACTTCCGTAAACCACCCACCAAGAGTTGATTCTTAGCTCGTCGCTAGGCCCGCCTAAAACCGAATCGGGATAACCAAATCGGATTTTTAATCCATGGGCTATACGGTTTGCAGCCGATTAATTGAATTCAGCGGCGTTAGGCGATTCGGTATACAGGCCCGGTTCGTCTATTCCGTCACCATCCCAGTCACCAACAATCGGCTGATCCTGAGCCCCGCCCATTTTGAAGGTCTGATCGGCAGCATCGACTTCATAGTTCCCATTGGAATCGATCATCCACAGGCCACTCCGGTAAACTGCGATTTCTTCAACGCCATTACCATCAAAGTCGCCCACAACGGGTAAGTCGCCGGAGCGCCCGTAGGTAACTATCGGATCATTGCCATCGAACCTTCCGTCACCATTGACATCCAACTGCCAGATGCCGGCTTGAAAGGTACCGATGGAACGAATTCCGTTGCCATTCCAATCTCCCGCGAGCGGAATTTCTTCTCCGTCGCCCAAGCCAAAGACATGGTCAACGACGTCAGCTCGCGGATTACCGAAACTGGTTTTCATCATCACACGCGACCCGGCATTCGCGTCCCCGTAGCTGGGAGGAATATTCTTTGGAGGCGTGTACGCTTGATTGTCTGGATTTGGCAGGCCATGCTCTCTCGCAATCGCCTCTCGATCCGTTTCCCAAATTGGGCCATAAATTCCGACATCATCTTTACCATCACCATCCCAGTCACCAACTATCGGACGGTCTCCCGCTTCACCTAATCGAACCATTAGATCGTCGCTATCCCACCGCTCGTTGCGGTTGAGGTCGATCATCCAATACCCGTCTTTGAAGACACCAATGTCATCATCACCATCTCCGTTAAAATCACCCACAATCGGAATTCCATTGAGCATTCCAAATCTGATTGGCTCTTCCGTTTCAAGGACGGTTATTCCTTCCGAATTCGTTTGTGTGAAACTCCAAACGGCTTCCGTCATATCGAATCTGGTCCAATCCCGGTTGCTGATATAGCCCGCTTGCAACAAGCGTGGCGAGCTAGATGCACCATCCTCTACACCACGCGGAACCCCCGCATTAATCACGCTTAAATGCCACGTATAAGGAGTCGCTGATGTTTGGGCGTAAAACAAAATTCGTGATTCATTTACGAATTGAATTGGATTCGAGTCCTGTGCACCCAGTAACCCAGGCATCCCAGCAATTTCTGGACTTGGTGTAACCGGGTTTCCTGAAACCGGTGGATTCAACGGTGGAACCCCAAGAGGAATTAACGCTGGCGGGGTAGTTGCGACTTCGCAGAAGTCATAATTTGTCAACGTTTGATCTGCTGCAATGACAACTGCTGAGATCAAGTTATTACCGACAATCCCTCCAGCCGACCCGGGCTTAACCCCACCGTCGTTATAACCGTCTGGTTGTAATTCGCGAATTGAATACTCGCCGGGCAAAACATTTCCGAAGTGGTACTGTCCAGAGGCATTCGTAAGGGTTGATGCCAAAACTGTTCCCTGACGATCTAACATCTCAATGGAAACATTCGCAAGTGGCATTTCACCTGCGCTCGTGTCGTAAACACAATTCCCATTCAGATCAACATGGACGCGGCCGGAAATCTCAGACGGCTTCAATTCACCAAAATTGTAATTCTCTCCGGCAACGCCACCGACCAACTGGATATCGAACAGCTTGTCATTTCCAGCAATTCCAGACGATGCTCCCTGAACCTCGCCAACAGAGTCTATCCCGTCGATATAGCCAACGGGTTGGCTCTCGTTCACGCAGTAGATCCCAGGTACAAGATCGGAAAAACAATACTGTCCCAGCGCATCAGTAAACGTAACCGTAACCACGTTTCCATTAGCATCGGTCAGCACCAGCCGAGTTCCTTCAATTCCCTCTTCACCCGGATTCTGCATCCCATCGTTATTCCGGTCGAAGTAGACGGTGCCGCACAACTCTGCAGGAATGTTCTCACAAAAATCGTAATTCGTCGCCTGGTCCCCCGAGCTCAATTCAATTCCACCAATGAAATCTCCATCACCTACAAAACCAACCAACACGTCCTCTACTGTTCCAACCTTAGCATCTCCATCGAGATACCCTAATGGTGAGAATTTGCGGACAGAGTATTTGCCAGGCGCGAGCCCTTCAAAAGCATACAATCCATCAGCGTCGGTTACCGTGCGGGCCACCTCGGTACCATTACTATCTACTAATACTAATTTTACGTTTGCCAGGGGTAGATCGCCCTCAATGGGATCAAAGGTGCAGTCCCCATTGGCGTCTGCGTGTACCTGACCAGAAATCGAGGCAGATTTCAGCTCTCCAAAATCATAATCAACACCTCGATCGCCAGCTTCTAACTTCACGCAAAATTCATCATCTACAAGATAGTCACCACTGGTAATTCCATTGACTTGTCCAATCGAATCTTGACCATCATCAAACCCAGCCGGCTGAACCTCTCGAATTAGATATTCACCAGAATAAAGGTTGTTAAATTGATACTGACCATTGGCGTCAGTTCGTGTTTCCGACAACTCATTTCCGAGTTTATCAAACAGCTGAATAACTACGTTTTCTAAGCGGTTCTCGTCGGTCTGAATAACCCCGTCGTCGTTTAAGTCGTGCCAAACAACACCGCTTAACTCAGCGGGCTTAATTTCACCGAAGTTGTACTCCTCGCCACTTGCTTCTGCACACAATTGTATCTGACTGAATTTGTCATTGGCCGGAACACCAATTTGTGCACTACCCACTGTACCAACACTGTCTTTGCCATCTAGGTAACCAGCAAGCGGACCACCTTCACCATTGTGCTCGTTAATTTCTTGGATTTCGTAAACACCCGGAGGCAATGCATCCACTTCATAACGTCCAGCAGCATCGGTTCTGACATAGACCGAGCCAAAGTCAATGAATGGATCGTTTCCTCCCGAACCTTCAGACCCCATCCTTGTCACTTTAATAAGGACATTGGCAATTCCTGGCTCACCCGAATCTAAAACGCCGTTATTATTTTCATCTGACCAGACATTCCCTGATAATGTCGCCGGTTTAATTTCAGTAAAATCATAACCAGTGCTGGATATTCCACCGATGGAAAGATCGATATCTGAAATCACATTTGTGCTCGCGACGCCTCCCGAGGTTCCAACGGACTCACCAACGCTTAAGTATCCGTCAGGCTGGGTTTCAATGACTCGAAAGATCCCCGCTTCCAGCTTGAGTTCGGCTGAGAATTCATAATTCCCTTGAGCATCCGTTACTGTCGCTGCAACGACTTCGTATTGCCCCGACACCGAATCTAAGCGTTCGAGGGTTAAGCCAACTCCCGCAATCCCATGCTGCCAATGATTACCATCGCAATCCAGATCCACTTCCGTTGAAACATTACCGGAAATCGAAATTGGTTTGGGAATTAAATTAAAAGCTTCAATCGCACCGGCGGTTCGATCCGAACTCGCGCTAGAATTATCCGCGGCCAAACCGATTGTCTCTGTTGCCAAGTTCTCACCTGTTGAAAACAGATGATCATACTCGTCAAAAAAGATACCTGATTGCTGCGCCTGAACGTATCCATCTTCGAGCGTCGTGATGATGGAGACGGTTTCCGTTTCAAAAGTGTAATTTTCGTCTTCGAACACGGCCTCGAATAGTGAGCCTTCGAATTCGACTCCTGAAGCAATCTTATCAACTCTGAACCTTTCAACTTCGTCGACATCCAAGGTGAAGGCAAGCACATCACCTGCGTTGAAATTATTCATCGAGACGGTCAATTGAAGCCCATTCGCGGACACCTCAAACGACTGAACATCAGCTGCCGTCAGCCCCTGACTGTTAACGGCATCAAATTGGAAATTGTGAAAACCGCCAGTCCCCGGCAAACCTGCGGTGACATCAAAAAACATATCACCATCAGAAAGGCCTGAACTGCCATCCTGATCGCCGCTAATCGAAAACTGCGACAACAAAGTAGACTCAGCTCCACCTTCAAAGCTGACCTTAAAGTGGTCAGGCGTTGTGTCCTGGCCGGCATCACCTTCAAGATAGGTAACGGCAGCGACGACGGGATCGGCTGACAGCACGCGTCGTTGCTCCATCACTTCAAAATAACAACGCCGCAGGAGAACATCTTTACCGCTAGGCAAATTGGACGTTCCAGATTTTTGGCCTGTGAGACGAGCGGCAATATTTTTGATAAGACCCAATTCTCTTACCTCCATGTAAAAGCTTGGTTGTTACGTTGATTAGTTTGAAAGGAAAACACCGGTCGCATCAGTTCAAAATTCGATTCCAACCCTTTTTTTGCGTCTGGCGCTGCAGTGGCCCATTCTCTTGCAGCTTCGCAGTCCAAAGGATGACAAAGGTGTCATAACTTCCAGAAACCAATTTTGAGTTCCCATACTCAAGGCATGAAACCGTGCCAGTGTGTTTTGTCAAAGACCCGACATGAGTGGGTTTGGATTTAATATCCCAGACGTCTATTTTGTTATCACTTCCACCAGTCGCAAAGAGACTTGGCCCCAGAACGGCAGCTGCGAAAAGCTTAGAGAACCCTCGCTCCAAATTCGTAGAACGCTCCAAATCAGCTAAATCAGTAATTTTAATCATCTGGTCATCGCTTACGCTTAGAAGACGGCCATCATTCATGAACTCAAGAGACCTCACACGTTGCCGATGAATTTTTTGATCAAACACCAGAAGCCCACTCTCAAGATTCCAACTGCGAATAACGCCATTGCGACCGCCTACCGAAATTGTTTTACCGTCGGAAGAATAAGCAACCGAATGATTGTCTGAACTTGGGCATTCAAATTCGACAACTTGCTTACCACTGGCAACATCAAATATCCGCAGCTTCGTTTCAAATCCAACCGTAGCAACCTGCTTACCATCAGGAGAAAAAGTTAAATCGATAATCGCTCCAGGATTCTTAACGGAAAAAGTTGGAGTTCCAAGCTGACTGGAATTCCAAATGCAGAGCTTGTAATCATTTACAGCAGTCGCCAGAGTTTTTCCATCGGGAGAAAACTTCACCGCACGAATCCAATCAGTGTGTTCACTCAATGCCAAGTTGAACACTCGTTTTCGTGTGTCGTAAAGCGACACAAAATGATCATCACCAACGATTGCTAACAAATCGCCATTAGGCTGCAAACTAACTCCGGTGACC
>CALKNI010000080.1 GCA_938091115.1 uncultured Pirellulaceae bacterium | reverse complement strand
GCCGGGTTTTTTAATGCGTGGTGCGAAAGTTGTCTGCTTACGGATGAAGTGTCTTATTAGATTTCTAACGGAAAATAAACATGTGGTTTCTTCTCGTCTTGGGTAGGATTTGTCGCTGATAATAGATTGTGTCAATTAAATATAGGATTTTTCGTTTCCTTGGCTTTTGATTATCGGTTATCGCAGCGATACAATTTGTTATGTTGGCAAAGGTGTTGGGGAGGTTGTTTGGCTGTGGCCAAGGAGCGACTGGCCCCTGAGTTGTTTGTTGGGGAGTTAAGATGCGTTTTTCCGTCATTCTATGTGTAGTCTCTGTCTTTTTTGGTGCAGGATTGACGGTGGGGTGCGACACCACGTCTCAAACACCGACCGGGCTTGAAGCCAATTCGGAACAGAAGTTGAGCCAAACATTCGCGAATCTTGAGAAAGCTGGTGGTATGGAAAAGGCAACGTTTGGTGGTGGTTGTTTCTGGTGTGTGGAGGCAGTTTTTCTAGAATTGAAAGGTGTCAAGTCCGTTAAGTCGGGATACATGGGGGGAGAAGTGTTTTTGACGCCGGACGGCGGAACCGACTATCCCTTGAAGAATGTTGTTGCTGCAGGCTATTTGCCACTGTCCGTGTTTTTAAATGGCAAAGAGTTAAAGGAGGAACGTGATTTTAAGTTCGCGGTAAAAGGTCGTCAGTTGACGCTCAAAATGACGAAGCCTGTTGCCGTCGAAGAAGAATTATACGTGGTCGTGGACGACCCGACGTACGAACAGGTTTGTAGCAAAGTGTCCGGGCACGCTGAAGTAATTCAGATCGAGTTTGACCCTGAGGTTATTCCGTTTGATGTGCTTTTACAAGTTTTTTGGAAAACACACGATCCGACAACGCTCAACCGGCAAGGCAACGACGTTGGTCCCCAGTATCGATCTGCTGTCTTCTTTCACAACGACTCTCAGCGCGAAAAGGCAACCACCTATAAGAAAAAATTGAATGAGACGAAAGCGTTTCGCCGTCCAGTGGTAACCGAAGTGAGTCAGGCCACAAAATTTTACGTCGCTGAGGATTATCATCAAAATTATTTTGAGAGAAACTCAGGTAATCCTTACTGTCGAATGTTGATTCCTCCAAAACTTGAGAAGCTCAAAGCCGTATTTGGCGATTACCTCAAAGAATAACTGGCAGTCTGGGGGTCAGAGGGGGGATCGGTTGCCGAGGGCAATTGGGGCCTGTTTTGTTCTCCAAGAAGAAATGGAGTTCGAGATGAGTATTTGCCAGTAAAGCGGCGCGGGAGGCGGCAACCCCGGAATTTTTTGTTGTATAATTTGCTCAGTTCGAATGATTGAGACGCGGCAGGCGTCCCGTCAAAGTAGTTTTGCAAGGGTGGTTTGTGACCAACTTATTAATTGTCGACGATACTGATGTTGATTTGATGCTCATGGAAGGTTTGTTGAGCGCTCCCGGATTCACCATTGTCACGGCGGGTGACGGATATCAAGCGCTTGAAAAGATATCTGAGTGGTCTATTGATCTTATTTTGACGGACCTCCAGATGCCTCGTATGGATGGTTTGGAATTGGTACGGGAGGTAAGGAAAAAATTCTCTGACATTCCAGTGATTCTCACAACTGGAAAAGGAAGTGAAAATATTGCTGAAGAGGCACTGCTGGCCGGAGCGACAACGTACATACCGAAGAACAAACTCAGCGATATGCTCGAGTCAACCGTGAAAGAAGTTCTCGATTTGCTCTCCACTGGACCGACTTCTGACGGACTATTTGATCAGTCTTTTGGTTCGCGGTTCCAATTTGAATTGAAACCCGACTCATCACTCATCCCCAAACTAGTTTCTCTATGTCAGCGGATGCTTCACACATTTACTCAACTCAATCGAATTGATCGGTTGCGGATTGCAATCGCCGTTGACCAAGCGGTTCAAAATTCTTTTTACCGTGGTAATCTGGAAATCCCAGCGGATCAAAAAATTGACCTTCGAGATCTGTCGATGATTGAACTGATTGAGGAACGTCTCGCGGATGAAAAGTATGCTAGTCGTCGAGTCAGTGTCAGTTTCGACATTAATCATCGTAGGTTTGCGATTAGAATTGAGGACGACGGACCCGGATTTGACTCATCTTCGGCTGGAACCTGGGATGAGCCGGCGAACCGTGGAACTGTTTTGATGCACTCTTTTATGGATACGGTGAAGTATAATCAAAAGGGCAATGTCGTTAAAATGCGTTTCGTATTTGACAAATCTGTGGTTGATGCCGAACCAGTTCGCAATGGGGCAAAGGTAGCAACACTTACCTGTTTGTCGACCGAAAAAGTCTATCCGCTCGATATTCCAAAGTTAGTGATCGGCAGCCGGGAAGGGTGCCACATCAAACTGAAGAGCGATCAGGTGTCCGCGATGCATTGCACGGTTACACTTATTAGTAATAAATGGTCTTTGGTTGTGCTTACGCAGCGTGGGGTAACTAAGCTTAATCACTCGACGGTTATGAGTGCTACGCTTACCGCAGGGGACATTGTTACGATTGGCGATTTTGAGTTTGCGTTCGATGCCTAAGAAAAAAATGGGTTACCCAATAGTGGATAACCCGCGCGTCTTCCCGTTGGTTAGTCTTCTGTAAAGACTTCTCTACCATTGCGTGTCGAGAGTGCCTGCCAGACAGGTAACGAAATGTTGCTGGTTTCAAATTGAACCGAACCGTCACAGCGAGTGGTGTTAACCCCGCCCGGATGGTAGCTCCTCGAAGTTACCGCGGCATAAGTACTGGCTGTAATGGATTTTCCCTCTTGCTGGTTTGTCCAATCAATGTCGTATAGCGCATCGCCAACTTGATAGGGGACGACAGTGTTGGGCGTGAAGGTCGAGGTGAAACTCGTTTGGTGAGCACGACCGTCAACCCATTCGGTGTGACCGGAACTCGATTTGAAATCACCACCAAATCCGGAAATCATACTGGGATCGGAGGGCATTGGAATGCTGCCGGAAATTCCCGCGTTTCGAAAGTAGGGAGTGTAAGCCTTCACCTCACCCCAGAATAGCGTGTTACTGGTTCCGTCCGTTATAGCACCCATGGAGAGTTTTCGATTGGTGCACAGCGTGCCTTGGCCAACACTGTTTGCGGCTGGATTAAATACGAACCACGTGCCAGCATTTCCACCGTAATTTAATGGGTAATGGTAGGGTTCGCCATTTTTTAGTCTCAACTCGTCCCGAACTTCACTCGGGCACAAATAGGTTGAGATGCGAGTCGCTTGTAGGGGGAAGGCCTCCCCGCCGATCATGATTGGTGGTTGATCGTTGTAGCCAAGATTAAAATCTACATTGTCGAATAGATTGCCTTGTTCCAGAAACGGTAGAATCAGTGCCTGGGTAGACCATCCTGCCGTGGAAGCTGAGCTCAGGCTGTTGGTGTAGGGGAGTTGCCAGCTGGCAGGGAATTTCTGAAACGCTGATTCGTAGTTCAAAGTCGCTAGGCCAATTTGCCTTAGGTTGTTGGCGCAGGCAGTTCTCCGTGCCGCCTCTCGAACTTGTTGAACGGCGGGAAGCAACATTCCAATGAGAATGCCGATGATCGCGATAACGACTAAAAGCTCCACTAAAGTGAAACCGCTTCTGCTGCGGGGGGCTTGGTTGGTTTCCAAATATGGATACGTACGCATTGTTCTGACTCCTAAAAGTACCAGCTAAGAAAGGAAGCCCCTCGTCACAACGACGTTCGGGGTGGCTCCGTGCGTGGCTGGCTGAAGAAGCAGAATAAATTTCTGCAGAGATGGCTTGCTGGGCAGTCGGAATTTATTAAACTAAGTCTCGCTAATTGAGACTTAATCTCAATAGTGAATTGTATCCGGTTTCTCTTGTTAGGCAAGAGAGATTGTTGTCGAAAGCCGTTTTTTTTCTGAATGCACGTTTTGCCAAGGCCCTATTGAGTAATGAGTAATCAAGAACCGACCCGTCAAGATTCGGCGGGAGATGAAGTCACTCGTGAGGAGCCTTCTGCAGTTCCCAATCTTCCCAAGATTGTCCGATTTGATTCACTCGCGCGTTGTGGCGAAGAGGTGTGGATTGAGAACAACGGCCAAATTTATCGTTTGCGAAAAACCAAACAAGGCAAGCTAATTTTGACCAAGTAGCGGGTGAATGTCTGTTTTCAATTCAAGTTATTCTTAACAAGCTTTAAAACACGCTTTCGTTTCAGAAAAATAGCCACTACGCCTGATCAGCGAACTTTTGCATGTCTTCGGCGTAACCATCGATTCTGGTTTCCATCTCTTGTTTGGCGACGGCGAGGTCATCTAATTCCCCGGGATCGACATAAGTGAACATGTAGAATTTGACCTTAGGCTCGGTGCCCGAAGGCCTGGCAGCGACATAATTACCGGGCACACTGGTTTCGAATATTAGAAGGTTGCCCGTTGGCCCCGACATCGGTTGAGAATTTCCCTGAGCGTCGGTGCGTGTGCCCGTTTGATAATCTCGAACGCCCACAATATCTAACCCGCCGAGTTTTGTGGGAGGATTGGAGCGGAAGTTTGCCATTAAGTTTTGCATTCGCTTCATTCCGTCGCTTCCTTCCATTCGGATGTTTACCAATCGTTCGTGGTGGAATCCATGTTTTAAATAAAGAGCATCGAGGTGCTCAAACAAGGACATCCCTTTTGATTTCACTAAGGCGGCTAACTCAGTCATTAGCAAGCAGGCAATTGCTCCGTCCTTATCACGGCAGTACTGACCGACAAGAAAACCGTGAGACTCTTCAGTACCGAAAACAAAATTATCGGGACCGTCTACATCCATTACATTGCAGATCCATTTAAAACCGACGAGGTTCTCCTGTGAACAGCGGACTTGATAGGAGTCGCAAATGCGGCTTAACATTTTTGTGGTAACGAGTGTCGTGACAACGTAGCTGGAGTCGTTGAGCGAACCATTTTTCTGTTTTTCACCAAGGATAAAATCTCCGAGTAGCGCGCAGAGTTGGTTGCCGTTAAAAGTTCGCCACTCGCCAGCAATGTCGCTGGTTATAGGAGCGGCGGCACCCATGCGGTCGCAATCAGGGTCGGAAGCGAGAATGAGGTCCGCACCAGACTCCTTCGCTCGATCGATAATCGCGTCAAACACAACTGCATTTTCGGGGTTGGAAACGTGGCCCGGGACGTTGGGGAAATCCCCGTTGGGTTCCCGGTGGGGTTCGAAAATTTCAAGCTGGTCGAAGCCGACCGCGTTGAGAAGGCTCTTGACATTAAATTCTCCCACCCCGTGCAATGGCGAAAAGATTACGTTCAAATCCCGGGGGCCTTCGAAACTGTGTTGAAGGTGTTCCTCGAGAAGCGCAGTATCAATTTCTTCGCGGATAATATGAATTTTACCATCGTCAATTCCCTGTTGGAAATCAACTTTGGGAATCTCTTGAACCTCTCCAACTTTAGCGATTACCGATTTGTCGTGGGGCGAAATTAACTGGGCGCCGTTAGACCAGTAAACTTTTACCGCATTGTCGGAAGGTGGATTGTGGCTTGCTGTAACCATAATTCCACAGTCGCAGGTCTTGTACCGAATCAGAAATGAAAGTTCAGGGGTGCTTCTGTAATCGTCAATAAAGTAAACCTCGAAACCATTGGCTACCATGACGCTGGCGCACAATTCGGCAAATTCACGACTACGATGCCTAGTGTCGTAGGCGATCGCCATTTTCCACGGGCCCTCCGGCTTGGTTTCTTTTACGTAAACTGCGAGACCTTGAGCGCTTTCACCGATCGTTCGCTCGTTAATCGCATTTGAACCAAAGGGGTACATTTTTCCACGGCGTCCGCCAGTACCAAAGGGGATAACTGTCCAAAAGACATCGTCAAGCGCGTTCCATTTTTCGGCCTCGATATGCTCAATTACCGCATCCGCATATTGTGCGTACCGGTCTTCTGTTAACCAACAGATTAAATTTTGGACGGATCCTTCGGTCAGCTGGCCTTTTTCGCACGCTTCTCTGATCCGTGCAATGTAATCTTTGGTCTCCAGAGTCGCGTTTTGATCGGTCATGGGTATGCTTTAGTGTTCAGGTATGTAGGTTTCGTCTTTGACTCAGAGACGATTGGCAGCAAACAAATTGCTAAAGAAGGTTTCGTCGTACTCAGATTTCTTAGCTTAGAAAGCCCATTCAATTTTAGTTGGACAGTCTCAGCGCCTTCAACCCCTTTCCTATGCGGGACGGGCGAATTAGGGTTGCGCCGGTTGCATTGAGTGTAGGTCGGAACTTGGCCGCGTAAGGGGGAAGGTTCTAGACCGTTCTACCGAAAACAAGAATTTGCAATTATGATGAATCCAACAAACGCATCCACCTAAGCGAACGGTAGAAAATGAAAGAACCCATCATAAGCGTCTCTGGTTTGCGGGGGATTATTGGTGAAAGCCTCGATCCAATTTTGGCAATCAAATATAGCTGTGCCTACGTAGGTGGATTGGAAGATAAGGGCCCAATTGTGGTAACGCGGGATGGTCGATCTACGGGAGGAATGCTCGCCCAAGCGATCTGTAGTGGTCTTTCGGCGATCGGCCGAGATGTGATCTATGGCGATGTTGCGGCAACGCCTACCACCGGAATTCTCGTGCGAGAGCACGGCGCTGCTGGAGGTATTCAAATTTCTGCCAGTCATAATCCAGCACCTTATAATGGAATAAAGCTCTTTGAGGCAAGCGGTCGAGTGATTCCCGCGGACGCTGGTCAAAAGGTGATAGAGGCTTATTGTGAGTTCGATTTTAAGACCGTTTCTCATGAAAGTATTGGTGCTATTTCTAACTTGGATGATACGACGAGCGCACATCTTAAAGCTGTCCTTGAGACAGTCGATGTTTCGCGAATCAGATCTCAAAAGTACAAAGTGGTGCTCGATAGTCACCACGGTGCAGGCTCAGTCCTAGGGAGAGAATTGCTGTCAGCATTAGGGTGTGAATTAACTTGTCTTGGAGATACTCCTGACGGTTTGTTCACTCGTTCGCCCGAGCCAACCAAAGTCAATCTTCGCGAAACAACCGCAATGGCAGTCGATTTAAAGGCACAAGTTGTGTTTTGTCAGGATCCGGACGCCGACCGTGTGGCCTTGATCGACGAGCGTGGAATCTATATCGGAGAAGAATACACTCTCGCGATTGCCCTCAATCATGCATTAGAGTCACGGCAGGGACCAGTGGTCATTAACTGTTCGTCGAGCCGGATGTCTGCGGACATCTGTAAAGCACACGAATGTGAATTACACTTAAGTGCGGTGGGCGAAGCAAATGTTACAAATATGATGAAGTCCCTTGATGCGGTCTATGGCGGTGAAGGGAACGGGGGTCCGATTGATCCAGAGGTTGGATTCGTGCGCGATAGTTTTGTTGCGATTGCGCAAGTGCTCGATGCAATGGCAAAAGCTGGTAAGACGCTAAGCGAACTTGCTGCGGAAATCCCATCGTACGAAATTTGCAAAACGAAGATTGCAATCGATCGAGATAGTATTCAAATTCTCTACGATAATCTCGCAGAACGGTTTGCTGATGCTAAAAAAAGCACGATAGACGGACTCAGGTTTGATTGGCAAGATAAGTGGATCTTGGTGAGACCCAGTAACACCGAGCCCATCGTCCGGGCGATTGCGGAAGCCAGTGATAAAGCGGCTGCTGAGGAACTGTGTAAAATTGCGGCGGAGTTGGCAGCTAGTCTATCCAGTTGAAACAAAGGTTGGACTCTACTGATCTTCTTTCAGATTTTGCATTGCCTTCCGGGCAGCCATTCGAACCAACGGATCGTTGTCGTCGAGTAAACCTTTAATTTTATCTCGGTAGGCTTGAGCAGCACTGCCCATATTTCCGATTGCGGTGACGGCGAGTTCGCGAGTAGCAGGCTGTGATGAGTTTAGTAATTTGGCGACGGCGGGAGCGAGCGAAATGGCGTCCGGCCCCATTTTGCCGACCAAAAAGACTGCCTCGTTTGCCATCTCTGGATCGTTGAGTAGTTCACTGAACACGGCACCGGCTTCGTCAGCATCCGCCGTTATCTTCCAGAGCGCAAAAGCAGCATGTCCCCGAACAAACTGATTTTTCCCTTCCAGTTTTGTTCTAACAGTGGGGAGTGCCTTCGTTGCCTCAGGTCCTAAATAGCCCAGGCCCGTAAGCACTCGCTGTTGCTCGATAGGTGAAATAGGTCTTCCATCTTCGCGGGGTTGAAGTTGTTTCGCGAGTAACTCCGCTACATCGACATCGGATGACGTGGGCCCAATGGCCCCGAGACAAAGTGCTGCCCATCCGCGGGTGGACGGACCACCGTTTTTTTGAACTTCTAAGAGTGCGGATTCCGCATCAATTGCATCCGGGCCGAAATTTTCAAGAATACGACAGGCCATGCATTGATTGTTTAAATCTTTGTCTAGCACGCAGGCGATGATTTCGTCCATCGCCGGTTGGGCTTCGTATCCCATTCCTTGAAGTGCGTACAACCCGCATTTGCGGTGGACTGGATTGTCATCACGCAATAGATCTTTCAGCTCTTCAATGAAGATCTTACTACCGGGACCAATTGATCGGAGTGCTGAACAAGCAGTTCGGTAACCCTTCGTAGAGTTCTCTTCGATAAACGGGCGGACGTGTTCGGCCGCCGGGGCGCCGATAACCTGGAGTGATGAATCCGCAGCATTTTTAATTTTTTCGTTGTAGATGGTCGCTAGTTTTGCAAGTACAGGAACCGTCTTCGATAAATCTCCGGGGCGAACACCAAGTTGCAAAATCGCTTCGATCTGATCGCGAGAGGTGAGGTCTTCTGCAGCGGTGCGCAGCTCAGCCTCGCTAAGAGAGCCGAGTCGATCTTGTCCGAAAACAGGTTTTCCCGTCCCTAATTGATAGGCAGAATAAATGCCAATTAAAACGAAAACGGCAACCAAGGTGCCGGTGAAGTGTGAACGCATTCATCTCTCCAATTCGAATTTAGAGGTAGGGTGGGAATAGGCTATAATAACGAATGTCGTCTTGACCAATATTCTCTCCAGTTGTGAATTCTAAGCAACTTGCAATCGGGAAGCCACCCTTGGGTTCCGCCTGTTACCGGCAAAGCTTAGAGCCAAACAACCTGAATTTTTGACATTCGCTAGAAAGTGTCGTATTAAGTCGCGTTCAGCTCAATATCCATCAGACCTTGGTATACAAATGAGGAAGTTAAGTGCATAAATTTTACCTAAATTACGCAATAAATCTTTTATTTACTCTGATCTTAATTTTATTCTGTTTCTCAGGTGATGATGCTTCCGCGCAAAGTGAGATAAAATTAGATCCCAACGCTAATGAAATTTTGGAAAGCCAATTAGAGCAGCTGTTGGGCAAGCAAGTTGCTGCTTGGAACGAGGGTGATTTGGAGAAGTTTATGGATACTTACTTGAAGTCTCCCAAGCTTACCTTTAGCAGTGGCGGGAAAACAAATTTTGGCTGGCAGGCGACTTTTAAGAACTATCAAAAGGCCTATCCCACTCCAGAAAAGATGGGGAAGCTTCATTTCGATGAGTTGCAGGTTAGTAAGATTGAAGCCCATTCAGCTCTGGTATTGGGGCGCTGGCATCTGCGGATTGTTGACGGAGAAAAAAGGGACGGAAATTTTACTCTTGTCGTAATGAAATTTGGTAATGACTGGAAAATTGTTCACGACCATTCTTCTGAACTTAAAAAACTGGGCGAAAAAGAAATCGACGCTAAATAGAGATGAATCAAGCTAATTAATCTATCAGGAAACGAACCAGACCAGTTGTCGAACCTAACGGTACTGCGTTTTTCGGGTAAAATCTGAAAGTGCTTTTTAGTCGTTGATCGGTTGAAACAAATTAGCCTCTTCTCGGGTATAGTGGGTGGAATCTTTTCCAACGGCTTTATTGTTTTTCGGGCAGCGTTTTTTTGACTACCGGTTTGTGTCGGCGAGTTATGTTATGCGACAGAAATTTGAATCACGGTTGATTTTTGGAATTCTATTTTGGATCGGTATTATTGCCTTTGCCGGGATACTTCTTCGTAACACTGTTTCCAACACTCCGCGTGCGTCGGGAATGTTGTTTGACTATGTCACTAAACAGCGGCGGATGGTAGAAGTTCAATTTCCAGTTGATGTCGTTTTGTCTCGCGGAACCCCTGTTTTTTCTTCAGATCCGGAACAAGTGAATCCCATCGGCGTCGTTTCAACGCTCGATGGATTTGAAAGCAACTTCAAAGGAGCAGGCTGGACGCGCAAGGCAAACGTCCTGCTTTACGGAAATGCACCGCGTTTAATTCAAAGTGATTTCGTAACCTACCATTCTGCACCGGATACCACTGAGTGGGTTTTGAGAACGATGCTTCCAGACGATAAGCGGCGTGAAATTAGTGCGTTGATTGCGAGCGCTTATAAGGAGAATCAAAGTGAAATTCTCGATGCTATTCGGCCGATTTTGAACGAGTCCATTGCTACGGCCAGTCGCGTAATTCGGGAAGAGCTCAACTTAGCTCTGGAGAAGCGCAAGGGGCAGTTAGAGGAACTTGGTGCTCGGTATCGAAAAGAGTTAGTGGAAGAAAAAATTGTTCCCTTAGTGAAATCAGAAATTGTGCCGATAGTTCAAGTTGAAACTGAACCTTTGGTGGGGGAGATCGGTCAAGAAATTTGGGGCGAGGTATCCGTTTTCGGTTTTGGCTGGCGTTATATTTACGATAAGACTCCACTCCCTGACCGAAAATTGACGGAGCGGGAATTTAAACGTTTTGCGGATCAAAAAGCGATACCGATAATTATGTCGCATATGGACGAAATTATCGAAGTCCAAAAAAGGGTGATCCGTAAGGTCGCGAAGAATCCCAAGATTAAAGCCAGCCTTACTGAAAGTTTTGATTCCGTTTTGAGAGATTCCGAAACTCAGGCGTTACTGACGGAACTTTTTGAAGACGTCCTGGTGAATAATGAGCGTTTGAAAATTGCACTTGAAGAACAGTGGCAAAGCCCAGCGGCTCAGCAAGCCATTTCGTTTGCGAATGATAGATTAGAACCCACCATTAATGAAATTGGGGTTTCGCTCTTCGGGTCACCCGATGGGGAAATTACTCCGGAATTTGCAAGAGTTGTTCGTCACCGAATTTTACACAAGGACAGTCGTTGGCTTACCTTGTCTGGGAACGGGGTGGAATCAGGTGGCGTGGGGGTTTTGGGTGGTGGTGAACCTAAATCGATTCCCGGCGTGATGTCTTCTGGTGATGCAAATATCCCTTACGCTGCGACGCGAGGTGAAGAATGAATCCTATCGTCCACGAAAATATGGGAATCTCCATCAACCGGATTTGTGTAACCGCAGGTGAACGAACCCTTTTGGAGAATGCCAAAGCTGAATTCCAAGCCGGTGAAATCTCATTGATTGTAGGCCCCAGTGGAGTCGGAAAATCGATCCTGCTGCGAATAATGGCCGGACTTTTAGACGATTCTGGCGAAGGTATTGGCTGGTCAGGGGAAGTATTGATAGACGGTTCCAAAGCCACTTGTGGTACAGCGGGTGTTGTCTTTCAATCCTTCGCGTTGTTTGATGAATTGTCAGCTTTGGGAAATATCGAGATTGCCAAAGCCAGTGGCGGAAGGCATGCGAGTCGAAAAAATCCAAAAGAATTGCTGGCTTCTCTGAGAGTTCCAGCCAACGTTCCGACGTCTCGTCTTAGTGGCGGTCAGAGGCAGCGACTTGCCATTGCAAGAACGCTGGCCTACAACCCAGCTGCTATTTTATATGACGAGCCAACATCCGGATTGGATCCCTTGACCGGTCGACAGGTTGCGGACTTAATACGTGATACGCATCGCGAATTTGGTAAAACGTCCGTGATTGTCACACATGATTACCATTCACTGATGCCGATTGCCGATCGAATTTTTTTGCTCGATCCTGAGTTGGGGAAACTCGAGGAAATCGCCGCAGCTGATTGGGCGGCCATTCCTGAACGACTGGCTCCGATGGCGATGTCTTCAGTTGCTCAGGAAGATGAAGTTGATTTGTTTTCCTTTGGCGAGCTGTTGAAGCAAAAGATTGCTCAGGTTTTTGTCGGGACAGCCGGGGCGTTGATTAGTTTGGTTTTGGGTTTAATTAGTTTGATTCCAGTTTGGCGGAATCCAGTTTGGGGAATGCGTTATTTCGCTTATTACGCTCGGATGGTGTTTGGACCGACTGCTTTTTTATACCTGATGGCGTCTGGGCTCATTTCCGGGTTCGTTACGACTTATTTTACATTTAAATTTTTACCTTACTCGGATTACACAGGTCCGCTCTTAGTAGAAGATCTATTGACGGCTTTAGGGTTCGCCACCTATCGAATCTTTGTGCCTGTTCTCTCCTGTGTCTTGATCGCGGCACGTTGCGGCGCGGCGGTGACAAGTGATATTGGAGGCAGGCAGTATGGGAATCAAATCGACGCACTCAAAACCATAGGAATGAGGCCGCGGTACTATTTGCTGACTCCAATCATGTGGTCGTTCATGATTGGAACGCCTTTGTTGAGTTATGCCGCGTTCTATGTCGCGAAGTACACCAGTCTAGTTACCTTTGTATTCGCAGATGGCGTTCATGGAGCGAATTTTTGGGAGCAATATTTTCACAGAGGTTTGGAAGAGCCCGGACTGTTTACGTATCGGGGGTTTGGCTGGCTGATTTCTAAACTCCTTTGTTGCGGAGTCGGCATCGGGATCATATCTTATTTTCAAGGCTTAAAACTTAAATATTCAACGAGTGATGTGAGTCGCAGTGTGACGTCGACGATTCTCTGGGCTACACTTTTTTCATTAGCAGTTCATTTTGTTTTTGCTTTATTCGAATACGAGGGCGTAGTCCCCCAATGATGAGTTTGGGGTCGCAACAGACACGGATTTACAGAGGATTCAATATGGAATTTAATTGGTCGTATTGGCTAGTGGCGTGGATTTTTATGGGACTCACGTTTCTGATTGCGACGGGGGCAATTCTTATGGGGGCGTTTGCACTCGATAAAGAAAATAAATATCCTGACGAAGGGACTCACTAGGCCTCGGGCTGGTAAATTAATCTACAAATACCATTGGTAAATGGCTTTTCGTACTAATTAATTTTACTTTGGCCGTTGATAAGGAGAGCTGGAATTGAGTGGGTGATTAGTATAAGTTTGGTTTTGTGGAACGAAACTCGAGACGAATCCACTTGTCTTCGGATCTTGGTGTTAAAGCCCATTTTCTTTTTCGTGACGTAAGGTCCACAGTTTTAAAAATTTTTGAAATCTAAAAGTCGCAATAGTTAATTGGAGAATCACGTGAGAGTCCACTATTTATCAGCTGTCCTAATCTTCGCGGTTGTTGCGACAATCGGTTGTTTAAAACCAGAAGAGCCCGGTAGTTCCACAAGTTTGCCGCCAGGAAGTTCAGCTGGTCCGACTTCACCAAAGACATACTCGGTTACTGGCGGACCTGCAATTGGCGAATTAGCCCCGGAGATTGAAGGAGTTGATCTCGATGGAGTTGAATTCAAATTAAGTGACTACCGCGGTAAAGTCGTGATGCTCGATTTTTATGGCGATTGGTGACCGCCTTGTCGTGCAATGTACGACGAAGAGCGGTCGCTCGTTTCGGAGATGGAAAAAGCTGGAAAACCATTCGCTCTTATTGGCGTCAACGTGAATGATGAGTTAGGACACATTCAAAAGGTTGTAAAAGAAAAAGACCTGAATTGGCGTTCTTTTTTCGCGGGAACTGATCCAACAATTCCGAGTAGTTATCAGGTTCAAGGCTACCCAACGATTGTGATCATTGACGCCGATGGAGTTGTTCGCTCGGCAGCGCACGAACCACAAAATGATTGGATCGAACATTTGCTCGACGAAATGGAGTAATGAACGCGTCGTTTGTCGCAGTATTAAAAAACGAAAAAAGCGGAATCAGAAATGATTTCGCTTTTTTAATTTGGTTGATTGGCAATGCCAGAATTTTAAAGACTTTTACCGTTAGAAAATGAATTAATTTCCTTGATTTAAGAGAATCCAAGTCCCGTCTTTACCAGCAACGGCTAGGTCGAGTTTGCCGTCCTGATTTAAGTCACCCGTTCGAATCTGTAGTCCGGTTCCGATGTGCCCCTCTTCAATAACGTGCCGGGTATATTGAGCTTTTGCCTTGTCCCACCGGTAGTAGTACATGCAGGGCATTTCTAATCCACCGGGATCTCTTCCATTGTGAGCAAGTACCCGTTTGCCGCTGATAAGTTCTTCCGTTCCATCGCCATCGAGATCTGCTAAATGAACCGTATGGGGTTGTGAGAACGAATCGTCGATTAAGTGTTGCTTAAACAGGAGTTTCCCGTCTTTATCTACTCCCTGCGCTTGCCACCAGTAGAGCCCAAAATCGTGGCCTTTGCCCCACAAAATATCGTTTTTTCCGTCTCCATTTATATCCCGAACTAGCATGGGGCAACTGGCGTGAAGATCTTTCCAGTCGGGATGGAACGTCCATTTCTTATTCAGGGCGTCTTCCGCCGGTCGTTCGTACCAACCCGTTGCAATTAAGATATCCTCTCTGCCGTCGTTGTTGATATCACCGAAGCCCATCCCGTGTGTGTTGCCGTCAACTCCTATCTCATGTTTGAAAAGAGTTGGAACGGTGACCTCCTCTGACGTCGTCTTTTTGTTTTTACCTCTGCCGGTTGTTTTTTCAACTGTTTCCGTTGCCGTTCCAAATTTCCAAATTACCACTGGATTGTTTTTGTTCCAACTATTGGAGATCCATTCTGGTTGTTGGTCGCCATCAAAATCATGTAAAAAACTGGCTTCATTTTGGGTTAATTCGGTATCTTTTAATAAACGTTGTTCCCATAGTTTTCCGAGTTTAAGTCCGTCAGCTCCGGGGTTCTTGTACCAATAAACCTCCGTTTTAGTAAAAGCCCCAGCGACGACGTCGATCCATCCGTCTTTATCGACATCCATGCAAAAGTCACCATTTGAATGAACGTAGCCATTCCAATCTTCAATTAACCGAAGGGGGTGAGCGGTGAATTCCGGAGCTGGATACCAATTTCGGCCGGCCACAACATCAAGTTTTCCATCCTGATTGATGTCAGCGAGGTCGATTCCCTCGTTGGCATCAACGGTCAAGAGTTTGTGAGCGAATTTTAAGGAGGAGGTTTCCTCCTGCGCCCATCCACTGAGGACCAGTAGCCAATTGGTCACTAGGCAGGCTGTGATGGTTTTAAGGAAGTGGCTGGTAGTCATAAATGGGTCCTTGAAGGTCGAGGTTAGATTGTTCTCGCAAGCACTTCAATATACATCCGGATGCCTCGGAATGAAAATCCAGAAAGTGCTAATGGTAAACAACGGAGCCGAAATGATTAGGGCGGACGCAGAAACTTTTATGTTTTTGCATTTGTTTTCGTCAGTGGTTCGCCTGTGACATCTTTAAGGCGTCCTGGTTCACGAGCAGCCACAATTTCGATTCTGCTGCGAAAATTGTCTTTCCGTTCATTGAACATGGTAACTTTAAGGTCTTTGAATCCGAGCCAAAAAAGAATGTCGCGCAGTGCTTCTTTTCCGTTTGGGAACCAAGAGAGTTGGTGTACGCCGGACATGACTCTTGTCCGGCTTTCTCTGGCCATAGTCAACCCGCGCGGATTGCTTGGATCTAGCATCATGGCCGTATTGAGAATAAGGACATCGGTGGTGAGGTCTGCTGCGATCTTGAGGCCTGTGACTGGGTCAGGAAGGTGATAAAAAATTCCGCTAAAATATGTCAGGTCGAACGGTTCGTGATTTTGTTTACTGACATCGTAAAGATCCATGACCTGGAATTCGAGACGATCGGTTGGAAATACAGTTCGATATTGTTGGACTAGTTTTGCTTGTTGTATCCAGTGTTGTCGTACATCGAAACCGACGCCGCGTTCAAGCCCTCGCTCGCGAGTCCAAAAGCAATAGCCCCCACCGTTGCAAGCGCAGTCAAGAAAGCTTTTTCCGGTCATGCCCTCAGGGTAGATCTCATCGAGTTGTCGGAGATAGCGGCCGCGGGGAGAGATAAGGGAAACCCCATCATTATCGCTACGGTCAAGTTTTCCATTTGGAGAGAATACCTTTCCTGTT
>CALKNI010000079.1 GCA_938091115.1 uncultured Pirellulaceae bacterium | reverse complement strand
ACGCGAAGATCTTCGCCGCCTTGAAACTCAAAAAATTCTACGCGGACTTCATGGATACCCGCTGTAATTGAAATTTCTTTTTCGACAGAATTCATTCCATGAATTCCATCGTTATCAACAACGGTGTCTCCATCAATAATTAACCGAGAGCCATCATCCGAGGTTAATTTAAACCGGTACTTGCCGTCGGTCGGGGGTTCCCAAAAACCGGTGAACACGATTCCGAAATGATCTTTTGCTTTACCAAGTTGGACATCAAACCCACTAGTAGTGCCTTTGGAAGCGGGTTTGAGTTGGTCGAAATCCGGTAGCTTTTCCCATTTCCCTTCGTAATATGCAAAGTTGATTTTTGATTCGACCACAGCATCCCGGATCAAATACGCCGCCAGATTTTGGGCTTCTGAGTCGCTGAGGTTGAATTGAGGCATGCGGCCAGAGGGGCGAGCGTGCAGTGGGTTTTTGATGAATTCAGTCAGGCTCGAAAGTGAATATTTGTTTTCGAGTGAACCGAGAGGAATTGAAGTAGCGATTTTCACATCTTCGTTCTGCGGGTTGTGGCACGCGACACAGCCGATTGAATGAAATAATTGCTCGCCCTGGCTGACAGATTTTGAGTTGGAATTTTGTTTGACGATTGTCCCAGTGGAGGCCAGAAAGTGTGCTAAAGATTCGGCAATGATCTTACGATCGGATTCGCTTTTTCCGGCCAATACGTTGGGCATGGTGGTGCCTGGTTTCACATGCTGGGGATCGAGTAAATACGATTGAAAGTGGTCGGGAAGGATTCGCCCGCCAACTTCGGACAAGACTGGAGCTTGTCTCGGCCGGACGGACCAGTTTGATCTGCCTTTGTGGCAAGAGGCACAATTCAGCTCGTTAATAAGTAGATTTCCACGTTCCACGTTGGAAATCGTTTCTACGTCTGCAAATCTCTCTATTCCAGGAATTAGCGGATGTTTCTCATCGTTTTCCGCGACTGCTGGAAGTGTCAGAAAACTGACTGTTGAAAATGCGAGTAGAAAGAACTTTGTTTTGACTGTCATAGCAAATAAGTGGCTAGGTACGAATAAAATTAGACGTTCGACGCGGTAAACAGTGAATCACTGGAAGCAAGCTTGGGTCCTGAAAAATAATTAGCGTTTTGATTTTTTCTTGTTGCTGAATGAAGGGTGGCGAGGGCCACTTCCAAAGTATTCGGATTGATCAAAAATTCGTTCGGCGTTTTGATCCGTCTCACGAGGATCGTTGGTTGATACTAATTCTGCTTTCAAGGACTCTATGAGACCAGATTTTATATTACGATACTTTTCGTCACCAGCAACATTGACTAATTGTGCCGGGTCCTGAGTTAGATCATAGAGTTCCCATTCGGGGCGCTTTGCAAATGCGAGTTTGTATTTCAGCTGATGCTCGGCATCTTTATTTTGGTTTTCAACCATATATGTTTTTGTGGGTCCATTGTCACAGTCGCCGAGCCAACAGCCCGGTAGATTTGCCAATTGGTAGTTGGGTGTTCCCGACGGCCAGCGATCCGGTCGATAGTTGTGGATTAAAAGATACTCGTCAGTGCGAATCGCCCGCATTGGAGTACCGCCAGAATCGTCACCTTCCTGACAAGGAACGTGTCGTTCTTTACCAGTAAACACACGATTCCGAGAGGCTTCCACCCTCCCTGACTTTTTGGACTTAAAAATATTGCCCCAGCTCTTCCCGGTCATGCTATCGGGAATGGAAAGTCCGGCAGCAGCGAGAAATGTAGGTGCTAAATCGGTAGTACTGACGAAATCAGTGACCTTACGACCCGGGGAAATCTTGCCGGGCCAGCGAACCGCCATCGGTACTCTTGCACCGCTGTCATACAGATTGCTCTTGCAGCGCGGGAACGGCATTCCATGGTCACCGGTTATGACGACTAGAGTAGAATCCAGCAAATCGAGAGTTTCGAGTTTAGTTAACGCTTGATTGACATCACTATCAAAGCGTTGAACTTCAAAATAGTAGTCCGCCACATCGGAGCGAATTGTCTCGCTTTCCGGGTAATGTTCAAACAAATTAATTTTACTCAAGTCCATGCCACTTTCACGACCCGAGTTGAGCTTATAACCGCGATGGGGGTCGGAAGCGCCCAGCCAAAAACAGAACGGTTGGTCTCGTGGCCAGACGTCGAGAAATTTATTGAAATTTGGATACCGCTTGCCAGCCGGATGGCCTCCGGACGTCTCAAGCCAGTTGTCGACTTTGCCTGGCCCCCAACTCTTTCGCCAATGTCCGGTGAAGTATCCTGCCGCTGCAAGAAGGTGAGGGTAGGTTTGGTGTTGAATATCTAAAATGCTGTGTAGATTTCCGCCGTGGCCCAGTCGCCAGTGATATTGCCCGGTAAGAATGGCATTGCGAGATGGAGTGCACGAAGGGGAAGAGATATAAGCGTTTTCGAATAGAACGCCTTCTTTTGCGATGCGATCAAACGCTGGAGTTTTCACCACTGGATCACCATAGGCTCCCGCGTGAGGCCAGCCCCAGTCATCGGCGATGCAGAATAAAATATTGGGACGGTCATCAGCGAGAATTAAATTCGCAGGAGAAGGGATGGCCAAGCCAAGTAAAAACAAAATCAAAACCGACTTGCTGTTCATCCCGTGAATTCCTTTTTGAGCCATCCAAAGCAAAATGATCGATCACCTACCGCGTCCATTATGACAAGCGATCGAAGCCTGTTCATCCGAAATTTACACTTATAATATGTTTTTATTGGTAAATTGAGATAGATCGTTACTCGCAGCCCCCGCTTTTTTCTCAGCAAGATCGGTGGTGAGATTTCTCCAATTCCTAAGCCATCCGTTGGGAGGTATCTATCGAGGGTTTACTTGAAGAGGAGGTCACATGGTGTAAACTCTGAGTGATGCGGATGATCTTTTGGCCTTAGCTTTGCAGAAATCTTATGAAAAAATTCATTTCGTCGTTAGTACTTTCTTTTGGAATGTTTGCTGGCGTGCTCGTTATTTCGATGACAGTCACGATGGCGTCTGCAGACGATTTAAGTCCATTAGGACTGCGAGGACTGGAAAAGTCAGCATCGGATGTTCAGCCGAACATCCTATTTATATTTACTGATGATCACGCGTATCAATCGATTGGTGCCTACGGTTCAAAAATAAATAAAACACCAAACATAGACCGATTGGCTCGCGAGGGTCTGAGGTTTGATCGATGTTATGTAACCAACAGTATTTGTGGACCGATGCGGGCGGTAATTCAAACTGGAAAATATTCTCACATCAACGGGTTTTGTGTAAACGGAAATAAATTTGACGGTACCCAACAGACGTTTCCAAAATTACTTCAGGAGGCCGGCTATCAAACCGCAGTGGTTGGTAAATGGCACCTGGGTACCCACATGGCACCTCAGGGATTTGACTATTCCGAAGTTCTGATTGGCCAGGGCCCTTACTACAATCCACCGATGTTGAAGAACGGAGAAAAGACAAATCACATTGGCTATACAACAGACATTATTACCGATCTCGCAATGAATTGGTTAACTAAGGAGCGGGATCAAGAAAAGCCATTCATGCTGATGTATCAACACAAGGCTCCCCATCGCAATTGGCAGCCCGGCCCTGATTATCTCAACATGTACGACGATGTGACAATTCCAGAACCGGAAACGTTATTTGATTCATACGAAGGACGTGGTAAGCCTGCGCGGACGCAGGACATGTCGATTGAAAAAACAATGACTGCCAAAGATTTAAAACTGGTTCCTCCTAATAATTTAACGCCGGAACAACTCAAAGTTTGGAATGCTGCCTACGAGCCGAAAAATAAGTTATTTAAGGAAGCAAACTTAGAAGGTAAAGAGTTGATTCGCTGGAAGTATCAGAGATACCTCAAAGATTACCTTCGCTGTATCGCTTCGGTCGACGATAATATTGGCCGCATGCTGACGTATCTTGATGAGTCAGGTTTAGCAGACAATACGATGGTCATCTATTGTTCAGATCAGGGGTTTTACCTTGGTGAGCACGGCTGGTTCGATAAACGCTGGATGTACGAAGAGTCTCTGCGGACTCCATTTATTGTTCGTTGGCCGGGTCAGGTTGCTCCTGGTACGGTGAACAGCAGCGATATTGTTTCACCCATCGATTTCGCCTCTACGTTTTGCGAAATCGCGGGTGTAAAGATACCGGACGATCTTCAGGGTCACAGCTTGGTTCCGATCCTGCGGGGCAAAACTCCTGAAGATTGGCGAACCGTGTTTTACTATCAGTATTATGAGTATCCTGGCGCTCACTCTGTTCGCCGGCATTATGGTGTGACCGATGGCAGGCACAAATTAATTCGTTTTTACGAACCGGATGTCGATGAATGGGAGATGTTTGACCTCGCCTCTGATCCCAACGAAATGAAGAGCATCTATGGCGATCCGAAGGCCGCAGGTGATCAAGCAAGAATGATGGCAGAATTGGATCGCTTGCGGGCGGAGTTAAAGGTGACTGAAGAAGATCCGCCTCAGTCGATTCGAAAAAAACGACAACCCCGCAATAATGCTAAATCCAAAAAGAAAGAGAATGGCTAGGTTTTCCGTAATTGGTTTCCTAGCATTCGATTACGTTAACTGCTGAAAATTGCCATTTTAAATTTCCGCTGTTTGTTTTGAATATGAATTCGCAGGAATGTTGCAAAAGAGCGGGGGTTGGGATCTAAAAAACGGCACGAATTGTTTTAGAGCTTCGTAAAGAATGCATCCATTAATTTTTAAATTCGAATGACCATTTCAGCGATCGGTCGGCGTACTTTTTTGTTATGCTGAGCTGCGTCATCATTAGCTCGATAGCCAATTGGAATAACGAGAACCGCATCGAGTTGGTGTTGTTCCAAATTTAAAATTTCGTTGTATTCTTGTGGGACAAAGCCCTCCATCGGACAAGCGTCGATCTGCAGTGTGGCGCAAGCCGCCATGACGGTTCCCAATGCAATATATGCTTGCTTGCCGGCCCAGTGATTCAGTGATTCGGGAGACATGCGTGTCATGGAGCCAATCATCACCTGACAGTATTCCTGCATTGTCCCTTCCGCGAGGTCTCGTTGGGACTCCACCATCGCGACATACTCGCGAATGTAATTTGCGTCGACATCCGTTCGGGCGGCGATAATTAAAACATGAGAAGCGTCGGCGACCTGGCGTTGCCCGTATGAAGACGTGACGAGCTTGTCCTGAATCTCCTGATTTTTGAGGACAACAAATTTAAATGGTTGCAATCCATAGGAGGTTGGCGTCAAGTTGGTTATTTCGAGCAATTCATCCACGACAGTTTCGTCGACAAGTCTTTGGGGATCAAATTTTTTCGTAGCATATCGCCAACGCATGGCGTCTGAGAATTTCATAATTAAGCAGTGTTGATAAAGAGTCGTTCGTAAAGAAATCAATCTAATTCAGGAGAGGCTCTCGCATCACCTGTTTATAATTTCAGAGGTCAATTGCGACAACCGATGACTTGCATCGTAATTAGTGGATTCGATTGAGGTAGGGTGTTGAGCGGGGTAAATTATTTTTGAGGTGTCGTAAGGTGTGCTTAATTATTGGAAAATGAACGCGTCTTTCAATTTCGAATCGTCTGCACAAGCATGATTTTCTCTGCAGACAAATTTTAATTCTTTTTCTAACTGGGGTGATATCTACATGTTGGAACGTTTCACTGCCCACTGGTTCGCAAAGTTGATTGTGATTTTGGCTGGTTTGAATTCGTCAATGGAGCTGATGGCGTTAGAGGTTCCTAAAGATGAAAAGTCTCACCCGAACGTGCTGTTTATTTCACTCGATGATCTCAACGATTGGATCGGCTGCCTCGGCGGACATCCTCAGGCACATACGCCAAATCTGGACCGACTTGCGTCGACCGGTGTCTTGTTCACTAACGCGCACTGTCCGGCTCCCGCCTGCAACCCTTCCCGAACCGCCATCATGACGGGAATTCCACCCTACCGCTCAGGCTTGTATGACAACCGACAGAAAATGAGGGCGGTGTTACCGGATGCAGAGTTGTTACCAAAATACCTTTCCCGGCATGGATATTGGTCAGCGGGTTCTGGAAAGCTGTTGCACTACTTTATTGATGCAGAATCGTGGGATGAATACTTTCCAAAGAAGGAATCTGAAAACCCTTTCCCTCGAACCTTAATGCCGGAGCAGCGTCCCGTTAATCTTCCTCGCGGCGGAAACTGGCAATATCGCGAAACAGATTGGGCGCCGATCGAAGCAACCGATGAAGAGTATGGAGGCGACTGGTTGGTTTCTGACTGGATCGGTAATCAATTAAAAAAAGAACATGACCGGCCCTTCTTTTTAGCGTGTGGTATTTACCGACCGCATGAGCCCTGGTTTGTACCCAAAAAGTATTTTGATCAATTTCCAATTGAGACAATCCAGTTGCCGCCCGGTTACCGGGCTGATGATCTCGATGATTTGCCCCCCGAAGGCAAGCGACGCGGCCCAAACCGTTATTTCGAGCACATCCGTAATCATGGCCAGTGGAAACAAGGCGTCCAGGGCTATCTTGCTTCCATTACTTTTGCAGATGCAATGGTCGGACGCGTTCTCGATGCTCTGCAGGCTGGCCCTAACCGCGATAACACGATCGTTGTTCTATGGAGTGATCACGGTTGGCACCTTGGAGAAAAACAGCATTGGCAAAAGTACACAGCTTGGCGAGCCTGCACTCGGGTGCCATTGATCATTCGCGTTCCAGTTAAAACACCAGGGCTCGAGCAGGGAACTCAGGCCGGCGGGGTTTGTAATCAACCGGTTAATTTGAGCAGCCTGTTCGCAACTGTAACCGAGCTTGTCGGGCATTCCCGAAAAATGGACAGCGAGGTGCCGAGTCTCGTGCCTCTGCTGAGAGACCCGTCATCTCAGTGGGATCATGTTGCTGTGACCTGTTTAAGTGAACCGGGAAGCTATGGATTGACCACCTCTGAATGGAGGTACATTCATTATGTAAAAGGAGGTGAAGAACTTTATCGGACAGCAGATGACCCCTTTGAATGGAACAATTTAGCGTCTGCTCCGCAACATCAGGGTGTCATCAAAAATTTAAGTGCAAAGGCACCCATTCGATTCGCACCTAAGAAAGAGATTCGAGGTGTATCGTTTAGTAAGGTGGAGTTGCCAATGAAATTTTCCTCACCTCCACCTGCATCGGCACCGGTTGGTAAACGGTTTCAAGTTGAATTTGATAATCAAACGAATACTCCAGTGTTTCTGTATTGGAGAGATCAAGAAAATGCCGGCAAACTTTATGGTACGATAGAGGCAGGGGCTCAACTGCGACAATTCACTCGGAAAGGTGCCGTTTGGATGATTACAAAAACTGAGGTTGCTCCTACGGCTACGCAGTGGAGTGAATTGGGTTATTTTGTAATTGGCGAAGGTGCGAGTCGAGCAATTATTCAGAAAAGATAAGTAGTTTGTTATTAATTAGAGGGCAGCGATGCTAAAACAAATTAATTCTATAATTCTCGTGCTGATGGCAGGACTTGTCAGTTCGCTCGCCGCAGACGAAAGGCAGCCGAATATCATTCTTGTAATGGCGGACGATGTCAGCTGGGAAGCATTTGGTTCGTATGGCGGCGAGGATTATAAAACGCCAAATTTAGATCAGCTCGCTTCTCAGGGGATACGATTTTCACATTGCTACTCGACGCCGATTTGCACGACGTCGCGAGTGAAAATCATGACGGGGAAATATAACTTTCGAAACTACACCCACTTTGGATATTTGAATCCAGCGGAAAAGACTTTTGGGAACATGCTCCAGGCAGCTGGATATAAAACAGCGATAGCTGGAAAGTGGCAGCTGAATGGACTTTATAATTCGCTTCCCGGTCACTTAGATGCGTCACGGCCAATCGCGTCAGGATTTGACGAATACATGCTCTGGCAGTTGACGACTCAAAAAGGGGGAGGCGTCGCTTCCAAAGGGGGCGAGCGCTTTTGGAGCCCTCCACTTGAACACAATGGCAAGTTTTTAACGAAAGAGAAGAACCACGGTAAATACGGGCCGGATTTGTTTTGCGATTTCATCTGTGATTTTATGGAGCGGAACCAGTCGAAACCTTTTTTCGTCTACTATCCGATGGTGTTGGTACATGACCCGTTCGTTCCTACGCCTGATACCCTCGGTGACCAACCGCTTGCCACCGCTAATAAAGCTCCAAAAGACAAGGCGAAACGTAAAGAAAATTTTGTGGCGATGGTAAATTACATGGATAAAATTGTCGGACGAATTGTCGACAAAGTCGATGAAATTGGGCAGTCAGAAAATACAATCATCTTGTTTACCGCAGATAACGGAACCAATACTCAGATTTCTTCGCGCTGGAATGGGCAGGAAATTAGAGGTGGCAAAGGCGGTATGAAAGATAACGGTACACATGTACCGCTAATTGCCTATTGGAAAGGACATACACCGTCCGGTTTGGTATCTAACGATTTAATTGACTTTACAGATTTCTATGCGACCTTCGCACAGACCGCGGGAGTCACATTGGGCCAAGATGATCCGCACGACGGGACGAGTTTTCTACCGCAATTAACGGGGAATCCGGGGACACCGCGAGATTGGGTGTTTTGCCATTATGAGCCGTACTGGAATAAAACGTCGGGGCAGTTTGTGCGGAATCAAAACTTCAAGCTGTATCGCAGCGGAGATTTTTTTAAAGTGCCTAGCGATTTATCTGAGGTAAATAATTTGAATCGAACAACGGATAAAGAGATTCAAAAAATTATGTCTCAACTTGGCGGGGTGATGACCCAAGCGCCACCTGCTCCTGAGGGAGACAAGGCCAACAAGAATACTAAGGAACGCCCTGTTTATCCTAATTGGAAAATGAAAAATTGAGCGAGGTTGTTACTCCAAATTTACTGCCTCTATTTTGCAAGGGCAGGGGAGTCAGGGAGTATGTTGTTTAAGGCAGGATGGATCGGTTTTCGTTGGTTTACCGATGTCGTCAACTGGGTGAGTAAACAAATATTGCCAAACATTTTCGTGTTGGTAGACCGCGTCTAATTTAAAGGCACGCTTCCCGGGTAAAATGGCTCCATGGGCGCGTTTCGTATCTCCTTTGACATCGAAATCTGTCACGAGCCGCCGTGTATTATTGAATATCGGTGTGGTGGAATTCTGGTGCAGGCGATTCCATTGGTCGACGTTGACAATTTCTCCGTATGAATGCAAGCCGAGCATTTCCCAGGATCGGCAATAGTGATCTCCAGACCATCCGCTGTCGAGCGTATGGGAAAACCCAAAGTACCTATTACCTGGAGTTGCTGATTTAAGAGACTGCCATGTTTGAAATTGATCCCGGGGGCCACAGAACATCACGACACGACCTACCTTTTGATGTTTAGCAAACCGGGCAGCCGTGGTGGAGCCATGTGAGCTACCGGCAATTATAACGTCCTCCCACCGAACAGCAGACTGGTCATGCGTCAAAAAATAATCCCATCCACCTTGAGGGTGATTGTGATGAAGCCATCTTATAAACTGGAGTGTTCGCTCCATCATTCCATCAGCTTGGGGAATTCTGACGTTTTTACTAAAATCTTGTCCGGTCGCAGCTTCTAAGCGAATGTCTCCCCGGCATGTTTCATCAACTGGTTTTTCTTGACAACAAATAGAGAACCATTTGTTGGCGTAGTGAACGCGAATGGCGTGAATTCCGTAAGAATTTACCCGTTCAAATAATTCTGAATTATGAGCCATTAGCCAGATCATCAATTTACCGCGAGGTGCAACACGGGTGTCGACAGAGGCGTGCTGAATATCCATCGGCTTTCCGTTGGACTCCAATAAAAAGCCAATTTCGGGATGCGCTCGCACCCGCTTGTCGATGTCGCTGGCGCGGGCAGTTAATCGGTGCAGTTGCGGTTGAGCATCCGCGTAACGTAGTTCTTTCAGTTGATTTGTTTGACTGTAAACGGCCGGATGAATCTGAATAATTAGAGAAAATAGCAGCGCGTTGTTAAAAATTTTCATCTCAATAAACAGTTCTATTAGAAATTGATTCGTGAAATTGGGCCGCGAACGAGATTTAAGAGCTTAACTGATTCGAGATAATGATAGGATCCTAATTCGCTAAAGCCATAATTATTTATCCTTTGCAGCACCTTGTGATTTAGACAGCCTAGTTTCTGTAAGTGTTTCTTGCGGGGATGCCTATTTCGTGAGAAATGGAAGATGTTCTCAATGACCTGTTCCATGAAGTAATCGCGAGCTTTAAATTAAGTGATGAAAAGATCTTTTCGAATGTTGATTTTGCCTTTCAAGACTTGAAGGTTGGATTAGCAAGCCCTGCCTATTTTTGATCGAGACGATGGATTACCGACCCAAAATTTTGATTGTCGAAGACCAAGCTTCGATGCAACAATTACTCGAGGATTTTCTGGAACCTGTTGGTTTCGAAATTACATGCTGTGATTCTGCTACCGAGGCATGTGAATTGCTTGGCATCGATTCTTCTGCCTCCACCTCGGATGATTTTGATTTTGGGACTCCAACGGAAGAATCGAATAAGTCTGGGTCGCTTGAAATTCCTGAGTTTGCGTTGGTGCTGACGGATGTCAAAATGCCGGGAATTGATGGTTTGGAATTTTGTCGACGAGTCAAGCAGCGGTTTGCTCACTTGCCAGTTATTGTCATGACTGCCTACGGTAGTTTGGAAACAGCGGTGGAAGCATTGCGTGCGGGTGCGTTTGATTTTGTCACGAAGCCAGTCGAGCTCGCTTTATTGAAGGCGTCGTTAATTCGAGCCGCTGAATACAATCGGCTGAGAAATCGAATTCGTGTGTTGGAGTCGCAAATCCAAGCTGAGACGTTTGATACGCTAATTGGTCAAAGCGATGTAATGCTTCGCTTAAAAGAGCAACTATCGCGTGTGGTGGATTCGCCGGCAGCGGTTTTACTGACTGGTGAAAGCGGGTCAGGTAAAGAAGTTGTCGCTCGAGCGCTTCACCAGGAGAGTCTCCGTGCGAAGCAGCCGTTTATCGCAGTAAATTGTGCAGCGCTGCCCGAGTCATTATTAGAGAGCGAGTTGTTTGGCCACGTGAAAGGTGCGTTTACTGACGCGAAGGCAGATCGTGTCGGGCTGTTCCTGCAAGCTAATGGAGGAACGTTATTTCTAGATGAGATCGGTGAGATGCCGATCGAGATGCAACCCAAGCTGTTGCGGGCTCTCGAACAAAAAACGGTGCGTCCAGTTGGAGGGAAGTCGGAACAGCCATTCGATGTTCATTTGATCACGGCCACTAACCGAGATCTGGAAGCTGCAATCGAACAGAAGACATTTCGGGAAGATTTGTACTATCGAATCAATGTGCTGGAACTTGCTGTACCACCACTACGAAGTCGAGGGACCGATGTCCTTTTAATTGCAAACTACTTTCTCCAACAATTTGCCGAATCGATGGATAAAAATGTGGTTAGGTTTGACGATGAAGTGCTCCATCAATTTCTTCAATATGATTGGCCTGGAAATGTTCGAGAATTGCGAAATATTGTTCAGCGATCGATCGTGTTGACTCAACAGGCGACCATCAGCTCAGATGTTTTACCGGTAAAAATTTCAAGTTATCAGTCGAAACAACTGGTGATCGACGAAAGTGATAACCAGCCGCTCGATTCTCTTGAGGTGATCGAACGGCGGTACATTAGATATGTGCTTCAGCGAACTGGTGGCAACAAAACGGAAGCGGCTAAAGTACTTGGCTTGGACCGAAAGACGCTATACCGCCGCCTCAAAGAAAAAGACAAATAGTGAATGCTCATTCTGATTGATCGTCAGTTCTGTCATTCGCTTCCGTCTCATCCGGCATCACTCGATCAATTGGAATTCGAACTGCCATGGTTGTTCCCTTTTCCGAATCGCTCTGGCAATCAATCCTGCCGCCGTGCTCTTCAATGATTCCGTGAACAATCGAGAGCCCTAGCCCTGTTCCCGAGCCCACTTCCTTGGTCGTGAAGAATGGTTCAAAAATCACGCCCAGTTGATTTTGCTCAATGCCGGAACCATGGTCAATGATTTCAATTTTCCATTGGCCATCTATTGGTTGAGGGTGCAGGTAGATGCTGACCGTTTGGTCTACTGATGAAGCATCAACGGCGTTGTCGATTAAATTCATGATCACCTGCTGGAGCTGATTGAAGTCGAAACTGGCTTCGGCAGACGTCGCGGGGAGGTTCGCGGTAAGTTTGATTTTCTGTTTGTCTGCGAGAGGCTGTATCAGATCGACCGAGTGTCGAATGACCTCCCGTAAGTCGTGTTTGGATTTTTGACTTGGGCTTCGTCGAGAGAAATGTAGTAACTTTTGAATGATTTTTGAGATTCGCTCTGACTCGGTCTTCACTGCGGTGGCATGTTTTGCAATTTGCTCGGGCGATCGGTTGGGATCACTAAGGATCATTTCTGCGCGACCGGAAATGACATTTAGAGGTGTGCCAACTTCATGAGCAAAACCAGCGGCGAGCTGGCCAACGGTTTTTAATCGATCTGCATGACGCAATTGTTCGATTGCGTCGATCCGTTGGTGCGTTTCTTTTTCGATCGTTTGCTGTTGTTGACGAAGATGATCACACATTTGATTCACGGCACCCGCCAACTGTCCAAGCTCGTCATTGGCGTGAATTTTGAGATCGCTGGAAAAATCACCTTTTCCAACACGTTCCATTTTTTTTGTGAGGCCAGCCAAAGGTGTCGCGATCCAGCGTACGCCGGCAATCATGACGACTCCAATGCACATGAAACCGGTCGCGACAATAATGAAAATTGCAGTGAACCAATTGGATCGTGATTGGGAATCAAGATCATTGAGAGGAGTCGCAATTTCCACAGCGCCTTGGCGACCATCCAAGGTTACCGGGACGTAAGTAAAATACTTTCGTTTGCCACCATCGGCATTGTCGATGGTAGAAACGGGTTGACCATTAGCGTTCTTAATGATGGATGGGTCGATTCGAACAACTACCGAATTCTCGATTTCCGTTTCTAACCAAGTCCATCGAATGCGAGTTCCATTGTTGGCCAATGTTCTGACCAAATTTTCGAAATAAATATTTGTTCCGGTGTTGGCAGCAGTTTGAAAACTGGGCGTCTTTTGATTTGCATTGACAAAAGATGCAATCGCGCGGTGGCGTTTTTCGAGCCCGGCAAAAGACTGCATGCTGGCGAGTTGGCTGGCCATAATCGTGACAGCGGAGACTGCAATTATGAACAGCAAAATCAATTTAGCAGCAAGTTTCATTGTATTGAATCGTTTCGTGCAGGCGGAGAGCAAGTCAACGCCAGTGGAAATGTGTGCCAGTCGATTGCGCCTTCAGAAACAGTTACCGCAATCGGCTCCAGATTTATTTTACCCCGCAAAAGGACAATGCAATTCGAATTTGAATAGGTGTCACTAAAATTCATTTCAATTGAGAGTGGTGTAGCATTATGCTGCGCGCGGGGATTTAAGAAGCGCAGCAGCTTTCGAAACCAATCATGGGATCTTCCAATAAGTCCACGTTTTTAGGGATTTATGTCAAAGATCGGATCTTAGGTGAATTTGGTGCGGTTTGGCACGGTGGTTGCAATAATTGAGGCTCACGGGCAATTCAGTAGGAGTGCAAGATGCTTGAATCAGGGGAGCAGTCGCTAACCGGAACATTTCGCCACCACCAGAGTGAGGTGTTGTCTCATCAATGGGAACCTGCGGAATTTGCGCTTCCGGTCGTCGACGGCCGCCGCATTCCAGGAACTGGAAAAGGTTTCGGGCAGGTGACGATTGTCGCCAACGAACCGATTCAATTTAAGTTTTCCCAATCCCAATCATCTGCGTCGAACCTTGAAAAGTTAAAGCGGCCAAAGGTAAATTCAAAAAAACAGCAATCACGACCATCCAGTTGCGGCATTGAATTTGATCTGACAACAAGTTCACAACTTCTCGATCGAGAGGAAGAACGACAGTTGGCGATGCAGATTTTTCGTTACCGCCAAGCGTTTCAAAGATTAGCTTTAAAAGAAGCAGGCGTCCTCGATCATTTGATTGGTTTGATCCGACAGTGGAAGTCAGGCAATTCCAGAGTCGATGCTATCTGCAACATGGGTTTGAGTGAGTCGCAAAAGCGAAAAAAAGTAGAACCAAAATTACGAACGAGCATTCGCGAATTAGAAAAATTATCCGCTAAGCTGCGAGCAGACAAGCCAGAGGTAAGGAGACGTAGCCATCGTAGAACGATTGCGATTGTTGAGACCTTGATGTTGCGTCCGAAGTGTTTCGAATCAGCTCCGTTTCAGGGCAAGAAGGCTAAAAAAATATTCTGTGAATACCAACTGCTTTGTCAAAAAATGATGCTGGCGAATGGGCGACTGGTGATTCAGGTGGCGCGTAAACTATGCGGCAACTCGCAAGTCTTTTCGGATATGATTCAAGAAGGGTATTGCGGTCTGATCCAGGCAGTCACAAAATTTGATCATCAATGCAATGTGCGATTTTCGACCTACGCGACCCCCTGGATTAGGCAAGCGATTTTTGGAGCGATAGTTAATTTTCAACGGAACATAAGAGTTCCGGAGAATTTTCGAGCGTCCCATCGTAAGGTCGCCAGAAAAGTTGAGGAAATTAGAAGGCAGGGATTCGAGTTTACTGGGCAAAATTCAGGAATGGAAATCTCGTTAATTGCTGATCAAGCAAAGATGTCTGTAAAAGATGTCGAACGCCTCTTTCAAGTTCAAAGAGATACCTGCTCGCTCGATGCTCCAGGGAATCGTTCCAGTACGGGTGCTGCCTCTGAGAGTTTCGTCGGCTCTGCAATCGCTGATCAAGAAAGTCCAACCCCCGAGTCATTAGCGATCGAAAAGGAAAAAGTTCAACGGATTCGTAAAATGATGGCTCAGTCTCTGACTTCCCGCGAACGGGAAGTCATCTCACTTCGTTTTGGATTTCGAGACGGAGACGGAAAATCGTTTTCGGAAGTTGGACGAGAAATGGGTTTGACCCGGCAACGGGTGTGTCAGGTCGAAAAGCAAGCTTTGGCAAAATTGGCACAAGTGACTGAAAAATGGGTCGCGGTAACTGCCTGATTTGCGACCTTGAGTTGAACGCGATTTGAATAGAAATTTGAGTTCAGCGGCAAACTGAGTTAGCATGCAATTGCCAACTCCGACTTTTTGCGTTGAAATAATTTCTATGATAAAAACAGATCTCTGGGTATTAATAGCCGCATTCATGCTGGTTCTATTGCCCGACTGCTTGTTTGGGGAAAATCCAAATATCATCGTCATCTATACAGATGATCAAGGGTATGGTGATGCCAGTTGTTTGAATTCAGATTCAAAATTTTTGACACCGAATTTGGATAAATTGGCGCGCGAGGGCATCGCGTTTACCAACGGCCATTCAAGCGATACGGTTTGTACGCCGTCCCGCTATGGTCTTCTAACGGGTAGGTATTGCTGGCGGACGTCGAAAAAGACTGGTGTGATGCAGGCGGAAGGCGATTGTTTGATAGCCGATGGCAGGATGACACTTGCTTCGATGCTTCGCGACCAGGGCTACGACACGGCAATGGTGGGTAAGTGGCATTTGGGTATGAATTTTCCTGGAACTGCGCTAGCTCGAGACTGGAGCAAGCCGGTTCAAGACATGCCTCTCGACAAGGGTTTTAATTACTTCTTCGGGATTCCAGCGTCTTTAAATTACGGAGTCTTGGCTTGGTTTGAAGGTCGGTATGCTAAAGTTCCACCGACAGTTTATACGGCTAAAAAACCGAACAAACGTCATATGGATTATCGGATTGAACCGCCTTATCAAGCCACTCCACGGGAAACGCAAACCGCACTGGGAAAATTGGGGATGGAGGTTGCCCCAGATTTCATTGATAACCAATGTTTAACGCGATTTACAGACGTTGCCATTAGCTGGATGGAGTCAAAACAAGCGAGTTTAGCATCAGGTAAGCCATTCTTCCTTTACCTCCCGTTTACCTCGCCCCATTATCCTGTCTGTCCATTGCCGAAATTTTGGGGGCAAGGGGAGTGCGGAGGTTATGGTGAGTTTGTGATTGAAACCGACCACCATGTAGGTCGAATTTTGTCATTTTTAAAAACATCGGGCCTCGATCAAAATACGATGGTAATTTTTACAAGTGATAACGGCCCGGAGAATTCTTGGAAGAATCGTGTTACTGAGTTCAACCACCAAAGTAATGGCAATTATCGTGGTGGCAAAAGAGATATTTACGAAGGCGGGCATCGCGTGCCGTTTTTTATATGCTGGCCCGATGGAATCAAGAATCCGGGTCGAACTGCGAATGAACTGGTTGGGCAGGTCGATATTTTAGCGACCATCGCGGAATTAATTGGAGCTGAATTACCTGCCAATGCAGCAGAGGATAGCCAAAGCTTTGCATCCCTTTTGACTCAGCCAGAAAAAGTTCATCAACGTGTGCCTTTGATCAATCATTCTGCGTCAGGACGTTTTGCGATCACCGAAGGTGATTGGAAATTAATCTTGCCACATCGAAAAAGAAAACGGGAGCTTTATCAGTTGGCATTAGATCCAGGTGAGCAGAATGATGTCCTGTTAGAGAATCCCGCGATCGCGCAGCGCCTCGAAAATAAAATTACAGAAATTGTTTGTCAGGGTCGATCCACACCTGGTTTGCGGCAATCCAACGATACAGGTTATTGGAAAGACTTGAATTGGATTAAGCCAGAGCAATACAAAAAGTAAACTTCTCGAATCGACGTTCAATTTAGCGCAATTTTAGAAAACCTAAATGGAAATATCGGTATGATTCTCGTTCCTCAGTTCGGTCGTTTTTTGTTTGGCGGTATCCATCTTAAAATTTATGGGCTTTTGATTTGGTTGTTGTTATGTGTGGTCTGTATTCCTACAGCGTTTGGCCAAACAAAAAAAAAATTACGCGAAGGCGAACTTGGGGCGGGAACCACTTGGGAGACTCGATGGCACGTTATCGAAACGGGAATCCCTGGCCCCACAGTGTTGATTGTCGGCGGCATTCACGGGAACGAACCGGCGGGCTTCCGAGCAGCGGATCAGGTTCGTCATTGGCCAATTAACCGCGGTAAATTAATCGTGATTCCCAAAGTGAATCGTTTGGGAGTGGAAGCGAATATGCGTTGGTCGCCGGATCATCGGAACGACCGAGAAGCGCGGGATCTGAATCGAAATTTTGGAACTCTCGAACAACCAAATCCACGAACGGATCACTGCCGAGCAGTTTGGAAATTTATTGAATCTGAGCGTCCCGAGTGGATTTTTGATTTACACGAAGGGTTTGACTTCCATCGCGTCAATCCTAAATCGGTTGGCTCAAGTGTGATTGCATTTCCTGATCAAACAAAATTTGCAACTAAGTTACAGATGGCGGTGAATTCGAAAATCCCCGAAGAGCTTCAGTTTGATTTATTAGATCGGTCAGGACCGGTAGCCGGCAGCCTTGCGAGGGCGGGACGGGAAAAGCTTGGAGCCAATAGTTTTATTTTGGAAACGACGTTCAAGAATCAACCGATTTCCAAGCGGGCCCGTCAGCATCGAATCATGGTATCGACCGCTTTGCAGGAATTGGGAATGCTGCAAAATTCTCAAGTCGATTGCTTGATGCCACAATCAGGTTCAGCACATCTTCGTGTGGGTGTGTTTGATGATGCCGGGGCGAGCGAATCAAAGGTGATGCGGGTGTTAGACCCAGCCGATAATTTAGTCGCGACCGTCTTTGGCCCGGACGATGTCAAATTGGAAGTTTTGTCACAACTAGATGTGCTCATTTTTCCGGGTGGTTCAGGCAGCGCACAGGGAAAGGCAATTGGTCCGGAGGGGCGGAAGGTGATCCGTAACTATGTTAAGTCCGGGGGTGGAGTTATTGGGATCTGCGCCGGGGCCTATCTTTGTTCATCTCATTATCAATGGTCATTGAATCTGATGAATGCGAAGGTGTTTAATGTGATGGTGGACGTTCCCGAGATTGGCTCAAAATCGATGTGGTACCGCGGAAAAGCGACGAATGTTGAAGTGGAGGTGAATGAGCTCGGTAAGTCAATTCTAGGTATTTCGGGAACTCATTCCATTCGTTACCAGAATGGGCCAATTCTCTCTCGAGGCGATCGGCCAGATCTTCCAGAGTTTTTGACACTCGCGAATTTTCGAACTGAAAATGGAATTTATGAAGCTCAAAAAAATACGATGGTTAACACGCCCGCGGTGGTGAAGTCCCAGTTTGGGAAAGGCCATGTGTTGGCAATTAGTCCGCATTTTGAGTCAACTAAGAATTACGGGAAAGTGATTCTCGACGCGGTCAATTATGTGAGGCGTCGCTGAGATTACTTTAATTCACTTCGCTTTACCGTGAGCGAATGCGGTTTTTCTCCATCAATGTTTACGATTTCGTAGGTTACTTGCGGGTCATCCAGTGTCGTGTCAAAGGTCACCAATCCAAATGACTGCGGATTGTTGTAGCTGAAAATCGCCCCTGCCTTTTCCATTCGTGGATGGATGTGTTGATTGGTAAGTCGAGATGAATTGAATTCATAGAGGTCGTAACCATTTGGTCTTTCAATCTTCCATGCATCGGACCGATGCCGGTCAGCAGATACTAATACGACCCCTTCAATCTCGTTGGATTCAATAAAGCTAAGCAATTCTTCGTGCTCCTTTTTGTATCCATTCCACGTATCTTTGCTGTCTCCTTTGGTTCGAAAATCAAATGGGACTGAAGAACAGATGACTTTAAAAGTTCCGGTAGATTTCAGAAGCTGTCTCTTTAGCCACTTCTTTTGAACATCACCGAGCATGGAACGCGGCTTGATTTTTGGAGAGGTCCGGTAATAGCGACAATCAAGCATAATAAAATCGACGTCCGCGATGGAAAACGAGTACCAGCACCCAGGCTGTTGATCCCCTCCGCCGTATCCGGGGTTTGCCCAGTTCTGGCGAAAGATTGGAAACACCCAGTCCTTTTTCCAAAAAGGAGCATCGATGTCCGCTCCTCCCCAGCTGTCATTGGTACTGAAATCATGGTCATCCCAGATCGTAAAAACAGGTGATCTGGCGGTTAGTTTTCTCCATTCGGGGCGCGACTGTCGGCGTTGGTAAGTGTATTGTTGCATGATGACCGACTCTGGGTCATCGATATAAACATTGTCGCCAAGCAAGAGGATTGCTTGAGGATCGAATTCGCCAATTGTGTTCCACATTCGCTCGTTCTCAGGCACATAACCTGCGCCGCCTCCGAAAGCGATTACAAACTTCGAAGCTTCTGCTTTTCGCGGTAACGTTCGAAATGAATATTTTTTCTCGCTGGGTTGCCCGTCAATTAGAATCGAATACTGATACTCGTGATTGGGCTCCAAAGAGGACGCGTTCACAACAGCTGTAAAATCTTCGCTCGAACGAGATTGAACATCGTCGCTGAGACCAACTTTTTTACCTGAGGCCGAGTCGGTAATTTGAACGTTTACTTTCGAAACTTTAACCGTACGAACCCAAAATGAAGCGGTGGAGTCGGTAACGTTTCCAACTAGCGGACCATGAACTGGTTCGTGGACGTATTGAGCCGTCAGAGTTTTCATGAGTTCAGAATTCTTCAAAGGCTTTAGCATTTCACGTGGCCCTGCGATGAGCCTTCCCTCGGGAAGGCCGGCAGTAATCGCTCGCTTCATATAATCTTCGGACTTGGCTAAATCATTCCTTTGGCCGTGAAGGATTCCAAGCATATACAATGTCTCGGCGTCGCTCGGGTGTTCGGCTAGGTATTTTTCCAGGAATGTCTGTGTCTTATCGAGTTGGTCGCGAAGAATGAATCGTAAAGACGACTGATGGACTCGCTTGTATTGATTTTCTTTACGAAATGAGAGATCCGGTTGTGGTTTGCTTGCCCCGGCGAGATCATAGTCGGGCAAGACCTGACTAAATCCTGGGGTGACGAAGCCAAAGCAAAAAAAGAATAGCAGTAACTTGGAGTGCATTATTGGCTCGGCGAGTATGGATTTATTGGAATCGCTTTATTTTCCATTTTCTCACAGTGAATGCAATGGAATAATTGGTAGTAGTTTGCGTTAAGGTGCTGAAATTAAAACAAAAAGGGAGCGGCAGATTACATAAAAACAATCGAGATTGGTTGAGAAGTAGTATTGCAGGCAATTAAGATGGATCGCATCAAGAGTACCGCCAAAGAATGGGGCAGTAAAAAAACGAAAGTGATTGAGTTGGTGTAGTGTTAAATTTAAGAAATAACGGTTGCAATCTGCGAATTTATTTTTTCGCCATGATTTCTCTTGCCTCAATCAATTGGTGTGTTGTTGCTCAAGAATTGAACAAGGAAGTTCAGACGGACGGCTCCAATTTATTTTTTCCCAAAAGTGATTTGGATTGGAAGCGATCGACACCAGCCGAAGCCAAATGGGATGAAGTTGCATTGAAAAATATGTTGCGATATGCGGGTGAGCAGAAATCATCAGCATTCGTCGTTTTATGGCGTGGGCGAATCGTGGTGGAGCAGTACTGGGATGTTGCCGGTTCTCGAAGATATCAGTCAATGGTCTATGGAAAAGATGATCAAGGCCATGCATTAGAGGATGTCGCTTCCGTGCAGAAGAGCTTGGCTGCGATACTGTTGGGAATTGGATTGGATAAAAACCTTGTGAAGCTGGACGACCCAGTCACAAGATATCTGGGTGAAGGCTGGTCGAATGCATCTGCAGCAAAAGAGTCGGGTGTTACGTTAAAGCATTTAATTTCGATGTCGTCAGGTTTAAACGACCAATTGAAATTTCAATCCAAGCCGGAGCTGCGGTGGAAGTATAACACCAACGCTTATTCACGAATTATGAATGTGCTTGAAGTAGCTTCCGGACTCGATCGAAACTCGCTTACTGAAGAGTGGCTGTCGCCGTTACAGATGGAAAACTCGACTTGGAAAGTTCGGCGGTTTGCAAAAGCTGACCCAAAAACGAATCGCTACGGCTGGGTAGCTTCGGCACGGGATTTGGCGAGACTAGGGCTGTTGGTTTCTACCAATGGTGATTGGGCGGGGCGAACTGTGGTGCAGAATAAACAATACATGCAGGAGATGCTCCAATCATCACAGCAGCTGAATCCAGCCTACGGCTATTTGTGGTGGCTGAATGGACGAACACATATTTTTCGCGCAGGGCGACTTCGTGAAAGTCCACTGAATTCTAACGCTCCGGATGAGATGGTGGCAGGACTCGGTGCTTTGGGTCGAAAATTATATGTTGTGCCGAGCCTTCAATTAGTAGTGGTTCGAATGGGTGACCAGCCCGAGGCCGGGTTTGACAACAGGTTATGGGGCTATCTCAGTAAGGCATTAAACCGTTGAGAGATACTTTTTCTGCACAAGTGGGTTTGGAAATCCGCAATAAAGATAAAAAATCAATTTGCAGTCATCGAGAATGGATGCCGCATTGGCTGAAAAATCATAAAACTATTTTCAAAAAATTCATCCTAATACAGAGAGTAAAATGGATCGTCGAAAAATTTTAAAGTTGGGCGTGGCTACAGGATTTGCATGGCTCGCTTCGTCGCGAGCGCCAGCGCAGTGCAAGTTTGAGAACTTCCCGAACATGTTCGAGGCTGATTGGTTGACGCTGGCGGTACAGCAGTATTCCTTTAACCGGCAACTTCGTTCTGGTGAGATGAATATTCTTGAGTTTCCTAAGACAGTCGTCGCAGGAACAGGAATCAAGGCGTTGGAATATTTTAATGGACACATCGAGGATAAACTGAATGATATTGCGTTTTTTAAACAGCTCAGAAAACGCTGTGATGATTTGGGCGCGGTCAATACGATGATGTTGTGCCGGAGCAAAAATGCGGTTGATTCACCGGATGAGAAAATTCGAAAATTAGCGATTGAGGGTTATCGCCCGTGGCTGGAGGCTACCAGAGTGCTTGGTGGAAAATATATACGGGTTGATACCCGACATAAGGGTGATGCAGAACAGCAAAAAGGATTTGCAGTTGCGGGACTACGATCTCTTTGCAAGGTCGCAGATGAATATGAAATGGGAATTCTTGTTGAAAACCATGGGAACCATTCTGGAAATGGAGCTTGGCTCGCGGATGTGATGGGAAAAGTGGATTTGGCAAATTGTGGCACTTTGCCTGACTTTCAAAATTTCAAGGAATACGACCCGTATCGGGGAGTCAAGGAGATGATGCCTTGGGCAAAGATTCTCTGCGCTAAATCAAAGTCATTTGATGACAACGGTGATGAAGAAAATGTTGACTACCGAAAAATGCTAAAAATTGCCAAGGCTGCCGGATTTCGAGGGTACATAGGAATCGAATTTGAGGGGCATGGAGTTGACCCAGTGCAGGGAATTAATGCAACTAAAAAATTGATTCAAAAAGTAATGCGGGAATTGAGTTAGCCTAAATACGCGGTTCGTCGATTACTCATATTTAGATAGTGCGATTTAGCAATTTTAGACATCGGTTCAAAGGGTGAACGAGGTGGGTGATCTGTGTTATGATTGCCGACGCTGATTTTCAAATTCCCTCCTTCTGGCGACGGTTTGAGCTATGACCATTATTACTTTCCTCTTTTTTACGACGCTCGTCATTGTTTTGACTTGGTGGATAACCCGCGGCACCAATCTGGATACCGATGAAGGATATTTTTTGGCCGGCCGGAGTCTTACCGGGATTTTTATTGCCGGTTCATTATTGTTGACTAATTTATCGACAGAACAACTGATTGGGCTGAATGCCGGTTCATTCAATGAAGGGCTCTCGGTCATGTGCTGGGAAGTCGTAGCCGGTATGTCGTTAGTGGTGCTTGCGTTGGTATTCCTCCCGAGGTATCTCAAGTCGGGAATTGCAACCATTCCTCAGTTTCTCGAGGAACGTTATGGGTCGTCTGTTAGGGCGATCACGGCGGGTATTTTTATCGTTGCCTACATGTTGATTTTATTACCCTTTGTTTTGTATCTCGGTGCGAAGGGCCTTAATGGCATGTTGGGCTTGGAAGCGATGTTTAATTTGACTGAGTTGCAAACGATCTGGGCCGTCATCATTTTTATCGCAGTGCTTGGAGGAGGCTATGCAATTTGGGGTGGAATGCGCGCGATTGCAGTCTCGGATACTTTGAATGGAGCAGGATTGTTGGTTGGCGGTTTGATGATCACCTATTTTTCTATTCAGGTGGTTGCCGGCGATGAAGGTGGATTGGTGGGTGCCTATGAAAAAATCAAGGCTGCTGACGCGGACGCCTTTCAATCTCTCGGGAAATCAGATGAAGGCACACATTGGCCAACTTTGTTCACCGGCGTGCTGTTGTTGAATTTTTTCTATTGGTGTACCAACCAGCAAATAATCCAACGGACGTTCGGCGCAAAAAATTTAGCTGAAGGCCAAAAAGGTGTTCTGTTGGCTGCGTTTTTCAAGATTCTGGCACCTCTCGTGCTTGTTTTACCTGGGATCATTGCCGCTTATTTGGTGATTTCCGCCCAGGATACCGAGATGATGAATGCGGTCGGAACGAATGAAAACGGAGACTGGAAAGCTGATCGAGCTTACGGAGCATTGGTTACGCGTGTACTCCCCGATTGGTTACTAGGCTTCTTTGCCGCTGTGGTGGTGGGTTCAATCTTGTCGACCTTTAATTCGGTGCTTAACTCTGCAGCGACTTTGTTTTCCCTGGATGTTTACAAGCAGTATCTGAATCCTCAGGCATCAACAAAAACAGTGGTTCGTTCAGGACAAGTCTGTAGTTTTGTAGTAGCCGTATTTGCTGTAATCGCGGCTCCGAATATTTTTTACGGCCGCGATAGTGTTTTTGGATTTTTTCAAACTCTCAATGGTGTTTATTTTATTCCTCTACTCGCGATCATCATGATTGGAATGTTTAATCGCTATGCCGACGAAAAATCAGCTCTGATTACTTTAATGACCGGGTTGGGGCTCATGGTCATTGGAACGTTCTTCACAGGAGAAGTTGCTGAGGCGGGAACCACCGGATGGTTAAAGGATTATTTTGGTTCTCCTTTTCATTACATGGGTGGAGTTTTTGCCTTGTTGATTGTCCAGCAACTCGTGTTGAGTCGTATCGGAATGAAGCGAGCTGAACCCTACATTCAAGTAGATGCGGGACTTGTTGATTTGACACCCTGGAAGCCGGCGCCTTACGTGGGAGCAGCGTTGATCACGTTAGTGGTTGGGATTTACGTCTATTTTGCTATGTAAATAAGTAAGTGGAAGCACCGCGTTTTGAAAAGCCACGCCAAATAAACCTTGCCGTTTGATTTCAAACGGCAAGGTTTATTTCGACACCAATTGATCACCAATGAGGGCAACGAAATCAGCTTCGGTTTTGTGTTTTCTACCTGTATCAACCCATTCATCAGCAGTGGCAAGCGTAGTAAAGCTATCGACGAATAAGATCAGAACTCCGATAATTTTTATTTTAGCTGCTCCAAGAAGAACGAAAGAAGTGGGTTAAAAGACGGCCTCTATTTGTTCTTGCGTAGCAAGGCTTGGGAGAATTATAAAATTAATTACAACGGGCGTCTCGTCATAACTTGGATAGGGATCATTTTGCCATACAGGCATACCGTCGTTTATTGGAATGCGTTCTGGAAAAGTGATGATTAAAAGTGATGATTGAGTCAAGCTAGTCCGCTTGGTAGAGTCGCGATTGATCGTCGAGAGGAACCAACCAGACGTTTCTAAATTTTACGGCGTTGTTGTGATCCTGAAGAAAGACAGGCCCTGTCATGGTCTGTTTCTGTAGTTTGCCGATTTTTTTTAGATAGCTCGTCACTCCGTGCCGGTAGGGGTGAAATGAAGAGCGAGCTTCTTCAAATTTCGTCTCATCCTGAACTTTCTGGCCATTTAAAAATGCAGTGACTGATCCAGGCTCGGTGATGTTGCCATTTTTATCTCGTCGTGGTGCACGATAACGAATGTCATAAACCTGCCATTCGCTAGGTGGACGAGCGGCATTAACCAGTGCTTTTTTGAATCCGTACAGTGCGCCCATATCATTCATGGTGATTTCGTCTTTGTCATGCGTGTTGAGAATCTGCAGTTCATAATTGCCGTGAATGTAAATACCACTGTTTCCCGAACCTTTGGGAGGAAGCATGAATTCAACATGAATGTCGGCGTCTCGAAAATGGTACTGAGAAACGAGATGGTTCATATTTGAGCCCCCGCGTGTTGAAGTCACTACGCCGTTTTCATTTGGCCAATCTGATTTGGTTCCCTCGCGGCCAAGAAACAGGTTCTCACTTGGGCTGAGGAGCACGATTGAGTCTTCTGGAGGCGCGACGGGCAGTTTGGTTTGGTTGGGGGAGAACGAAAAGTCAATTTTTGCCCCCGCTAGGGCGCGTTCAATTGCGAAGTCCACCATGGCTTGGGAATGAAAAAATCCTTCCCACAGATTGTGTCCTTGCCCCTCGACGACAACCAGATTGACTAATTTTTCCTGACCAAGTTTCTTGTAGCGGCTAGCTAATTCTGCTGAATTTTCTTTAAGCGGTACAACCTTATCGGTGTTTCCGTGAATAATAAAAACAGGGATGCGGGCCTTGGCAAGCTGATCAATTTGTGCAATTGGATTGTATTGATTTAAAGAATCAGACAATTCTGACTCGGTAAGTCCGTAAGCCGGAGCAGCTCTTTTGAGCCCCGGGTAGGTGGTAAGATCAAAAACAGGATAGATACCGGCGAGTCCGGAAACTCGTTCCGGATAGCTAATCGCCCAGCCGCTCGACCACAGCCCTCCGCGGCTCCGTCCCAGAAGGCATGCGCGTTTTGCAAAACCTCGGTTTTCGGTGAGTTCTTTATAAAGGGCTGAAAAATATTTTTGGCCCTCAGGACTTCCATAAGCTTCGCCAACATCGATTCCGGCAACTGCTACTCCGGCATTCAGGAATTGTTCGTGGATCCATTTTTCGTTTTGATCGGGGTAGCGTGGCAGGGTGGGTGAGTACAAAACCCATGGCTGGGGAGTTTGACGTTTCGACTTATCCGGCCACATGATAAACGCAGGTCGTTGACCAACTAAAAACGACTCACCCGGCAATATTAATTGCTTGACAGGTTTTGAGGTTGAGGGTTGTTTATCGGAATCTTGCGCGACAACTTTGGATTTGGGGGCGGCAACAAAAACAAGGCAGCCAGCAAGAAATATCTTTGGCAACGTTGATGACAGGAACATGATGACCAATTCCATAAAATGCGATAGTTCAGTTGCCGTAAGATTACGACAATGTAATCTGCCAATTTTAGTTTTAATTAAAGACAATTAAAACAGCGAACTGGAGAATTGGTTCGCGTTCGTTGGTATTCTTAAACAAGCAATGGTGAATTATTTGCGAATGAGATTTTTAATTGTCGTCGGGCCGCCAAGTATCGAAGATTTTTTCAATTCCGGCCAGCTATTGGCTTGAGGGCTGACGGGATGTGGGCAGAGCCTAAGTTTTCGTAGCATGCGGTTCATGCGATAAACGCGATCGCGACGAATGGAGCTTGGAGTGCGAAAATTGATGCTAACGGAAATAGAGATTTCGTCGAGTGTTCGCCCCCAGTGAGGTGCTGTTACTGGAACGTAAACACCGTCTCCTGGGTTCATTTCAAAAAGTTGATATTGCTCCAACAGTGACTCACTACAGTTCGTGATTCGTTGTTCCTCGTTGTAAAATTTCTCCAATGCCTCCAATTCTTTGACGGAATCAACCCAGTGCACGGTCAATTCGTGCGATTGATCTGGTTGAAGACGCGGGGCAACCGGATCACTGTTTAATGTTGTAATTGAGGGCGGAGAGGACGTAGTCGGTATTTTGAAATTTCTTGAAAATGGCATAAAGGACCGAAGTTTATCCCTCGCAACCTGCGCATTTTTTCGGGGTAAAACCGAGGAAATGAGATTTCTTTCCGTTTGCGGGTGCGAGTGGCGGCACAAATGATGCAAAATAGCAACGACGATGCAGCGGGTGAGATGGAATGCCCTATTGAGCGCCGCTCTAACGAATCAAGCTATCAACCAAGAATGGGACAGTCCGGTAAGTTTCGGAAAATGAAAGCTGACACTTTAAGATACGTTCGATGTCGGAAGTTAGAAAATTGGATAAACAATGAGTTCAATAAAAATCTCAAGGAGGCTGGCACTCAAAGCCTCTGCGGCCATTTTTTTACCCGGGCTGCCCAGTGGTCGCTGTTTTACTGCCCCTCCACACGGACGCAATTACCCTCCCGTTCGCGCGATCACTCACGGTCCCGCCCATCATTGGTTTGGCTATTACGACAAGCTTGAATTTGATGAATCCAATCGTTTTGTACTTTCCAATCAAGTCAGTTTTGAGCATCGAACACCAATGGCGACCGATGCAATTCAAATTGGGATGGTGGATACAGAGGATGAAGATCGGTGGATTCGTTTAGGGGAAAGTCGAGCCTGGGGATGGCAACAAGGATGTATGCTTCAGTGGAGGCCAAATTCAAAATCCGAAGTTGTTTGGAATGATCGCGATGGTGACCGGCATGTTTGCCGAGTGATGGACGTCAAGACAAAAAAGGCGCGCACATTGCCGCGCCCAATTTACTCACTAAGTCAAGACGGTCGGTGGGCAATCACAACTGACTTTTCTAGAGTTCAGCGCATGCGTCCGGGATATGGTTATGTGGGGTTATCTGATCCAGCCGCGTTGGAACGTGCTCCCGAAAGTTCGGGTGTTTGGCGAATGGACATGGACACCGGTGAGTCGGAACTTGTTTTTTCACTTGCAGACGCGGCGAAAATTGAACATCAGGGGAAACCGTTGAGTGATCATTGGAACTATTTCAATCACCTTTTGGTTAGCCCAGACAGCTCCCGCTTTGTCGTGCTTCATCGGTGGAAAAAAGATAATGGCGATACGAAAAATCCACAGCCAACAGGAAGTTTTACAACTCGAATGTTTACGGTTGCGATGGATGGATCCGACCGCTGCAATCTTGATCCTTCGGGGAATACCTCTCATTTTATTTGGAAAGATCCAGAATCTATTTGTGCGTGGACTCGGCCAAAAAATAAATCAGCTGGGTTTTATCTGATGCGAGATCAGACGGAGGAAATTTCGCTGGTGGGCGAGGGAGTGATGACACAAAATGGCCATAATTCGTATGTGCCTAATACAGAACAGTCGTGGATTCTAAACGACACGTATCCTAGTCGCGGAAAACGTGAGCAAGTGCCGTATCTCTTTCATGTCCCTTCCGGGCGGCGCGTCGATCTGGGGGCATTTCACACTCCAGAAGCATATCGGGGAGAGTGGCGATGCGACACCCATCCCCGTTGCAGCAATGACGGAAAGACTGTCGCCATTGATTCGCCCCACGCTGGCAGCGGTCGTCAAATTCACTTGATAGATATCAGCGGAATTATTGGAGAGTAGGGGTGCCTATGGCTCCGAGTTTTAACCTATCGGAACAATAGAATAGATCTTCAGACGAGACGTGAGCGTCTTCTTGGGTTATCATACCCGAAGTACTCATCAAACTGACCTCAAGAATCATTTCAGGAACTAAGACTATGAGATGTTGTTCGTGTTTTGTTGCGATTGTATTTTCGGTAGCTTTGACCTTGCCGTTGTTTTCCCAAGAAAAAGTACAACCGGTTCGGATGGGCTGTGGGATGATGACCTTCGATACCGTTCCAGGGTGGGGCTTGCGTCCCGATGGCGCCTCCGCTCTGGGGTCTACCCATGGCGGTGTGGTGGTTGATAAGGCGGGGAACATTTATACCTCCGCGAAGAAAGGCGTGGTTGTTTTTTCCCCAGACGGGAAAGTGATTCACTCTTATCTCGGCAAAGACTACTCCAATCTGCATGATATGGAAATTCGAGTTGAGGGTGAAAATGAATTCATTTACGGCGCGCGCAACAATGACGCGGAAGGAATCAAATTTAATGTGAAAACCGGTGAAATTGTGATGCGTTTACCTTTTCCAGAAGCATCGGGTTTGGGTTTAAAACGGTTCAGCCCAACGGCAATTACAGTGGCACCCAATGGAGATATTTTCCTTTCCAATGGCTATGCAAGTAATCATATTTTCAAGTTTGACAAGACCGGAAAATACTTGAGGCACTTCGGCGAAAAGGGCAACGGAATGAAGCAGTTCAATACCGCCCACGGAATGACGCTAGACACACGGTACGAACCGCCACGACTCTTAATTTGCGACAGAAATCATCAACCGAAAGGGCGATTGCTCCACTACGACCTCGACGGGAATTTTCTTGAAGAAGTGATAACTGGCCTTGGAATGCCGACATCGGTTTCGATTCAGGGAGATTACGTTTCGGTACCCGATCTTCATGGCAGATTAGTTATTCTCGATAAAAGCAACACAATTATGGCGGTGCTTGGACATAACCCTGATCCAAAAACTCGTGTTAATTTCAATGTCCCGCAAGATAAGTGGATCGAAGGTGTATTTAACGGAACCCATGGATCTTATTGGGATGCAGATGGAAATCTATACGTTCAAGACTGGAACGTCGCTGGTCGGATCATGAAATTGGTGCGGGTAAATAACGCGGAGTAGTGAGTCAAAAGGTAAGTCGATCGGCGTTGTCGTGTGTCAACACGAAGGTTCACGATCACCGTGCTGATGCGGATGCACTGACGAAATACTAATTACGCTAGAACGTCTTTGACGACATGGCCATGGACGTTGGTTAGTCGTCGTTCCAGCCCGTTGTGATAAAAAGTGAGACGTTCGTGATCGAGCCCCATTAAATGTAGTAGGGTTGCGTTAAAATCATAAACGCTGGTTTTGTTGACGGCGGCTTTAAATCCAAACTCGTCACTTTCGCCATAACTGAAACCCTGTTTGACTCCTGCGCCGGTCATGAAGCAGGTAAATGCACCTGGATTGTGATCCCGTCCTGAACCATTGGCTTGAAGAAATGGCATGCGGCCAAATTCGGTGGCCCACACGATTAATGTATGTTCGAGCATTCCTCGCTGTTTTAGATCTGCAATCAGTGCCGCAGTCGGCTGATCCATGATTTCGGCTTGCATGGCGTGCGTGTTTGCGATGTTGGAGTGGGAATCCCAATTGGTGATACCATTTCCTCCAGCTGGATCACTTCCGTTAAACAGTTGCACAACCCGAACTCCTTTTTCTAAAAGTCGGCGGGCTAGTAGGCAATTTTTTGCATATTCACCACGCAATTGGCTTCCTCCCTCGACGCCATAGGCTTCCAAGGTTGATTGGGTCTCACCGGCAAGGTCCATGACGTCCGGTACCGAAGTTTGCATTCTTCCTGCTAATTCATAACTTGCAATTCTTCCTGCAAGATCGGCATCGCCGGGGTACTTTTCGAGATGACGCGCGTTTAATCGTTGAAGCAAATCAATCGTACCTGCATCGGCTTGAGGAGAGATACCATTAGGGCGCTGTAAATTATAAGGAGGATTTTTTGCGGTGAAGTCCGTCCCCTGAAATGCAGCTGGTAAAAATCCATTGCCAAAATTATTTTTCCCACTACGGGCGAGTCCCCGCGGATCATTGATCGCAACAAATGCCGGAAGTTCTTGGTTTTCTGTACCCAAGGCGTAAGTAATCCACGCGCCTGACGATGGAAATCCTTCCATCGTGAAACCAGTGTTCATGAAATTCTCCCCCTGAGGGTGAGCGCTGGTATCGGTTGAAAGTGCATGGAAAAAACAAAAATCGTCGACTTGCTCTGCGAGCTTGGGGAGCAGGTCGGAGACCATTTTTCCGGTTTCGCCGCGAGGTTTAAAATCCCAAAAAGGTTTAGCGATGTTGCCACTTGGCCCCTCGAAAGTAACCGCCGGAAGCCCGGGTGGTTTTTGGCCATGTAGTTTTATAAGTGCTGGCTTGTAATCAAAAGTATCGAGGTGACTGACCGCGCCGGGACAATAAATGACTAGTACTTGTTTCGCCGGCATTTCGAAGTGCGGAGCGCGTGCGGCGTACGGATTGTTTGGATCGATCTTCGGACGAATTGGCACCTTACCACCAGCCGTAAGCGGCTTGTCGTCAGCTAGTAAACCGTCCGCAGCCAGCATGCTGGTTAACGCAATACCGGCGGTCGAAAGTCCCGCCGTATGGAGAAAGTTTCGACGGTCAAGTAGCTTGCGACCATGGAAAGATAATTTTTCTGGCTTGCTCATGATAGACCTGAGGTTGGTGCTTAAAGCGAGGAATAAATTCCAATGAATACGAGGCAAACGGTTAATAATTCATTACGGCAAAAAGGCGAACTCATTCGAATTTAACAAAGCGCGACAAACGAGAGCCAAGCTTTGTTCTTCGGCAAGCACTATGCACGCTTTCTTTTCTGTAGCACCAGGAGCTCGGCCCAGCAGTAACTCAAAGCACCGATTTACTGCTTCCGGCGTTTGGTTGTTAGTGTCGCTCATGGCTCGTGAAGCAATCAGATTTGATTGTTCGATGACAAAATCACTATTCAGGAGATTGAGTGCCTGGAGGGGTGTCGTAGATACAGGCCGCTTGGGGCGAACCTGGCCACAGTCTGGAAAATCAAATGCAGTGAACATTCGATCGTCGACGCGCCGCATGCGTTCTTGATAAATCATTCGCCGCCACGTTTTTTCACTATGGTTGTCGGTGACTTCCCATTGGGCATAACGTTTTTTTACATTGTGAATTCTATAGCTCTTTCCACCAATTGCGGGGTTGAGCGAACCGGATGCTTGAACGATGGAATCCCGGATTGTCTCTGCAGTCATGCGCCGCGGTGGGAAACGCCATAATAACGCTGAGCCTGCATCTCGGGTCAGTCCTTCCGTTCGGGGAGAACTGGATTGCCGGAATGCTTCTGACATGACCAGCATGCGAATCATCCGTTTCATAGACCAAGGTTGCTCCGAAGCTTCTCGCAGCATTTGTCCAGAAGAGCTCACAGATGGTTGAACTAATTCACTAGCTAGCCAATCGAGTAGTTCGGGGTGAGTCGGCCTCGCTCCGGCGGCTCCAAAGTCACTGGTGGTGGCGACGATACCCGCGCCGAAAATGTGATGCCAAATGCGATTAACGGCCACCCGAGCAGACAATGGTTGGTCGGCAGAGGTTAGCCAATTTGCAAACGCCTGCCGGCGCTGTTGTCCTGTTGACTCCGGGGAAAGGTTTAAGTCGCCATTGATTTCGGTCAAGCCGGACGCAAATACTTCGTCACGGGGATTTTCCGGGCTGCCACGAGAGAGCACGAATGTTTTTTGAGGCTGGACAAGCTTCGCAACGAAACTTGGCTTTGGACCCTCATCATTCAAATCGAGAATGAGTTGTTTGATCCGATTCACGGTCGCGACATGTGTTTTGTCGTTGTTGAGCTGTTTGACTTTATTGGCAATATATACCTTTTCCCATTTGCCTTCCTCATCAAGCACTTCGACATCGAAAGGGCCAAGATTAAATTTATTAATATTTACCAAATAGTCGGTCTGCATGAAGTCCTGTCGATTGGAGCTAACTCGAACGCGATTCACAAACTGAGGCTTGTCAAAGGTAAATTGAACCCAAGGTTTTTCCTTACTGCCTTTTGGAGCTTTCGCAGCCCATCCCTCGGTACCGTATTTTCCATCGTTGATTTTCCAGAGTTCACCACGAGGTTGGGCGAACTTTTTTGGTGCGTCTGTTTTCGTGCCAGCAGATGCCAAAGCAAGATTCTTGTTCCATTGAACTGGCCCGAGGATTTCGAGTTCATCCAATCTCGCTCCTCCCCATTGAAATGAGATTCTAACGGATTGAGTTTTTGTAGATGGGAAGTGCATTTCCCGATAACCAATCCAATCCTCCTCCCAGAATTTCGTTTCTTTGAGTTTTTTTCGCTGTTCCCGGATTAGCTGATAAATTTCTTCGCCACGTTTCCGGCGCGGGTGATTTGCGCCGAGTTCGGGAAAGCGACTTCCGAATTCAATATCCTGAAAAACCGCCGTCATTGCATAATAGTCGGTGATGGAAATTGGATCGAACTTATGGTTGTGACATCTTGCGCAGCCAATTGTCATGCCAAGTGCTGAGGCGCCTACGGTTTGTAGAATCTCATCCATACGATCAGCGCGGGCTTGACGCCGTGCCGAGGGTTCCTGGCCAACGGTGGCGACGGGGACATGAGGCCCTGAAACCAGATATCCAGTGGCTTCGCCCACGCCAAGAGTGTCACCGGCAATTTGTTCGCGAAGAAATTGATCGTATGGCTTGTTTTCGTTAAAAGAACGAATCACATAGTCTCGATAAATCCAGGCATTCTTTCGATAGAGATTGCTTTCAGATCCATTCGTTTCAGCCCAGCGAATGACATCAAGCCAGTGTTGGGCCCAGCGTTCTCCAAAATGAGGGGAAGCTAATAAGCGGTCGACAAGTTTTTCATAGGCAGCGTCGGGATTCGATTTAAATTCTTTCGTGAAACTGGAAACTTCCTCAGGAGTCGGCGCGATACCGGTTAATACGATTGAAGCACGGCGTATTAAAGAGACCGCATCCGCGGGTAGAGAAAATTTGAGATTTTCGGTCGCCAGTTTTTTAAATAGAAAAGCGTCGACTGGATTTGCGAACTTGGTTTCCGGAACCGGCGGTCGGACGACCGATTGGAATGACCAATGGTCGGATTTGACGGCTTTGACGGCTTGCATCTGCCCTGGCCAGTTTGCCCCTTCGGAAATCCAGCGAGTTAGCAACTCGATCTCTGCGGCTGGAATTTTATCTTCGTCGGGCGGCATCTCCATGCCTTCGTCGGTGTGGTTCACCACGTCGAGCAAATAACTTTTTTCGGGTTTTCCAGGAACGATTGTGGGTTGGCCATAATCTCCCCCTTTGAGCATTTCCGCGCGGCGGTCGAGCCTCAATCCTGACTCTTGATCGTCTTCTCCATGGCAGTGAGTGCAGTGCTCAGCAAAAATTGGGGCGATTTGTTTCTCGAAATCTATTTCCTGACCACTAAGAAATAGACCGCCCGAAAGGAACGAAAGAACTGCGAAGGCAGTCGGTAAAATGAAAAACGACTTCATGGGAATTCCAAGCAAGTTAAAAGTTGGTTTGCTTACGAGTTATTTATCGCGGTCACTGTCTTCGGTTTCAACCTTATTTTTGTGAACTTTAAACTCTTGCCAAGATAAAGTACCGTCACCATTAGTGTCGGCATTTGGAAAACGTTCAAAAAACTTATTTTTCCAATACTCGCCGCTTCGTTCTGTGACCGAATTTTCGGGCGGGAGAGTATTTGTTTGGGCGGGCAGTAACGTTTGGGTCATTTGGTTTTTCACGGGTGCCAGCCGATTCGTCGGCGTGACCTTTTGTGGCGGTGCAATGAGTTCCCCGAGGATCTTTAGACGGTTCGTGTTATTGTCAGTTCGGGCTTGATACATCTGCTGGGTTGCATGGGCAACCGAGTGAACGAATTCTGGGTAAGCTCGTCCGGTTACATCGACAAATCCGCACTGGTGGTTCTCACGATCTTTTCTTCCAGCTGCTGATTGATCAATCCACTGAAACCAGTGGACTCCCACAAATCGGGGATCGGCAAGTGCGGTCGAGAGATAATTACTGAAGGCGAGTCCCCGCTGTCGCTGATTCCAGGCCGACGCAAGCCCCGGACTGGGCACGCCTCGATCGACGGACCCAATGTGGAATTCTCCGGCGAGAATAGGCATATCGACATTTGCGGGAACCTGCCAGGCGCGAACCGTGGAGTCATAGACGTTGACAGAAAATACATCGGCATGGCCGGCCGCGGCTCGCCCAAGGACGTTGGGGCCACGGTGGCAGCGACAGCCCAGAAATAATTTATTCGGCAGCACGTCATTCATTACTTTTTTGGATTTGGCAAAGAATGCGTTAGCAAAATCAAAGTAGAAAGGTTCGATGTCATTTCTTGCGGCGGCAGGAATCTTATTAGATTCAGATTTGAGAACGGTGCCCCATTTTGCGTGATTTGTTTCCCAGGCCTGATTGAGTTCCTCAAGGGACGAATATTTTTCCTTAAGTTGTTTTAGTACCCATTGTTTAGTCGACTCATCATCCGGCATTTCAAAAATGACGGGAGTCAGTCGATCTGGCCATTCGAATTCATTGCCTAAAAACAATCCCAGACAATAAGGGTCATCTTTTGCAGAAGCGTATTTTTCTAAACATTTCTGTAAATCAGATTCGTAATCGTCGCGAAACGGGGAAGGGAGTTTTTTTCCTGCCTGCCACCAAATGGAGGCAATCAATGTGTAGGCGGTTTTGGCGTCCTCCTGAAGAGGTTTGCTGCTCCAGGAGCCGAGGGTGTTGATCCCCCACGCCCGCATTCGGTTGTGAATTCCTTCGCGGCTGATTTTCTTCCAGTTCGGCCCCAAAGCTCTGGCGTAATTCATGGCGGGAAAGTTAACAAATTCTCTGCCTTGATTTTTCTTGAGGCCCGTCCAGCGAAGGTTGTGATCCTCATCCGGTAGCCATTTGAAAAAACCAGCGTCTCGTCGATTTTTAGTTAGGAGAGTAGGCGATTCGTTTCCAGCAAGACAGACGCCAATGGAAAAGAAAAGATAGCCTTCTGGATCAATCAGCCACCAGCGTCCATTAACTTTTTCAGTTCGAAAATGACCGGTCGCATTCTGTTTCGGTCCGTCTTTCCAGCCACCGAAGCGAGTCCAGTTTTTAGAATTAGCCGTTAGTTTGGCGGATTCTAATTCATCAAGAAGCGTTGCCTTGAGATCAGAGACCTGTTTAATTTTACCTGGCCAATCGAGAGAATTAACTTGCCCTAGTTCGTCTAAATAGGGCATTGCGTGAAGGGCTTTGTCGCGTTCTTGGTTGGCTTCCCAGCAAACGACAGGGTTGCTAACTCGAAGGTCCACTTTGCCTGTGGAGGATTGTATGTCAAGTTTTAGAGTCCGAACATCCGCCGGATAAAATCGCCTCCAGTGCATCCTGTGCCCGTTGGGTTTAGACAATTGGTCACGGAATATAGCCGGACCTTGATAGGTAGATTCTTCTTGAGGAAACACAAACCCCAACATCGAAGCTTCTTCGGAAGGCGCGACACCGAATCCAACACAATGCCGCGACCAGCCTGTCACATCACTATTGTTTAACTTGCCATCGACGATCGTTACTCCCGATTCGCGATTCAAAAGCGGGACCCCGACGAGTCGGAATTTTGAAACATCCCACTTCTCGCCATCGCTAGGAACAAATTCGATAGACAGCGGTGAGGTACCCTGAACGATCCAATGATCTCCATCTAGTTTGATGTTACCCTTAGATTGATCGCTGATTCTTAATTTCAATGTTTGTACTGGTTGGAATAATTCATTGGTATGAACTTGATTGGCTGAATCAGAGTGAGTCTTTGACCCGATGGCTGAAATCGTTGGCTTAAAAATGGAGGCAGGCAAAGGTTCGGTGCTGCGAGCGGTTTCCACAATCCGTTTTAATTCCGCTCGCATTTGACTCACTCTCGTCTGTTGTTTTTCGTCGTTCAACAGGTCGTTTGTTTCTGTCAAATCAGAGGCTAGATTAAATAGGTGAAGTGGCTCCTGTTCACGGGAGGTCACGAGTTTCCAGTCACCCATTCGCACCATTTTTGCGAGTTGCTGTCCATAGCGAGGTTCGGCGTTGGCCTGAACAAATAGTGATTTCCGAATGGACCCGAGGTGGGCGCCAGTGAGTACCGGGAGAAAAGACTCACTATCGAGACCTTGCTCAGCGTCGACCGCCTGACTTGTCAAATTAGCAAAAGTCGCATAGATGTCCTGGAGTCCGACTAATGCATCCGAACGACTTCCAGGAGCAATGTTCGATCCCGTAGGTGTTCCATCACCCCAGCGGACGATCATGGGAATGCGATGCCCGCCCTCCCAAATTGAAGCCTTGCTGCCACGAAGTCCGCCACACGAGTCGTGACCGAGTTTGTTAGCTCCTGGTTTGCCTCGCGAAAGTCCACCGTTATCACTCACAAAAAGAATCAGGGTGTTGCTTAGTTCACCGTGGTGCCGAAGTCGATCGATCATCTTTCCAAGCGTTACATCTGCCTCGAAGAGCATATCGAGGTGAGCATCTCCCGCCGCACCTTTGATTTTTACGCCATCCAGTTCTTGCGGAGGCGTGTGTGGTTTGTGACAGGATTCGGTGCAATAGTGCATAAAGAAAGGCTTGCGCCGGCCGGAAGTCTGATTATTGGAAATGTGTCGATCGATGAACTGAATTGCTTTGTCGGTAAGGATCGGCCCAATTTGGGAGGAGTCCCAGTCAGGGGCTCCAAATCCAGTTTTTAAGATGACGGAATTGCCATGGGTTCCTTCCTCCCAAATTTTTAAATCCTGGGGTTTCCCGTCGAGAAGACCATTCTCAAAGGCGATATAGGGCGGTCCCTGAATTCCCTGTGGTAATTCGTAGGCATAGTCGAACCCAAAACTGAAGGGACTGTCTTTAATATGTCGAGAAAAATCAATGTCCCGGAAATCGTATTTCCATGAGATGGGTTCACCAGTGGTCTTGCTGTATATCTGCCCACCGAGGTGTACTTTTCCTAAAAATGCGGTGTGGTAGCCCGCAGTTTTCATTAGCTGGCCAATCGTTCGCTGGCCATCGAGGACTTGCGAGGGCTGATGGAAAATCCATGTGCCATTTTCTAATCTACCACGATAAGGATAGTTGCCTGTTAGAACGCTGTATCTAGTTGGCGCGCAAACGGACGAAGGAGAATGAGCATCTGTGAAAAGCATGCCGTCGGCGGCAAGCTGTTCGAGATTGGGAAGGGCGACTTTGCTGTCTGCGTTATAAGCCCGGCAATCGCCATATCCCATGTCATCCATTAGAAATAAAATGACGTTGGGAGGTTCGTTGGCCAGCACGGTCGATGTGCTAAAACCGCTGAACGCAACAAACATTGTAAGGCAGAGAGATGCGACTGCGGAGTTCATTTTGAAAGGTTGCATAAGTAAACGTCAGTTAGAATTTTGAGTATTGATTGGAAGTTCTGGAACCATTTCGTTCAAGCGAACGCGCATGGATTGCAGCATCGATTGGTAATCTTGATGGGTTGCTACATTGTTCCATTCGTGTGGATCTTTACCGTGATCGTAGAGCTCTTCACTTCCATTGCGGTAGCGGATGTATCGCCAGTTCGCTGAGCGGATAGACCAATTTTGATTTTTGAGATTGAACTTTTGATTTTTATCGAGTTTCAAATACTCTCCAACAAAAATCATTGAGAGTGCGGAGTCAGGTCCTTCCCAATTCCCATGTTCAGGATTTTCGATTAGCGGGCGGAAGCTGTGACCATCCAGTTTTGCCCCTTGCTTATTTTTCCGTGTATCTCCCTCGAGCGCACATAAATCAATTAGCGTAGGGTACAGATCAATCAATGAAATTGGCTGTTGGCAGCGCAAGCCGGGCGCTTTCAAACCGGGTACGCGAATAATAAAAGGGACGCGGGTGCTCTCCTCCCATGGTGAATTTTTAAATAGGTAATCTTTTTCACCCATGTTCCATCCGTGGTCACTGGTTACCACGATGATTGTGTTGTTGCGGATTGAAGGATCGGGGGATGAATCAATCGCATCGACAATTTCTCCAATGCACGCATCAACTGCAGCGACTCCTGCGAGGTAGGCTTGAGTGAATGCCTTCAGCGCATCCTCTCGAGAGGGATAAGAGTCTAACAATGTTCGATAATAGCGCAGGCCTTTTTGCTCGGGAGCATAGACGTCTGCGTAATAGGTGTCTTCGGCATCTCCAGGACGAATAACAGGCAGTTGGACATTCTCGATTGGAAATAAATCAAAAAACTTTCTCGGGACGTGAATGGGCGTGTGAGGACGGATTAATCCGATACCTAAAAAAAATGGAGATTTGAATTCTGGATCTGCAAAATCACGAATTTGGTCCGCCGCCCATTTGGCGTTTCGTTCGTCTGGGGTCAGATCACGGTCGTCTTCTGAAACGTACCGAAACGGTTGCCGTTTTTTCCAGTTGCCATAAATCCATCCACTTTCTGGATTGCCGTCATCGGCATAGGGCACTCTGGAAAGCGGTGCGAACGAGCCATCTACAGGACCGATAGCTCGGAATGGCATTGGCACGTCAGGGTGGGCAACTCGCTGGTTCCCGTCATAAATAGAGGGTCCGTAATCCGCGCGGTGTTTGAAATCACTCCATTCGTCAGGCTTGCCATGGTGCATTAATTTGCCAGATCCAGCCACGTGATAGTCATTGTCCCGGAAATATTCCATGATCGTTTTTGAGTTTTTTAAGACGGGGTTTTCAAACCATTTCCCCCAGAACAAATTGCCGGAAGTGTGTGGATAGATGCCCGTTAAAAAACTAGAACGCGAGGGTGCGCAAACAGGGTTGTTGCTGTAAGCGCAATCGAAAGAGACCCCGGATTTAGCCAAAGCCTTCATCGAAGGTGTGAGGGCCTGAGGGTGACCGTTGAAGCCTTCGACATAATCGTTGAGATCATCGCACACAATGAGAACGACGTTGGGCCGTTCATCGGCAGCAATGTATTGGTTGATCGAGCAGAGAATCGCGAGCGTACTGAGTAGGAACAGTTTCATTTTTTTTGCTCCGTTTTTTCAGTTGTTTTACGAGTTTGCTTTTTCTGAAAGGACGGCAAGTGGATAAGGCCTGAAAAAATTGGGTCGATCAATTCCGCAGACCAGATTTCCCGTAACGCTTCCAGTTCCGCGAGGGTATCCGGCTCCTGAGGAGCTAGATTCTTAGTTTCGCCAATATCGTTTTTTAAATTGTAAAGTTCTGATTTTCCGCCTTTAAAAGGAACAACTTGCTTATAGTCACCACGCCTTATGGCATACCGCTGCTGATCAAATTTTCGGAGGTAAATCGCCTGGTGAGGTGGAGCTTTAATTTTCCCACGGACGTAAGGCACGAGATTGACGCCATCGAGTGGTCGCTGTTCATCAATCTTTGCACTACTCAACGCTGCGATCGTGGCAAAAATATCAAGCGAGCTGACCGGAAGATCGTAAACACTACCTTTGGGAAGCTTGGCAGGCCAGCGTGCGGCGAAGGGGACGCGAAACCCGCCCTCCCATACGTCACCTTTATTGCCGCGAAGTGGGCTGTTTTGAGAAGCGTTTTTTGTCGTTGGCCCACCATTGTCAGATAGAAAAAAGATGAGCGTGTCTTGTTCCAGGTTATTCTCTTTTAATGTCTCGAGTAGTTGCCCGACTCCATCGTCTACAGCGCTGACCATCGCGGCATAAGTTTTACGCTTGGGATTCTTTATATCGTTGAATCGTTCCAAATATTTTGGTGTTGCCTGAAGAGGTAAGTGCGGCGCGTTGTACGACAGAAATAAAAAGAACGACTGTTCTTTGTTTTTTTCTACAAATCGGACGGCAGCATCCGAGAATTCGTCCGTTAAATACTTGGTCGTTTTGACAGGTGTACGATCCTTTAATATTAAAGTCCGGTAACTTTCATACTCACTACTTGCTGCGGCACTATCTTCAAGGGTGAGGTCCTCTGGCAGGTAGCGATGACCCCCGCCGAGATGTCCGAAAAATTCATGAAACCCTCGATTGAGTGGATGGTGTTTTGGATGGGCACCAAGATGCCATTTGCCAATGATTCCGCACCGGTACCCTGTTTTGCCGAGGGCTTCAGCAATAGTCGTTTCGCTCAACGGAAGTCCCATGTTGGGGTCGCTCGGCAAATATTGTGGGTTGCGCTCGAATCCAAATCTCTGCGAATATCGACCGGTGATGAAACCGGCACGACTTGGGCCGCAAACCGAGTAAGAGACGTAAGCGTTGGTGAACTTCACGCCGGAGTTTGCGATTGAGTCAATGTGGGGCGTGGGGATGTCAATGCACCCGTTAAAGCCAACGTCGGCGTATCCAAGGTCATCGGTCATGATGACAATTAAGTTCGGTGGCTTTGGCGCTTGGTTTTCGGCAGCTACATTTACTGAGGTTACCAACAGTAAATTGGCAAATGAAAGTGTGACGATCAAAAATTGCAGAAGTCTCATAGGTATCCATGAAGGCAAGTAAGTAGACGGTTTACATAACTTTTTCGATATGAAAATGCGTTTTAAGTTAGTTTGGCCGATCGATAATGTTCAGTGGTTTTGAATGAAGTGGTTTCTATTATTTATTTTTTTTGTCCAGTTCGGCTTTGAATTTTTTATATTCGGGCCAGCTTAAATCGCCATCCCGATTGGTGTCTGATTCGGGATGTAGTTTGAAGAAATGATCTTTCCATTGCAGATCCGACATTTGTTTTTCTTGTTTTGGAGAATCTAATTTCTCATCCGTTGCTTTTGGAATTTTTACAGTCGATCCAGGCTTGGAATCTGTGGCAGGTTTGTGAGCGTTGCGTTCCGGCCAGGAGAGGATCCCGTCTCCATTGGTATCAGCGTCTGGATGCTTTTTGAAATATTCATCTTTCCAATATTCAGCGGTTTTTTTTTCGGTTGTGGATTTCCCGTTGACAGGAGTTTTAGGTTGAGCTGGTTTCTTTGGTTTGAAAACTGGTTGATTAGGAATCAAATCTTCTTCCGTGGGAATTCGTTTGATCAACTCGCCTCGAAGCGCAGCTAGAGCCCCGGCGTGGCTTGGATCGGTTGCTAGATTGTTCCACTCATGCGGATCTGACTTGGTTTGATAAAGCTCTTCTTTTCCATTTTCATAGCGGATGTAACGATAGTCGCCTGACCGGAGGGAATAATTTTCTTTGGCAGGATTGTATTTAGTGCGCCATTTATAGAGCGCGGTGAGTACAGATTCAGGTCCTTCCCATGTTTTAGTTTTGGTATTTTCTAAAATTGGTTTAAGACTGAAACCATCAAGTGGCCGGCCTTTAGCATTTTTCATCGTTTCGCCGGTGAGGCCACACAACTCAACCAATGTTGGATAAATATCAATGAGTGAAACTGGATGCTCGGCAACGCTTCCCGCTTGTGAGATTCCGGGAGCGCGAATGACTAGTGGAATTCGCGTACTTTCCTGCCACAGCGAGTTCTTGTAAAGATAGTCTTTTTCACCCATACCCCATCCGTGATCACTGGTCACGATGACGATGGTGTTGTCGGCGAGAGAAGTTTGTTCAACGGCATCCATAATATTTCCGATCAACTCGTCTACCGAAGCAACGCTGGCAAGATAGGCTTGGATGAATCGTTTGAGTGCTTCTTCCCGGGTTTCATAGGACGCGACGAGGTCCTGGTACAACCGGCTTCCCATGTCCATGGTTCGTTGTGAATTCGGTTCTTTCGTAGCGACGTTTCCGCGGATGGAAAGAGCGAACGTATCGTCGATATCTCCTTCTTTGATGTCTGGCAACTCAATGGAATCGAGGGGGAATTGGTCGAAGAAACGCTTGGGAACAACGAGTGGCGTATGAGGCCGAATAAAACCAACGCCCATGAAGAAAGGCTGGCCTCCGGGTTTTTCGGCGAATTCTTTGAGGCGATCGACCGCCCATTGAGCATTGAGCTCGTCTGCAGTTTGATCACGATTTTCTTGTGTCTTAATGTTGAGTGCGCGCGTTTTTCCCCAGCCCCCGGTAAGCCATGAAAATGGAACTCCATCTTGATTAGTCCGACCGGAAATATCGACCAAAGGTCCAAACGAACCGTCGACAGCGCCAATTTCACGATAGGGTGCCGGGACATCAGGATGCGCTACGCGATCACTGCCGGTTAGAGCGAACGGCCCATAGTCGGCGGGATTGCCGTATTGGTTCCATTCTTTGGGAACCAGGTGGTGCATTAACTTACCGGTCCCTAGCGTAAGATATCCATTGGCTCGAAAGTGATCCATTAACGTCCGGGAATTCTTCAAAACTTCGTATTCATTCCATTTTGTGAATCCGAAACAGCTGGAATGGTGTGGGTAAATACCAGTAAACAGGCTTGCCCGAGAGGGGCCGCAAATGGGAATATTGCAATGTGCCTGAGTGAAGGTAACACCGGTCTTGCTCAAACGAGCGATGTTGGGAGTTTGAGTTTGGGGGTGTCCGCCAAAGCCTTCGACGTAGTCATTGAGATCATCGCAGATGATCAAAATCACGTTGGGTTGCTGAACTGCCACAGCGTCGGCCAGCGGATGACAGGTTAGGGCTAAGCAAAGAAGGAGTAGTTTAGTTTTCATGTTAGAGATATCTGCGGAAGTGCTTGCGGCGCGAATCAGAAAAGGAAACGTGCCTTAAAAAATGAGTGATAAAAAAGGGATGGCGTTGTAAAGAGCCTGTTGATTCGAGCGCCAACGGAGTTTTCAGTCGGGCAGAGGAAACTTCACTTTGAAAGGTTATTCCATTGACGGTCCGATTTACGGTTGATTCGAAAAATTTTACCAAAAATTTTTTGGCTTATGGGCAAAATTGAATTTTGAATAACGCGATGCCAGATAACCTCATCTATATTTGAATTGGATTTGCCCGATGGAATCGTTTGGATCATAGAAAATTCGTTTTGGCTCCGATTCGGGCAAGAAATTTTCTGTTTTGAAAAAAATCTGTAATTTTTGGTAAATCGTTGCGATTGTGGAATGACGTTAACGGG
>CALKNI010000078.1 GCA_938091115.1 uncultured Pirellulaceae bacterium | reverse complement strand
TGCCTTCTTGAGGCCGCGTTTCATCCATCGTCTGAAGCCAACAGCTTAATGCAATGGTTTGATCCCGCTGAAGCAATTTGTAAACATGCTGGTAATCCCAACTTGCTTCACCAGCAACCAACAGCACTTTCACTTTCTCATCGACGACCTCCATCTCTGACGTGACCCGCGCGTTGTCTGCAACCTCGGTTTCACCTTCCAATTCTTTAACTTGCACTGTGAAAACATACTTGCCCGACCGATTAAGAATATGGTCAAAATCAACTCGAATCCGACCACCGTTTTCAGGAATCGAAACATTTTTTGATTTCACCTTCTCTGGTAATCCTGGTTTACCAGTTCGCGAATCAACCTGTTGCTGAATCAACTCGACTTCAATTTGAGCAGGCATGCCTTCGTCACTGACTTGTGAGGTCTGCAATACTGCCTCTATTTCAAATGGCTCATCAGGATAGGCTCGATCTCGCACATAAACTTCAGTAACTGCTATGTTTTTTGGTGGGTTAGGATCACCAACCCCAACTACAAAAATCGGCACACCTTGATCGGCTGCCCTTTGAGCAATCTCAATCGGATCCTCACTTCCATTGTGTTGCCCGTCACTTATCAAAAGAATGGCAGACAACCGACTTGCATCATCGAGCGACTCTCGCAACGCTTGCCAAATATCAGTACCTAATCCACTCGCCTCAAGATCCGGAATTGTCTTGCGGATCAGGCCTTCCACTTCTTCATCTTCCGAACCTGATGACGACTCAGGAGTGCCTGGCTCTGAACCTTCGGTCTGCTTTTTAACATTCGCAGGAATCACTGCAATGGGAACATTGCCATCGGAAAAGTTCACAACCCGAAGTGATCCTTTGTTTTTCAATTCTTCTAACAACGCCGGATTTTTTGCAAATGCTTGATTGACGAGTGCAGACCGCTTCACCTGGCCATCACCAATCGAAGCAACTGGCAAACCGGTTAGCTCTGCCAACTTTTTCTGCTGATCTTCACTGCGGTAACTATCTCCGCGGTCGAATGAAAGCGAACTATCTCGTAACATTGCAATCGTTGGCTTAATTTCATTGACCTGCTGGTAAAACACTGAGGGCTTCAAAAACATCATTATCAGCAGCAGCAGCACAGACAGACGCAACCCCGCCATGGCCAACTTGACGGGCATTGGACAAGTGTTGATCTCTCGGCGATACATCCAAAAAACACCAAATACCACCGCTGCCAATATCGCAACTAGAACAAAGACTCCCCACGACTCGGGCAGATTCGACCATTGCAAACGGGGCGTGCCAGCACGATCGGGATCGGCACCAACCAACCACTCCAGCAATCTACTTTCGGCAATTAAATTCAACGTTTTCTCAATTCTAACAATGATCTAATTCATCAGTCAGTAGTTTTCGATCCGCTATCGAACCCCCTGCCACCAACCCTGGAAAAGCATGACTAGGCGCCTCTCCAAACTATTCGTCAACTCGTTTTGAATCCAACATATAAAGTCGATTTGCACCGTGAACCCAAAATCTCTCGCCGTCACTATATAAATTCCCGACGGGTGCGCTGGTTCCTAAATCGACATGAACCTGTTTAAGAACTTCCGCGCGGCCATTTTCACCTTTAAGTGACAATTGATAAATACGATCCTCGACCGGTAAGTAAATCCCCTTGGGAGTTACAACTCCACGTCCCAGTGATTGACGTCCGTCAAACATCTGCTCCGTCCCCCAAATCATTCGGCCCTGTCCCTTGAGGTCATAGGCCACAACAGTCTCAAATCCGCCAGCGTACAACACGTCTTCGTAAACGCCGATGACATAGTCAACCTTATACCCGACAGGACTCATTTCCGTTCGCCAAATCAACTCTCCAGTGTTGCGATCAAACGCTTCAATTGAATCGGTATCCGAACTAAAACAAACCATTTGTTTCCCATACGGAATAACTATGTCACTCGACCATCCATCGAAATTCAGGCGATTAACAGTCCAACCACTTCGACGCCCAAAATTATCTGCTTGCCCAACTCTTCGATAACGCTTTGCAAATCGGACGGTTCCTGTCGCCGGATCCATCACAAAAACAACCCCCATTCCGCAGCTAACGAATAAATCGCTTCCTTCAAGAGAAAGCTCGATCGCGGCCCATGGAACCGAGCCCGTTTCAGGCTCGTCACATAAAAACGACTGCCAAACTGTTTTACCCTCGCGTGCGGGATCGAGAGCATAAATTGAAATCGCACCTCCATTGTTCACGGGCACAATTACGAGGTCTCCAAATGCAACGGGCGCCGCCATAAAACCGCCGCTCTCAAGCCACTCCGACTCGTCCGACTCACCATTAAAAACAGCCGGTTCTTTTTCCGAACTTTCACGCGGCAATTTCCACAACACACGACCGGACTCCACATCGTAGGCCGTCAGAAAATTTTCCCTCGTCCTCCGAAATGTTGCATTCCACTGAGGAGCAACCTTAGGTTGCTTATGGCTGTTGGAATCATCCCATGACTTACCCTCAATAGAATAGGCAATGCCTTGACAAATCGACATCTGTTGAAAAACACGGTCGCCAAATAGATTAATTTCGATTGCTTTCTCAGGAAACTGCGAAGCACTATTTGCCTGGCCAGTAATTCGACCTCCCCAGTTGCGACGAATCGTGGACATCATCATCGTGGCATCGTCTATTTGAAATGCGTTCCTCCATAAACTCCGCCAAGCGACCGCGGCATCCACAGAACCTAGCAGACTGTCAGTTTTCGCTAAATCTTTCACCTTCTGACGGTCCCAAACCGCAAGATCAGAACCTGTTTTGAAAAACAAACGATCTCCGTCAATCAGCAACTCACCGGCAGGTCTCCAACTCTTATTCCTCCAGGCATCGATCAACTGGGTCTCCATTGCATCGAGAGTCTCACCAACGCTTTCCCCGGAAGCCTCGCGACCTGTCAACAACTTACCGATCGCATCAGCACTGCGGTTGTAACGCTCCTTCGGTTCGAAATAAAACTGCCAACTCGCCTCTAGGTCTCCCTCCATCATTGCATCGGGCACAGCTTGCATGACACCGTAACGGTGGGAATTGCCCAGCGGCATCCGCCAATCTCGATTGACTTCATCCCGTTCATTAGCGACGGTCAAACCCGCGAGCGAGCGACTGACTAATACAGCCTGATCTGAGTTACGATCAATCGCCAGTGCCTCCGCAATCGCCACTTTCGCGGCTGAAGTGTCTCCTAAAAACGCCTGGCACAGCGCAATTTTTGAATAAACCTCATCCATCGGAACGGAAGGGTCTGGATACTGCGTGGCAATTTTTTCAAACATCCGCCGAGCACCAATAAAATCAAATTGGTCGAGATAGATACTGCCAAGATTGAATGCCGCCTCATCGCCGAGAGAACTAATAAAATAATTCCGGACAACACTGTTCAACGCCGTGACATCGGAATCATCAGCGGCTTCCGCCAAAATCTCTTTGGCTGCAGCATCGGCAATCACTCGATAAGCCACCAACCCATCCGTAGGGAGGTCAGCGAGAATCGCTTCAACTTGTTCGACCAGTGAGTAATAGATCTCGCCATCTCTCGAAAACAAGGCATCCCCACTCCGATTCAAAACTGCCTGCCAAAGCGTGCAAGCAACTCGGTACTGCCCGTCATTTCGCATCCGCTCCGCTTTTTCAAGTACGTCTTCGAGCTCCGGATCTGTCTTTAACACAGCACCAACTTCGGCGACCTCTTCCTGCCGCGAGGGCTCTACCTGCCGCCCAAAAATCAACTGCTTTGCAAAACCATAATCAGGAAACAAAACGGCAGCTAACGACCACACACCAATAGTCACAGCAACCGACAGGTTTTTTTTAACGAGCGAATTCATCATTCAAATACCAAAATTAAATCCCGCTAGGGACTATCGTTTCTTGCCCCAATACCAACCTAAGACCTGCTCGAGTACGAGCACTGCAAATAACAACAGTAGAATTTGAAGCCAGATTTCAGTTTCTCCACCTGAAACCTGCTGTCCAACCAATCCACCCGCTGCCACCATTGTTACCTTTTCGCCCAAAAAGTCACCTTCTAGAGCACTCGCTGGAATACGTTTCAGTTGACTCTCCCGAGGATCGACATTGGCCGCGAACAACACCATTTCCTCTTCCCCAGTGTGCCGGCTCAACTCTAATTCGTAAAACCCTCGCCGCTGGACACCATCGAAATTCGCACGGTACAAAACACTCGCACCGTCACCATCTTCGCCGCCGCTCTCCGGAGTCGTATTCGGTTTGGCAATCGATTCCACTTTCTCATTTTGAGGATCCCGCAAACTAACTCGACTGTCATAAGCTGACATATCAACCGGATAGGAAATCTCACCGCCCAACTCAACGACTCCTTCTTCCGCCCCCGAACCGACTAAATAATCGACTAAGTCAATCATGACGGGAGGGAATGTTGGACTACTCGGCCACATGGTCCAGTCGCCATCCCCAGGAATCGTAAATACAATGACATTACCCGCGCCATAACTTAGATCAACCATCGCTGGAGAATTGTCTTTATCACTTAGACGAAGCGGAACAGACAATGTCTTCCCAATCAAATCCGAATTCAAATTAGAAGTCCACCAACTGAACACATCGACATTGGACAAGCTTGAAGCATCGCTCTCCACGACGACAGCCAAAGAAGGATGAATCTGTGGGTCAATTTCAAAGTTAACCCACTTTGACATTGTTGGATCTCCCATCATCCTATCCAAAGCCAAAGGAGAAAGTCCTTCTCCGCTCTGATAAAAAGTCTCATTGAAGGTGGTGGCACGAACCCGATTCCCAGGCATAAAAACAAGAGCACCGCCATCTCGCACCCACTGCTCAAGAGATTTCACGCGATCGGTCGAGGCTTCGTCGACGTTGCACAGGAAAATAACTTCAAAATCCGAAAGCGACTCCGACTCCAACTCACTGGCAGTCACCACTTTCATATTCATCCCGGTGCCCGCGACCTCAAGGCTTCGCAAATAATGCGTTTCACTTCGCTCCGAGGCCGAGGATGGATCTCCATCGACTAACAAGACAGATATCCCGTCTTTAACACGCGAAGCAAAATAGCCAACGCTGTCCTCCAGCAATTGATCCGCTACTAAGCCATCCTCTCCGAGAGACTGGCGGTCAATCTCTGCCTTTACCCGGTAACTATTAAACCGAGGTTTTACCTGATCACCTTCAAGCAGCTCCGAGTCGTCATCATCTTCCGAAGGGAACACATAGCGGAATGCAAGTTCCGTTTCCTGCCCGGGAGCGAGTGAGGGAATGACCTCATAGTCTGGCTGGCCATCATCTATTTGCAGCAGAACCCTAACCTGATTGACTGTCTGCGCCCCATAGTTTGCGACTGAGACATTAAATTGAATCACCTTATCCGCAACCTGAAGGTTTTCAGGACGCACGCCCGTGATAGCGAGGTTTTGGTCATTCGCCCCCCCGACATCCACGAGAAAACAATCGATCGCCTGCTCCGAAATATCCGTCAACAACCGGTTGGGAGCCGAATCGGTATCGGCATTGAGTGCATTAAACCAATCTCGCTCGCGCATGTCGGAAAACGCATACACAACCCGCCCGCCAGCTTCCCGCTGCCCACTGACGTACCTTTTTAATTCAAGCAATGACACCGTGTAATCTGCGCTCTGATCAGCACACTCTAAGTCATCAATGGCTTCAACGAGCGAAGGCAATGTACTCTTCGTCAGTGGTTCGTTCGCCAAAAGCGGCTGCTCAGGATTACTCGTCAACATGAGTGTCAGCCAATCTTCCGTGCGATCCGATTCTGCCAGCTCACCGAGCAACTCTTTAATTTGGCGTTTCGTCACATCAAACGCGGGCTCAGCATCCAGCAGAACCCTCTGGCTTAACGAATCATCAACAAGAATCACCCGCTCGATCTTCTGCGCCTGCTGCAGCGCACGTGTCACACTCGACGGCAAAAAAGGGCGTGAAAACATCAACGCCACCAACAACATCGCGAGGCATCGCAACATCAATAAAATGAAATTTTCAAGCTGTACCCGTCGTCGGTTTTTCTTGTCAGCCTCAAACAAAAAATCCATCGCTGCCCATTGGACGATCTTAAATCGCCGCTTATTAAGCAGATGAATAATGATGGGCGATGCGATTGCGAGACCGCCCAACAGCATCCATGGATTTAAAAACCAACTTAACATCTTTGTCTTTCCCTTTTGTCGCCCATGTCACCTGAACAATCACCCACTGCGTTCAAAGTGCACCATAAAAAACTTCACTTGCCCCTGACGGCCTGCCGAGGCATTCCCCCCTAGAGATTCTTCCTTCGTGACTTTGCCCGAAAATTAAGATAGCTCGAGAGCACTCCATCCAAAGGTTTGGAAGTGTCAAGCAAGACATGGTCAACCCCCGCCGTAGCACAAACCTTCTTGACTCGTGTCATGTAACGATCCACCGCCTCCATATACGACTTCCGCAATGAACGTGGTTCAGCATGCAATTCCCCCGCAGTCTCCATTCCCTGAAAAAGAGTGTTATCCTGAAATGGAAACTCCAGTTCGTCGTGATGCATTACATGGAAAACAACGACTTCGTGGCGCCGTAAGCGAAACTGAGCCAGTGCTTTGGCCAGCTCCTCCGGATCGATAAACAAATCCGAAAACAACGCAATGACACCTCGTTTTCGAATCTGAGAACCCAAGGCAATAAACGGATCGCTGACATCCGTAGTATTCGCCGGTTCAGTTTGCTCAAGCTCATGGAGCAACAGCTTTAAATGAGACGGATGGGACGACGATTTCAAATTTTTATCAATCTTGTCACTGTACAACACCAAACCAACAGAATCCTGCTGTTGCTGCATCAAGTACCCCAAACTAGCTGCCGCAGTTGCAGCATAATCAAACTTACTCCAACCCGTTTCCTCACCGTATCGCATCGACTTACTGCAATCGACGATGAGATGACACTTCAAGTTGGTCTCCTCTTCGTATTCCTTAATGTACAAACGATCCGTTTTAGACCAGACCTTCCAGTCGATATGCCGCAAGTCGTCGCCCGGAGAATACTCACGATGAGCAGCGAATTCGATTGCGAACCCGTTAAAGGGACTGCGGTGCTGTCCCGATATAAACCCCTCAACAACCAACCGAGCGCGAACCTCGAGACGTTTGATTTTGTCGAGTGTCTTGGAATCCAGATATTTGTTTGCCGGACTGTCAGTCGCCATAAACGATCATTCTTTAGAAATAAGCAATTAGATTTTCAAGAGGTTCTCATTCAGCCAAAAGCCGAATTTCAGCTCAAGACCTCACTCAACTAAACGCCTTCACAAGCTCGGGAGATATCTGATCCCCTTCACTTCGTTCCGGAATTTCATTGAGAAGACGGTCGATAATGTCATCCGATGTCACGCCCGTTGAATCCGCATTGAAATTCGTAATCACTCGATGCCGCAAAACCGGCTTGGCAACGGCACGAAGATCTTCCGTCGTCGCGTAACTTCTACCCTCAAGCACCGCCCTCGCCTTGGCACCCAAAAGCAGGTTCTGCACACCCCGCGGACCCGCTCCCCAGGAAATCGCTTCTTGAACAAAATCTGGGCAATCATCTTCAAGCACTCGCGTTGCCCGGACAATCCGCAAGGCAAAGTGAATCAAATGAGGGGCCACTGGAACGCGACGAACCAGCTGCTGCAACCGTAGGATATCCTCACCGGACAAAACCTGCTCGACAGTCTGATTGACATCGGCAGTCGTAGTCGCAGCAATCTGGAACTCCTCTTCATAACTCGGATATTTAACGAAGATTTTAAACATGAACCGGTCTTGCTGGGCCTCTGGAAGTGTATAAGTTCCTTCCTGCTCGATCGGGTTCTGAGTCGCCAGCACGAAGAACGGAGCCGGTAATTGATTTCGTTCTCCGCCAATCGTCACCTGTTTCTCTTGCATCGCCTCCAGCAATGCCGCCTGTGTTTTAGGTGGGGTTCGATTAATTTCATCAGCCAACACAATATTGGCAAATACCGGCCCCTTCAGGAACTTGAACTCTCGCTTACCCGATGCCTTATCTTCCTGAATCACTTCCGTTCCAACGATGTCGCTCGGCATTAAATCCGGTGTGAACTGAATACGGTTAAAGTCAAGATTGAGCGTATCTGCCAAGGTGCTAACCATCAGTGTCTTCGCCAGTCCGGGAACACCTTCCAGTAGACAATGCCCTTGTGCAAAAATCGCGATCATCAGTTGCTCAATCACTTCGTTTTGACCAACGATGACTTTTCCCAACTGCTCGCGAACCGCTCGATAAGATTCACTCAGTTTTTCCAGTGCCTTAATTTCGTCGCCACTCAATTCAGCTTGGCCACCAGAAACGCGATCGTTCATACTATTTTCCTGACTCGGTAATAAAGTTTTTCAAAAATGGAAGTCCGTTTCGCGAGAGTCTCAAGTCCCTCAATCACATCCGCGAACTCACTGAACGGAACTCCGAACAGATTTCTGCGATTCGCAATTTCAAGTGCTGACAAAGTGTTGACCCAATTTTTCGCGAAACCCCTTCAGCTTTGCGCCATGTTTTTATTTTAACAAAAAGTTAACTCGTTCGGCTAAAACCGCGGCATGCTCAACGCGCAGTTACCCAACACGCTCACTTCGATTAAACTCTGATTCTAACCGA
>CALKNI010000077.1 GCA_938091115.1 uncultured Pirellulaceae bacterium | reverse complement strand
CCGATACTTGCGGCCACTCAAGGCTGGCCTTGGCCTGTGTCACAATTGGAAGTCCAAAAAAGTAGGCGACTGAAAACCCGATGGCAGTAAAGACCAAACCAAAAATGAATCCAAAAAATGCTCCAAATATATTTCTCATATTTTATTTTCTCGATTTCTTTCGTTGCCAAACCGGACAAAACTAAAGTCATCAACACTTCCGTTCACTGACTCGTAAAATAGCACCTACTGTTCGGCAGTTCACACCAATTATTGGCATTTTTATGAGAATTAAACTGCCCGAAAACAAGCTGTCCCCAGATTTCGGTGGTTTTTATGTTTTACCGAGTACGCTCCCATCAATTCCAAAATCGAAAACCAAGCCGAATTGGTCAATTCACTACAATAAGTCTGCAACAAATTTCATCCTATCAACACATACTCAAATTGCTTGAGGACATTCTTGATAGGATGAACTCCGCTCTAGGCTTACAATGAACAAGCTTGGCTCATGCCACCGGATCGTTTCACAAGACTTAGATTTGATCATTTAGCCTTAAATGCAACTCACGTGACTTTCTGAAATTTTTATCGAATTGCAGTTCTTAAAATTTGACACGTATGAAGCAAATCCAACTACTCACCCTCTTGCTACTGCTTGGTGGTTTCTCAACTTCTTTGGCTGCAGATGATTCCACAGATTTTAACGAAAGCGAACTTTTATACGCACGACGAATTGCTCCGTTGATTCGTGAAAAATGCCTCGCCTGCCACGGCGGAAGTCCCGATGAAATCGAAGGGGGATTTGACGTCCGGTCTCTCCAGTCAGTTTTAACTGGCGGTGACAGCGAAGAACCCGGGATCGTGCTGGGTAAGCCCGAACAGAGTTCTCTTTATCTAGCTGCTGCACGTGGCGAAGTGACGTTTTCCGCGATGCCACCCAAAGAAGCGGAAAAACTTAACGACCAACAACTTCAATGGTTGCACCAATGGATTAGCACGGGTGCAAAATGGCCTTCTACCGATCGCCAGAAAGTAATCAACGAAAAATACGAATCCGTCTGGTCTGCCGAGGACGGTGTGACTGTTGAAACCTCTGGGGGGCTCTCTGAGGAATGGACCAATCGTAAGTATGACCCGACGGGTTTATGGGCTTACGCCCCGTTACAAAGAGTCAAATTAGACAACGGACAATCCAGCCAAAATCCCATCGACACCTACATTGAAAATGCACTTCCTCCTGGCCTGAAAGTAGCACCATCGGCTTCGAGAAAGGCATTGATCCGTCGGGCAACCTTTGATCTCACTGGCCTTCCCCCAACCCCGGAAGAGGTATCTCAATTTATCGAGGATCAACGGCCCGATAAACTGGCGTTCGCTGCAGTGGTTGATCGGCTTTTACAATCTCCCCACTACGGCGAACGAATGGGACAACACTGGCTTGATGTCGTGCGATACGCCGATTCATCCGGATTTGCCAACGACTACCAAAGGGGAAGCGCCTGGCGATATCGAGACTATGTCATTCAATCCTTTAATGATGACAAACCCTACGATCAATTCATCAAAGAGCAAATTGCTGGTGATGAAATCATGCCCAACGACCCCGAAGGGATCATCGCAGTCGGATTTCTTCGAATGGGGCCCTGGGAATTGACGGGAATGGAAGTCGAACGCGTCGCCAGGCAGCGGTTCCTCGACGATGTCACCAACAGTGTCGGCGAAACATTTCTGGGCCATTCACTCCAGTGCGCCCGTTGCCACGATCATAAGTTCGATCCTGTACCTACCCGTGATTACTACAGCATTCAGGCCGTGTTTGCGACAACCCAGTTAGCCGAACGAGAAGCCGAGTTCCTCCCGACTGAGAACACTAACGGTTTCGACGAAAAAAGATTTATTAAGCAACTGCAGGAATCCTACAACAAAACGCAGGCTGATCTGCAAATTGTCTTGGAGCAAAATTCTCAGGACTGGTTTGACAAACGGATTGCCACGGCTTCGCCCGAAGAAGCCCAAAAACTCACCCAGCGAAAAAAACGTTGGGACGCCTCCATGGAAAAGGCGAAGAACAAGAATAAGGCTACCAGCCCCTTCAACACGGTTCGCAACGAGTTCATCAAGAGTGGAATCCCTCAGGATCAATTCCCGCCAAAACTCGTCGGATTCACACCACATCAATATGGAATCAATCGTGTTTCCAACCGAGGCACCCAGCGACTCACCTGGGAACTTGAAAGGTACGAACCCTTCGCTCACTCTGTTTACAACGGACATACGCCCACGCTCGTCCGCGTCCACGAACCACTCCGAATACCTCAAGACACAACCAAGGGTGAACTTGAATCTTCCTGCATTCGCTCAGCCGGCGATCCGTTTGCTGAGGGGGAACCCGTCACGCCGGGAACCTTGAGCGTGATCGACAATTTGGTGTCAGCTGAAATCAGGCCGAACCTATCGGGACGCCGATCTCAATTCGCTGACTGGGTTGCTAACGAAAATAATCCACTCACCACCCGAGTCATTGTCAACCGGATTTGGCAATGGCATTTTGGTAATGCGATCGCCGGAAACCCAAACAACTTTGGATCTTCAGGTGCACCCCCAACGCATCCCCTCTTACTCGATCATCTGGCATCAGCATTTATCAGCGATGGTTGGTCGATCAAAAACTTGCATCGTCAAATCATGCTTTCTGATGTGTATTGTCGCGCGTCGCGACACCCCGATCCTGCATCACTCACAAAATTTGATCCACTTGGAAAGTCGCTCGCTGTTTTCAAACCACGCCGGCTTACGGCGGAGGAACTTCGCGACTCAATGCTACTGGTTACTGGCGAATTGAATCCTAGCATTGGTGGCATTCCCTGCCGCCCCGAAATCAATATCGAAGTCGCGATGCAGCCTCGACAGGTAATGGGAACATTTGCATCGGCCTGGGTTCCCAACCCTCAGCCCGAACAACGCCACCGCCGCTCTATTTATGTGCTCAAACTTCGCGGCGTTCTACACCCCATGCTAGAAGTATTCAATTCTCCAGCTCCCGATTTTTCCTGTGAACGCCGCGAGGCATCTACAGTAACTCCCCAAGTCTTTAATTTGTTTAACAGTCAAGACTCATACTCTCGGGGACTCGCGCTGGCCAACCGGGTGTGGCGTGAAACCAAAGATGTTTCAAATGCTGAACGAGACAACGCCGCCTTGAAGCACTGTTTTGAATTAACTCTCGGTCGCCAACCAACGACAGATGAACAACAACTATTCCTCCAACACTGGAAAACGCTTGAAGCGGAACTCCCTGCAGAAGCCCGACCAAGCCCTAAAATACCGTTGAAGGTCAATCGAGAGGCTGTCGAGGAAAACACCGGCGAACGGTTCACATTCGAAGAGCGACTCTTCTCCAATTCAGAATTCAAACCCGATGCCCAGCCCTCCGACACGCCCCGGCATGTCAGAGCCTTGGCAGACATTTGTTTGGTCATTTTAAATAGCAACGAGTTTGTGTATGTCTACTAAACAGTCAATTGCCACAACCAACTTTCTCATGGCTCAGACGTTACAAACCCAAAGAAACGAAAACGACCTATGAAAAACCGACGCGAGTTTCTTTATGGTCTCGGTACATCTTTGGGTAGCATTGCGCTTTCATCAATGCTTGCCAGTGAATCCAGTGCAGATGAAAAGCCCAACCCGTTGGCACCACGAAAAGGGCATTTACCCGCAAAGGCTAAAAATTGCATCTTTCTCATGATGGAGGGCGGTCCCTCTCATGTGGATACTTTTGACCCCAAGCCGGCGCTCAACCAATTACATTTAAAAGAGTTTACTAGAAACGGAAAACAAAAATCCGCGATGGAAAGCGGCAAACGGTACTACGTACAAAGCCCGTTTAAATTCAACAAACACGGCGAGAGTGGAGCCGACATGGCAGACAATTGGCGACACCTCTCGACGGTCGCTGACGATTTATGTTTTTACCGAGGCTGCCAGGTCGATAGCGTCAATCACCCGACGGCAATGTATCAGATGAATTGCGGTAACCGCTTTGGAGGTGATCCAGGAATTGGTGCTTGGGTTACCTACGGTCTGGGAACGGAAAATCAGGATCTTCCAGGCTACATCGTGCTACCCGATGTCTCGTATCCGCAAGGGGGAGCGCCTAATTGGAGTAACGGCTATTTGCCTGCTTTTTTTCAAGGCACGCCACTCCGTCCAAAAGGATCACCCATTCTCGACCTTTCGCCGCCACAGGGAATCACGCGTGAGCGGCAGCGAATGAATCTCGACCTACTTTCCAGATTCAACCGTCACCACGCGGATCAACATCCACAACACCAGGAACTCGCCGCCCGGCTGGAAAGCTACGAACTTGCCTACCGGATGCAAACCGAAGTCCCCAACGCAATTGACCTATCTGACGAATCTGAAAAAACACTCGCAATGTATGGCGTCGGAAATGACGCGACCGATTCCTTTGGACGCAAATGCCTGCTTGCCAGAAAAATGGTCGAAAAGGGAGTTCGATTCGTTCAACTATTCAATGGCTCGTGGGACAGCCACGATTACATCGAACGCGCTCATGGCAATCTTGTCCGTGGTGTCGATCAACCGATCGCGGCTTTGATTCAAGACCTCAAAGCACGCGGCCTTCTCGACAGTACGCTGATTGTCTGGTGCGGAGAATTTGGCCGCACTCCGGACAATGGCGTTCGTGGCGGTATCGCTTACGGACGAGACCACAATCCCAACGCGATGACCATCTGGATGGCGGGCGGAGGCTGCAAGGCTGGGCACACCATTGGAGCGACCGACGAAACTGGAATGACCGCCGTTGAGGACGTCCACCATGTTCGCGATTTCCATGTAACTCTTCTAAAACTTCTCGGCCTCGATGACAATAAACTGACGTATTATCACGCGGGCAGATTCAAGCAATTGAGCCAGTTCGGTGGCAAAGTGATTGACTCTTTGATTGCATAGAACTGGTATCATTAATCTGCTAATCGCAATCTGCCTTGGCATTCAAAAAAATCATCATTGAAACAATGGATCACTCAGATGCATCCCAATACTTTAATCACAATCGTAATCGCTTTCCTTTTCAGTAGCTCGTCCATCCAGGCGCAAAGGACTATTAAACGGGAAGCAAAGCAACCTTCCGCGGTCGAAAAATTCACCGCCAAGGATGGGACATTGATTAACTACAAAATCCAGGCCCCCAAAACAATCGAGAAAGGCCACAACTATCCACTGGTCTTAGCACTGCATGGGCGGGGAGGAAGTACAGCCGCAGCACCCAAACTTAGTTCGGATGAACTTAGAACAAAATTCCCCTGCTATGTCATGGTTCCGGCATCGACGAAGGAAGGCAATTGGGTACAGTCCCCTAGACGCACCAAGAAAAAACAAACTACCAAAGCAATGCTGCCCGCTGCTCTCGAAGCCCTCGATACACTCATTAAAAAATATCCTATTGATACACAGCGGATTTATGTAACAGGTCAATCCATGGGTGGCGTCGGCACTTTCGGAGCCATTTCACTTCGCCCCAATTTTTTTGCGGCGGCCATTCCGGTCGCGGGTGGCTGGGATCCTTCGGAGGCTGCAAAATTAAAACACATCCCAATCTGGGTTTTCCATGGGGACAACGACAAGGTCGTTCCAACCAAATACAGCCAAGACATGGTAGCCGCACTCAAAAAAGCGGGGGGAAATCCCAAATACACTGAATTCAAAGAAGTTGGGCATAACAGCTGGAGTCGCACCTACGACGCCCCAGAGACTTGGGAATGGTTGTTCCGTCAACGAAAAAACAAAAACTCAAAGTGAGAAATCTCAAACACTCTAGACCACTATCCGAGTCGAACCATGACCAACCGAATTAGCCTCATCCTTCTCACCTGGTTACTACTAACCTTCAGCCCTGCTCGGCAAAACGCAGCGCTATTGTACGCCGCCACTGATCAACCGCCGAACGTCGTCTTTATCTTTGTCGACGATCAGGGCTATTATGATCTCGGATGTTATGGTGCAACTGAAATTGAGACGCCACGCATCGATGCAATGGCTGAGCAAGGAATTCGGTTTACCGACTACTACGCAGCCGCACCTATCTGTAGTCCTTCCCGAGCTGGACTGTTGACGGGTTGCTATCCGCGCCGGGTCGGCAATCAAACATGGGTTCACCGCGCCGATTCACAAACCGGCATTCACCCCGACGAGCTAACGATTGCTGAACTGTTTAAACAAAACGGCTACAAGACCGCCTGCATTGGCAAATGGCACCTTGGTTTTCTCGAGCCGTTCCTACCTAAAAATCAGGGATTCGATCATTACTTTGGCTTGCTTCACAATCTTGATCCGGTTGAGATCGTTTATTTTGAAGAGGAAGGTGGAGTCCCACTGATCCGCAATGGCGAAGTAATTAAACGTCCCGCCGACCCGGCTGAACTCACCAGAATTTATACTGACGAAGCGATCGAGTTTATTGAAAAAAACAAGGACAATCCTTTTTTCCTTTACCTTCCCCACACCATGCTGCACAAACCGCTGGGGGTCAGTGAACCGTTTCGAGGCAGCTCCAAATGGGGCGAGTACGGCGATGCCATTCAGGAACTTGACCACAATGTTGGCCGTATTTTTGATACTCTATCCCGACTCAAGATTGAGGATAACACTCTTGTTGTTTATGCCTCCGACAATGGTCGCGGTCCAGGACGCAATCCGAATCAAAAGATTCGCGGACGAAAACTATCCACCTACGAAGGTGGAATTCGCGTCCCCGCGATCGCCTGGGGGCCGAAACTTGGTCTGCAGACCGGCGCTGAAACGGCGGCAGTCGTCCGGGCCATGGACTGGTATCCAACCTTGGCCACGTTTGCCGGAATCAAAGTCCCATCAGAACGCGTCATTGATGGCCGTGACATCAGCCCACTTTTAAAAGGTGAAACTGAAACGGTGCCGTTCCCGGGTTTAAAAAAATCACTCAACGCCTCGGTCCCATTACGACGGACTTGGAATCCACCGGGAGAGTGGGCAGAGCTAATTCGACGTCATGAATATAACGATGCGTTTTTCTACCACGGCAGTCAAGGAGCTCTCTCAGCTGTCCGCTGGCGGAACTGGAAACTTTATTTGAATCCAAGCCCCGAGCTTTACGATCTTGCAAAAGACCCCGGCGAATCGGAGTTGGTGCGGAACCCAGAGATCAATCGTAAACTCCGCGGAATGGCAATTATGTTTCAAGATGAAATGCAATTTGACGCCAGACCTGCAGGAATCGCTGCATCGCAACCGCAAGCTGATAGCCGTACTAAAATTTCAAAAACCACCATAGACAATCTCGATGCTAAACTCGACGTGACCTACGCCAAATATGGTAACAGGACACTGGAAATGGACATCTACCGGCCCCGCAAAGCCTGGGGGGCCCTGCCGGCAATTGTCTGCATCCATGGCGGAGGATGGGCCAAAGGGAATCGTATCCATCACAGAAATGTTTCTCAGGCATTAGCCGAACGAGGTTTTGTAACCGCAACCATTTCTTACCGTCTCAGTGGCGAAGCCCCCTTCCCTGCCGCCATCGAGGACTGCAAAGCAGCCGTCCGATTCCTCCGGGCGAATGCCAAAACCTATGGTATCGATGCCACTAAGATTGGAGCGATTGGACACTCTGCTGGAGGGCATCTGACCGCGCTGCTCGCCACGTCAGGAGGAGTTCAGCCACTCGAGGGTAACGGCGGATACGCAGACTATAGCAGCGCCATTCAAGCAGCTGTTCCCATGGGAGCGCAAACGGATTTCCTTTCTCAACGAACCCGTGAAATCTCATCTGCCGAAGAACGTGGGCAAATCTGGCGGCAGTTCCTTGGGGGATCCCTTGAGGACTCGCCCAATGTCTACCGACTCGCTTCACCGTTGGTTCATCTCGATAAAAACGATCCACCTTGCTGGTTCATTACGGGAGAGAATGATGATTCGAGTACTCAAGCTGATAAATTTAGAAAGCAAATGGGTGAGTTAGGCATCCCGACAAATCTCTCGATTATCAAAGATGCCCCACACCCATTTTTAACGAAACAAATCTGGTTCAACCAAATGATCAACTTGGCAGATGCACATTTTAAGAAGACCTTAAAATAAGCAAACAGATAGAGTTATTGCGTAACAAAATTCTCCGTTGAAGGTGTGTAAACACCACTTGCCTCGTTGTTGCTCTCATTCGATTCAAGAATAAGATTGTCAGGATCTATTTCAAAAAAAACATTGTAAGCATCTGAATTGGCTTCTGAGATCTCACCTAAATTACCTGAATTAGACGTAAACGTCTCTTCTGCTCCCGCTTCAATTGGCTTGGTCATATTGAGATAGTAATCACGCTCTTGACCTAATTCCGGAATATAAACTGCCATTCGAACCTTCGTCTTGCAATTGCCTGTACCTGTGTACTTAAGAGGACCATTGTTTCGCACAACCACTTCCCAAGTGATTCGTTCCGCCGGTGCGTTGGGTTGATTATCGCGGTGCCGGACGACAACACTTGTAAACTCTAGATCAAGACCGGGTTTACCGTTGGGCCCCATTCCATAAGGAATCGGTTCGATCGTTCCTTGCCTTTTTTTTGCCGGCCGTTCATTTCGTTTATCTTCCACTATTTTTGGTGAGTCATCACTGGAATTATCTCCCGGAACAAAGACAGTAGGACACTCAAACAGACTGGTCTCGATGGTGCCAAGATTAAAAGTGCGAATATTTCCTGACTGTTGAGTTGGACTTGCACCACTAAGATTTCTGACAATGGTTACAGTTTTCCACGTGTACCGAAAATCACTACCGAGCACCCAGGCTTCAATCAGAACATCTCGACCCCGCACCGCATTGGGAAAGAAATAACTGGTTTCTGAAAATTGACCATTTGAATTGGTCGTCGCTTCTCCCCAAGAAGGTCCCCAGGGAAACGGCGTGACCGGTCCGGCAAACCCGACTCCCGCCCCACCGAGCCAGCGACTTTTAAATCGAAGTTTTACGTTCGCCATTGGGCAGGAAGTCTCAAAACCGGTTCCGGCATTGTCTTTATTGACAAGATCGCCAGTCACTCTCCAGAATCCACCGTCCGCAAACGAGGGTGCGGTAAATCCCAAAACTAGAAAACAAATAAACAACATTGAATTGAATATCTTCTGTAATTTCTTCATGAGTTCATTTCCTTTTTGAATAGCTGGACGAACAATAGACGCCAACAAACAACCTTCAGCTTTCGTGACTCCATCAATTTCAGCGAACGAAAAAAGCGTTGTCGTTCTTTCTATCTACCCACCATGCACGCAGTGTGCCGAAAAACGAAACCTCCAAATACTCTCTAAAAACCGGAAAATTCCCAATTGATTGGATCGCCGAACATCTCATTCTGAGAATTGTGAGATCAAATTGAGATCATTTAAAAATCGATTTTTTCCGCAGAATTTTGCCAATAAATTAGATTCCCCAAAACAAGCTCTTAAGTTACGGCCACTGCATTAAACTGGGCGACCTTACGAAGGAAACACAATAACACTGCTTATTACTGATCACAGTATTTATCACCATCTCTTAAGCGGTTGAGAATTTCATTACACTAATAAGAACTCAAAAAACCAATCGCCTGCCTCCCGTGGTGAATACTCTTGTTAATTCAGAATTTAAGATCCGACTCTCAAACGGATACTTCCCAGCGGTCAACTGCACCCTTTCGAATGCGACAATGGGGGTGCGGCATCCACGGCGCGATCGCGGTACTCTTGGCATTGGCGTTCCCAATCAATCACAACCTCGCAGCACAAGATGGCCGCCCCCTCTGCACCCCCACGCTTTCCTACCAATCGCCCATCGCGCTGACAGCAGGCGACACCCCTATCGACCTGAACGATCATGCCGCAACTCGTTTTTTTGATTGGGATCAAGATTTGGATCTCGACCTCGTGGTGGGTGGTGGTGATGGCAGACTGTGGTTGTTCCGAAATACCGGAACTACGCAACTCGCTCACTTTGAATCAGGGCAAGCGATCCTAGCTGGAAACCGCGACCGCTGGGGGAGTTCTTACACTGGAGTCCTACTCGCCAATCTCGTTGGCAATCCTTTGTTAGACCTAGTGGTGTGTCACTCGGGCAATCAGGTTACGATTCACGAAAACATTGGGAAAAAAAACGCGCCAACCTTCTCCGAGCTGGGCTTTACCTTCGAGGTCCAAAAAAACTGTCAGGGCCGTTTTGATGCCGCCGATTGGAACGGGGACGGTGCCGTTGATTTAGTTACAGGGTCGTTTGGTGGAAAATTACAGTGGCATCCCAACTTGGGCACCACTGATTCACCAAAATTTGGATCTGGGAAACCATTTTATGGCATCCAATCGGCCTACAACGCGCATCCTCGCATTATCGACTTCAACCAGGACGGTCGACTCGACCTGTTGCTTGGCAACAACTGGGGCTCGGTCACTCTTTATCTCAATCAAAAAGAAAATCTAACACTGCAAAAATCAAAACCTCTTCTATGGTCAGACGGATCTAATTTAAACATCCGCCAGAACAACGGGGACGATACAACGCCCGAACTGGCCGACCTCGATCACGATGGCGTTTTGGATCTTGTGAGCGGTGGTAAAAATGGCCAGGTCTTTTGGATGCGAGGAGTGGGGCTTTCAAGCAGAGTCACTCAATTCAAAAAGCTCTTGAAATCGAATGCTGTCGATTTAGGTCAACGACTTAGTGACGACAACGATCTTCGAAAACAAATGTTTGGCCTACTCGCATCGATGCAATCGGATCTCGCCGGCGGATTGATTCCACGCGAGGCTGCAGCCAAACTATTTTCCGATCTTGCTCCATTGGCAAATCAGCACTCAGAGGTTTTAACCAGACAAAAATTTGATATTGAAAATTCACCTTTCTTACCGATGCTCGCGGCTCAGTATTGGGTCGTCTTGAAAGAGACGCTTCCGGATTCGATTGCTAATCGAAAATTAATCGCCGACACCATTGGATTTGAGAATGGATATCGCAGATTGTTAGTTGACTTCGGCGTTCTATTTATTGACAACAATCGGGCAACTCGCGAACACTTGGCGACCATGCGCCAACTAATAATGGCCATGCCCAGAGATGCCTGGGATGTCGAAACGATCACCGTGGCCGGATGGCTTGGCGCTGGAATTAAAACCCAGAAGATTCGCTCACGATCTGGAATTAACATTTTTGATCTCCCTCTGGGACGTACAGAAGATAGTTTTCCAAAAGACTCACCAAGACCCGGCGTCACCGATGTTTATCTCATCTGTCTTGCCCATGAACTTGCCCACAACATGCTCGATACCGTTGGCCGCAAGACTCGCCCCGATCTCTTCGAAGCCAAATTCGCCGGGCTGTCGCAAGCTGCCGGGTCAGACGTTATTTTCAAATCGCCAAAATCAAAAGGGATCGACTTTCCTGCTACTCAAAAGAACTTCCAAAAACTTGGCTTGTGGGACGGTGTCCCCGCCACTTGGAAAACAGTCTGGGATGGCTACTTTAAAAACAAAGAACAATTTGAGCGTTCCTACGCACGTGGGAATGTAAAATTCTTCTTAGACGCTCCTCAAGAGGCCTTCGCAACTCTGGCCAATCAATATTTCGCAAACAGCCAGTTGATGCTCGATTTTTGTAAGACTCGATGGGACGCCGGGCATCGCTCGAACATCAATCAATTCCTTCTCATTGCCGACTATTTAAGCGGAGGGAATGACGAAGTTCAGTTCTACACTCTGCGCCCCGGCGGCGCTTTGCGAGTCGCGACAGCCAAACTAACACGAGATAATAAAAACAGAATCACTTCTGTTCAGTCTTCTAATTCGATCGCCAATTTTCAATATTCAGATAGCGTCTTAGTTACCGGATTTGAATTGACCTCGCGCAAACATAACAATTAAGATTCGTGACTCAATCGCCTTATCAAAGCGAATTGTATCTTTCAACATCTAACCCTAATCCCCTCGTGCACCAAACATGCCACCACTCAATTCCGGACGAAGAGCCTTTTTGATTAATGGCACGCTCACGCTCGCAACCGCCTCCATTTTCCCACGAGCCTTAGTAGGCAACGGCTTCCAACCGAAACTCAGTATCGGACTGATCACCGACCTCCACTACGCCGACAAACCACCGGCGGGATCCCGCCATTATCGCGAATCGCTGGCAAAACTTGACGCCGCAGCCGCTCAATTCCAGAAAGATCAAATTTCAGTTCTCGTCGAACTGGGAGATTTGATCGACGCAGCCGACTCCGTCGAGACGGAGCAGAGCTATTTAAAAACCGTCAACCAAAAATTTTCAAAAATCTGCCCTAACCGCCACTATGTCCTCGGCAACCACTGTGTCGACACTTTGAAAAAGAAGGAATTTCTTGAAGGAGTGGGTCAGGAAAAATCTTACTATTCATTCGACCAAAACGGATTCCACTTCATCATTCTTGACTCTTGCTTTCGAAGCGATGGCGTCGCCTACGAGCGCAAAAATTTTAAATGGACCGACGCCAACATTCCCCCGGTTGAATTAGCCTGGCTGAAAGAAGATCTAAAATCCAACGACAAACCTGTCATTGTTTTCGCCCACCAACGGCTTGATGTCAGCAACAATCACGGGGTGAAAAACAATAAAGAAGTCCGCAGCCTACTCGAATCTTCGGGAAACGTGATTGCTGTTTTCCAGGGGCACAGTCACCAAAACGATCTCAACACCATCGGCGGAATTCACTACTGCACACTTGTTGCAATGGTCGAAGGGACGGGACTCGTGAACAACGGATTTTCGACTCTGAATATCGACGATCAAGGTAACGTCCAGTTGACTGGTTTTCAAAAACAAAAAAGTAGAAAACTCAATTGAATTCAACAAAGAGATTGAAGCGATTTTTTTAGAAATCTACAGCCTATTTCCTCTTCAATTCTTTTGTAATTTTCCAGTTTTTAATGGATACCGTTGCGGCAAACTTCACCACTCTTGAATAGATCAATAAAGCCAATGTCGAATCGAGCACAAATTTCAAGCCATTCCAGTTCAGCGGGCGAGGCGGCTGACCAGGTTCTGCCATAAACAAGCTCCTATATTGCTCATACTCATAAAACATTAAGCAAGCACTATTGGCTAATGTTATCAACACAGCCAGCATCCAAAGCCCCGGGTCTGATCGCCAAGAGCGAAACGCAAAACCGTAAATCCCAAAACCCATTAGCATAAAACTGGTAAAAGGTGCACTGCAACTAATGCCCCATGGCTTAGGTAATAGAAAAGGGATCAGAAAGATCATTAAACCACTTAAGAAAAATCGCTTACGATTCTGAATGATCCGATCGACTTTTGCCTCGGCCAGCAAAAACATTTTTTGTTTTCCGATTAACCAACTTTAATTGTGCTAACGCAATTATTTCGCAGCTTCGGCCAACTCCATTGGCTCACCTGCTGATTTCCTTCGGATCAACGAACCGAGGAACCATCCCGCGAGACAAATTGCACCCAAGCCAATCATGGAGATGACTCTAAACGCCATCGAAGCCAAATCCGCTGGGTTTGTTTCGCTGCTTAAACGCTTATCTTCTAGGAAAAACTTCAAAACCGCATCCGGATGCGGGAAAGGCTGGGGGTACATTGGATCCAAGTTAGCCATCGAATCGACACTGCCAAGAACAAGAAGTCGAGAGTAGGTAAGCAACATATAGCCCCAGACTAATATGGCGGGTAATGAGATCACAAAGGCTAACCAAACATTTTTCCCGTTGTACATTCGCGACCAATTCAGGAAAACTAAAAAACCAACCACTGAAATTGGAATAAAAAAGCGTTCGAACATGCCGAGTAATAAACCACCAAACGCAAATAAAAAACCGGTGATGGTAACAACCACCATGAGTTGGGCAATCGAAAAACGCAATCTTTTCCCCTGAGAATTGAGATAACTCTTACAGCGTTAAAATAGCAAAATAGCTTTTGCAGTGATTCCCCGACAGCCTATCCGAATGTAATTAAAAAACCTAATAAAATTTCTGACATAAACCACACTTTGGACCATCAAACGGTTGAAGACTGCCAGTCTTTTGAGCTGCGAGAAAGTTGGGCTGACTGGATTCGAACGATTTCTTGAAAAACCGTGGTACATACTACTCACAGCAAGCTGTTTTAGTAACGTTTTAACCCTGTCTCTGATGAAGCTCTGACACGCTGTTTAATCACTCAAGACCCTGTGACCGTAGACGAGATGTAAAAAGTTCTTCAATGAAATAACAGTAAGAAATGCGACTCAAAATCTGAAGTCACTCCTCGATTCCTGTCCTATGTAAGATGTTTTTTGAGTGTTAAATCTTAGCGAACGATACCTTTTTGGAACCAAAATAGAAATTCTTCAATTTTCCGAGTCATAAAACGTTCCCATCGGTTAATTGAAAGCAGAAAGGCGTTTTATGATTGATAAACAAACCGAAACAGCCATGCGGCACTGGACTCTCGCTCAGCCAGCGGTTTCGGCATTCATAGCATCGCAAGTCCATGATGTCCGTCAAAGAGACGATTTGCTTCAAGAAGTCGCCGTCGCGATCCTTGAGAATTACAACCGTTTTGACGATTCGCTTCCTTTCAAGTCATGGGCAATTGGGATCGCTCGCAATCAAACCCGAAATTATTTTCGAAGCCATAAAAACAAACCGTTGCTCTTTGATTCCGAAACCGTTGAAAATCTTGCGACCGCCTTTGCTGCCGTTTCACCGCAATCAATCGAACCCATGGACTTCCTAAACGAGTGTGTTGGTGAGCTGAATAATAAAGCCAGGCAACTCTGTGATTTAAGATATGAGAAAGACTTAAAACCTGCTGCCATTGCCAAAAAACTTGGCATGACGGCTAATTCTGTTTCCAAAGGTCTTCAACGTGTCCGTGCGTCTTTGAAACAGTGCATTGAACAAAAAACAATCGCTGGAGGTGCACAATGAGTGAATTTCACGCTGAAGATCTACCACCAGAAATGGAGTCGCTTGTTAGCCGTCATTTCGATGGAGAGCTTGGTCATGAAGAACATCATTGTTTACAAAAGTGGATCAATGCAAGTTCGGAAAATGCGAAGATATACGTCGACTTCGCCATTTTGCACGATCGCCTGTTGAAGGCAAACACTCAGGTAGCAGGCAATCTCGATGATCGTATTGAAGACAGTTTTGAACCATTCCTCGCTTCCAGAGGGAATCAAAAACGTTTGAGCTGGGCAATAGGAGCTCTTTCATCAATTGCAGCGTTGCTGTTGATATCTCTTTTTGTGGTCCCAATGCTGCAAGGTACGCCAGCTTTGGCTGCCGAAACGCAGCTGGAACGCTTGATCGAAGTTGCTAGAAAATCTTCTGATCGAACCTATTTGATCACGTCTCTCGAATTTCGAGGTAATAAGCGACACGGTGCCAAGTGGAATCGAAACGAAGTGCTGGACGAACGCAATCGTCGCCGTGGCAAAGTGCAAGCTCCGGTTGATGGAGCTCTTTTGCATGTTCGTGGCGAGAGCTCCTATGTGTTGATCAGACGTTTCGAAAATGGCGACGAGTTCATTACCGGAAGCGACGGCAAAACGAGCTGGTCAGTACCTCCAAAAGGCCGGATACGTGTGAGCGATAATGTCCAACGATTTCGCAGCGAAATGCCGGGCAATCAACATGCGATTCCGTTTATCACCCTACAAGATGACTTGAAACAGATTCGTGCCGCCTACAACATTCAATGGCTTGATCCCGAGTTAGGTATTGAAGAGGCACGTTCAGGGCAGCATTGCTTAGTCGCAAAGAAAAAATCTGCTGAACATCGCGGTCCAAAATATGTCGAAATCTGGTTCGACTTGGAAACTGGAACAATTATCGAAATGCTCTTAGATAAGCTCCCACAAGCTAAAGGCGGCCCCAAAACAGTCCTGCTTGAATTGATTGGCAAATCCGAAATGCCGGAAGAGTTTTTTCAACATACGACACACCACGATTCAAATCGACGCGTGAGTTATCAAAGCGAATAGGCTCGCAGCCCGCCGTTTTAGAAGGCGTTGCCTTTAAGTTGGCGCTAAAGATTAATCAATAACATTGGAGAAAAAAGATGAAACCATTACTAAAAATATTCCCTCCGTGCATGGTAGTTTTGTTTGCGTTGACGCTGTGTGTGACTGACGCCATGGCTCAAGGCGGTAACCGTGGTGGGAAACAACGTGGCGGTCGAAATGGTGGCGGGGAAGACAATCCCCAAAAGTTGTTACGTATCGAAGCGGTTCAGCGAGAACTCGAACTTACCGAAGAACAAATCAAATCGCTCGCAGGGGCAAATGACGGGCGCGATCGAGACCGAGATGACGATCGTGAAGCGAGAGAAGCGGAGTTTGAGGGCCTTTCCGAGGAGGAACGAGAAGAAAGAAGACGCGAGATCCGCAACGCTCGTACAAACGAACGTACTGAGCAACTCAGTGACATTCTCCTGCCCTTCCAAGTGGATCGGCTAAATCAAATTGCCGCACAGGCTTCTGCTCGGGGTGGCGCGCGTGCCTTGATCAACGGAAGCTTGGCCCAAAAATTAGGGATCACCGAAACCCAAAGATCTCGGATTGAGGTAAAAGCCGGAGAACTGGCCGAGGAGCTGGATGCAAAAATTGCCAAACTTCGCAACCAAATGCAGGAAGAAATTCTTTCTGAGTTAGACCCTGATCAACGAGCTCAATATAGAACAATCATGGGCGAAAAATTTACATTCGAAGAGAAGCAAAAAAATGGCAAACGCAATGGTAAAACCGAAGATCGCGATGGCAAGCGTGAAAAAGGCGAAGGCAAAACCAAGGACCGAAAGAATCAAAAAGATCGAGGTGACGGCAAAGAGAAGAAGCGAAACGATGAAGATGCCTAACTAAAAGATTCGTTTTTACTTGTGCTGAACCCTTGGGTTTTAAGGTTTTCAATTTTGAAATAACTGGATTTGGGAGTCTTTGATGATCGCAAAAAATACAATCTGGATACTGTTTGGAATTTTTCACTTGGCTGTGTTTTCTGCAACAGTCAACGGGCAAGACAGGGCGGTCGCAACGAAGCAAAAACCCAATATCGTGTTCATGATGTCCGACGATCAAGCGTGGAACGGGCTTTCCGTACCAATGCATCCGTATTTGGAATGGTCGAAAAGTGCCATCGTTGACACGCCGAATCTTGAGAAACTTGCAACACAAGGAATGCGATTCTCAGCAGCATACGCACCTGCGTCCGTCTGTGCGCCAACCCGAATCAGTTTGCAAACGGGCCTGAGTGCCGCGGCTTTGCACTGGACCAAAGCGGCCCGCAGCGTCACCGCCGCAGATGGGTACAAAATGATCGGACCTCGAAATATCCGAGAAATTGACCGCAATTATGTCACGATCGCGGAACTGCTTCGCGATGCCGGCTATGCAACTGCGCATTACGGCAAATGGCATATTAACGGCGGCGGGCCAGCGGCTCACGGATACGACGAAGGTGATGGCAATATTGGTAACGAGTACGCCTTCGAGCACGCCGATCCGAATCCTGCAGACATCTTTGGGATGGCGAAGCGTGCAGCGACATTCATGGAAAAAAACAAAAAGGCAAACAAGCCGTTTTATATCCAGATGTCCTGGCATGCCTTGCACGCACCACAAAACGCTATGAAATCGACATTGGCTAAGTACGCCAATAAAATTGGGGGTAGCGTAGAAGACAAGCGAGTCGGTAGCGCCGCGATCGCCGAGAATCTAGATACCGGCGTTGGTATGGTGGTCGATGCGATTGATCGACTGGGACTCGCCGACAACACGTTCGTGATTTACATGTCCGACAATGGCAGTGGCGGAGGTGGGGGAAAAGGCAAAGCGGGCGGAGGTCGACGTGCGGGACTTTCGGGTGGCAAAGGCAGCGTTTGGGAAGGTGGCATTCGGAGTCCGCTGATCGTTCGCGGACCTAACGTACCAGCAAATTCGTGGTGCCATGAACGCGTTGTTGGGTACGACTTTTTTCCAACCTATTGTGAATGGGCCGGTGTTTCAAAATCAAAACTCCCCAAACTTATCGAAGGAGGCAGCATCGCGAGCCTGCTTGACGATGGCAAGGGCACTGTCAAACGATCGCGAAAAGAAATGGTCTTTCACTTCCCTCACTACCAGAGCGGCGACGGCCCTCATTCAGCTTTGTTTCTGGGTAATCTAAAGCTGATGAAGTTCTATGAAACTGGGCGACTGGCTCTGTTCGACATCAGTACCGATGTATCTGAAAAGAATGACTTGGCAAAACAGCAACCTGCAATACTTAACAAGCTCGATTCCGCTTTGGTGAAGTATCTCAAAGACGTCAACGCTCAAATGGCCGTATCAAATCCGCAATACGACCCCGCCAAAGCCCCTGTTCCAAAGAAGGGTGGCGGAGGCCGGAATAAGCCGGCGAAAAGTGGAAAACAAAAGAATAAAGGAGGAAAGCGATGATGCGGCGTCTTCTCATGATCGCTGTCTTTCTGTGTGTCTTGCTTCCCAAACTGATGACATGCAAGAGCTAAATCCGCCCGGTGCGCCGCTCATCCTTCTGAAGGTCGTTGCAACGCTAAGCGCGGTCGCTCTCAGTTTCTTGATCACCTTAATTCAATCTTAAAAACTCGTCTCCAACAATTCATCAACCGGATTATCAGCATGTCAAAGCACACGATCATCACAACAATCATTTGCATTTCTGTTGCAATTCCAACATTAACGTTTGCGCAGAATACGCCACGCAAACCCCGAATCGAAGACACGATCAAAGCCAACGTTTATGCTGACAATTCGTTTAAGCTTTACATCAACAGTGAACTTGTCGCTGTCGATTCAATTAAATTTGTGCCACACAATGTTGTTTCAGTCGATGTGCTGCCTGCCTACCCGATGACGATCGCCGTGATGGGAATTGACAATGCGGACCCAAAAACCGGAATGGAATACGCGAACACCAATATCGGTGATGGCGGGTTTATATTAAAGCTTGGCGATGGAACGGTTTCAAACGCCAATTGGAAAGCCAAAAAACTCTCTTGGGGTCCCATCGACGGTGATACTGAAAACCCCCGTGTCGAGAGTATTCCCGCTCCTAAAGATTGGCATACCATCGGATTCGACGATAGTAGTTGGGCAAACGCCAAGGAGTTCACTGAAGAGGACGTCGGACCTAAAACACCCTTCTTTGATCACGATTTCAAAGATGCCAAATTCATCTGGTCCGACAACATCAAGCTCGACAATGTCGTGCTGTTCCGAACCGTTGTGAAATCCCCACCAGACGGAAAAGAGCGTCCTGATTTTCGCGGCCTGACCGATGTCGTCCCCCAAGGTGGAGGCCGGCGAGGAGGCGGAAAACGAGAGGGTAAACGACGCGGCGAGCAACGAGGCGAAAACGATTCGGGCAGGTAGACAGTTCAAAACCACGCTAATCAAAACTATCAAAGCCGAAAGTGCCTTTATTTCTTGGCACCAAAATCTCAAAACGAAATTTGAAATGATAAGCACAACAAAATTCCTGACACTCTCCCTAGTCCTCGCACTGGCGTCGTTTGCTCAAGCCCATGAGGGTCATTCCCATGAACCTTCAACGGCTTCCCAAACGAAGATCGTTCAACTTAACACCGAGCCAAAAACCTGGCTGACGCCTGCGGGAAAAGTCATCCGCGCGAAGGACACCAAGCCGAAAATTGCGCAGTATTTCCAGCACTTTGTTGACTCAAGTGCCATCAAAACTCGCTGGGACGACGAGTATTTATTTATCGAATCCAATGGCATGCCCAACCATGAAATGATGGTCGGTATTACAGCTTGGCAACAGCAAATTCCGATCCCTCAGAATTACGCTGGCGATAACGCCTGGCGAATACCGCTTAAGCCGGTTCCAACTGACCAGCCGATGTCGGCGAAAACTAATTTCTTTCGCGGAGCCATCGCACTCGCCGTCAACGGAGTACCGATCTTCAATCCAATCAAGAACGATGGAAAGACTGACACGAACCTTGCTGGTGAACTCGATGAATTCGGGGGACACTGTGGGCGCGCAGACGACTACCACTATCACCTTCCTCCGGTTCATTTGGAAAAATTTGTCGGGATAGGAAAGCCAATTGCTTTTGCACTCGACGGTTATCCAATTCTCGGCATTCAAAGCAAAACGGAGGCCAGTAAGTCGAAACTCGATTGGCTGAACGGACACAAAGATGAAAAGGGCAACTACCATTATCATTCGACTCTAACTTACCCCTATCTCAATGGTGGGTTTTATGGCGAGGTCGTTGAACGTGGAGGTCAGGTCGATCCGCAGCCACGGGCCGAAGGTATACGGCCGGCTTTGCGAGGACTTCGTGGTGCAGCAATCACGGGATTCAAAAAAAGTGATGATGGTAAATCTGTATCGGTGAAGTACACAGTCCAAAATGAAACGCGGTCAGTGAGCTACCAAACAAAGGACTTCCAGACTTACGAATTCACGTTTGACAACGGACAACAAGGAAAGTCCACCGAGACTTTTTCAGTTCGCTCCAATAATCGTGGCGGACGCGGACCGGGAAATCGGAGTAATCGCAAAGCCCAACAAAGCGGAGAGCGCGACAACAGGCCCAATCCTCGCGAAAGAGAGATGCAAGGCGAAGGTAAAAAGCGTGGCGGTGAAAAATCGCGCGACAGTGAACAAGAACGAGGCCAGCCTGGCCGGCAGATTGGCAACGGGCCAAGACAGCCTTGGATTGTCGTCCATGCCGATGAAATTGATCGAAACAATGACAAGATCATTAGCCGCGACGAAATGGTGGGCGAATCAGAGAAAGCATTCGCTAGCTATGACAAGAACTCCGATGGCAAGCTTACCGGAGCAGAGTTAGCGGGCCGCGGAGGTTCGAAAAGTGCCATGGGCGGGTTTCTTCGTGGGCACTCCCAGGAAATTGATCGCGATGGTGATGGTGTTCTAACCCGAGAAGAAGCGGTCGGCAACGCCCGGCGAATGTTTGAGAAAATGGATGGTGATCGAGACGGAAAGATCACCACCACAGAATTGAATGCCGCAAAACGCAGCGAAGGCAACGAGACAAGAGATTCCAATCGTCGTGCTGGCAATCAGAAACAAGGCAATGCCAAGAACCGTGATGACATGTCCCTTGGCCGCTCAAAACAAGAAAGGGAAAATCGAGAAGACGCGAATCGAGACCGTGGACGTAATGGTCAACAACGCGGAGGGAAGGACCAAGGTGGAAGCCGACTTGGTGGATATGAAACTCCGCCGCCAGCAAACAATGTGCCCAAACACGACTATGACATTTTGCTCGGACGCCCAACTGACACTTCGATCACTGTAAGTGTATTGTTGTTCGATGATGCCGATGCACTGATTTCCTACGGAAACTCGACTGACGATCTTTTAACCAACACAAAGCCGTACAAAGTAATGGCGGGAACACCAGTCGAAATTGAAATTGATGGATTGAAGCCGAATCAAGATTACTTTTATCAACTCAAGTATCGAGATGTCGGGCAAACGAAAATTCAAACGAGCCAAGTCTATTCTTTCCATACGCAACGGGCACCAACAAGTTCGTTTCGTTTTACTGTTCAGGCTGATTCGCACCTCGACGAAAACACGAGCGGCGATGTTTACCTGTCAACGTTACGCAACGCATTGCGGGATAGATCTGATTTTCACATAGCACTCGGCGATACATTCATGACCGGCAAATACGTTCGGCCGGAGCTTGCAGAACCACAGTATTTGGCTCAGCGATACTATTTGGGATCACTTTGTCATTCGACACCGTTGTTCTTTTGCTTAGGAAACCATGACGGCGAATCCAGCAAGGGAGGAAAAGGGAAAAACAAAGGCGGTGGGAAAAACCGGGCTCGTGATAATCAAAAGGATTTAGAAAACCCGACAAGAAACTGGTCTGTTGATGCACGCAAAAAGTATATCCCTAACCCGTTTCCCAACTTAAAAGAAACGAAACCCTTCTACTCTGGCAATGAAGCGATCGTTGATAACGTTGGCCAGGTCGAAGACTACTACGCGTGGCATTGGGGCAACAGCCTTTTTGTCGTTCTGGATCCGTTTTGGTATTCGGGCGGACAATCTCGTACAGAAGGCGATCATTGGCACCAAACTTTAGGTGACCAGCAGTACCGCTGGCTCGAAAATACACTCGGCGCAAGCAAAGCAAAATTTAAGTTTGTTTTCATTCACCATTTGATAGGTGGAGCAGACCGAAACAATCGAGGTGGCGTCCACTCAGCTCCTTTTTTTGAGTGGGGTGGCAATGAACTCGATGGTACCAATACTTTTTCAAAAAACCGACCGAAGTGGGAATTGCCAATTCACGATTTGCTGGTCCAAAATAAGGTCTCCGTTGTTTTTCATGGTCACGACCATTTGTACGCAAAAGAAGAGTTGGACGGCATTGTCTACCAAGCCGTTCCACAACCCGGGCATCCTCGTTTTGGCAATGTACGCAGTGCAGAAGAGTACGGCTACCGCGGTGAAGTAATCAGTAGCTCAGGGCATCTTCGAATCAGTGTGTCTTCCGACTCCGCGCGCATTGATTACGTGCGATCTTACCTGCCTAAAGATGAGACAGGCCAACGAATTAACGGGGAAGTTGGTGCGTCCTATCTGATTGAATAGCTGATTCTCGGGTTCTAAAATTTGGGATGAGGCTAAGCAGATCGCTATTTTTAAGCTGATGAGAAGAAGAAAGCTCATCGTGAGAATTTTGATGATGCTTAAACCACGCGGTTAAAACTCAAACGATTGAAAACTGCGTGCTCTCTCGACTAAAAAGGTGGACTGACTGGACTCGATCTTCGTCTAGAATTTTATGGAACTGAACAAACAGATATAGAAAATTACTTAACTTGCAACCGTTGAACTTACATCATCCACTCTAGAGGTGGACTCGTAGCAACATCCAGAATAGGTGCCTAAGAGCTTTCCGAAAGTAACTCTCCCACTAGTTTTTCAATGGTCTGGTCTCCATTGGCCCCCTGCCATCGGAGCTCCCCTTGCCACCACTGTCGCAGATACCCCTGTTTGTCAATCACATAGACCGTGGGCCACATCGTGTTGGACCAATTCTTCCAATTGGCGGACTCAAGATCGATCAAGATTGGAAACTTAAGATCCTCCTTCCCGGCGGCGCGAGTCACAGCAAGTGGATCTCGCTCCAAGGCAGTTTCGGGGGTTTGAATCCCAATCACCACCACTTGATCTCCGTACTTCTCATGCCACCTTCGATAGACATCAAAATTTGCCTTGCAGTTGTGGCATTGAAACGCATAAAAATGCAGCAACACAACTTTCCCCCGCAACTCTGCTAACGTGAGGGACTTTGAATTGAGCCAGTGCTTACTGGCGATCAACTCTGGAGCCCTAGGAAAGATCCGCTTCAACCCCTTCGTATCGAATTCCTGGCCAACGAGTTCACTAAGTTTTGCAATTTGCTCTGGTTTTAGCACGCTCGTAAAAACTTGCTGCTCCGCCTGTTGGGCTTTCGAAAAAACATCACGCAAGTCGTCTGTAGACAAATTCTGTCGAGTCGCCTTCTGCAATTCCACCTGTGCATTTTGCGTGGACCGAGCCAACTCGAAAATAGACTGTGACTGGCCTTTCGAAAGGCCCAATTTCTGTTTCACGTCCTTTCGTAGCAACATACGCGTCCCCTGAGACCTTAGCACGAGTTGCTGAAGGCGTTGCTCCTGAACGGCTGTGCAGTTGGATTGAAACCAATCGTTGACCGTTTCCTCCAATTTCAAAATGACCACCGCATTTTCATCCGGTTTCAGATTTCTGGATCTCCACCATTGACCATCTATTTGATCAAAAAGATTTTCCAACTGATCGACTTGCCCTTGGGTCAATTTCAATTCACGATGAACCTCTGGCGTGTGAATCAGTCCTAGGAGATGGTGAGGGATGTACTGCTGCGGCTGGGCTTGAGCTTGGGCAGTTCCAGTACAAGTCAGCGCCCAGCCCAGGGTCAACACCCATAAAGACAACAGGTTTGTGTGTTGAATCTTCATCACGTTCCCAAGGTTTCCTCTTCGATTTTGACGCCCATGTTCCAGAGTCATAGTGCGGATTGGAGCTAGAAATTAGGCACTGATAAGGGTGATCATCGCAGACACGAACCTCGTTGGCAAATTCGATTCAAGGCACAAATTGTCGCAATAGTTTTTTTGCTGGGCTTGTTGGTGTTTTCATTACGAGCTGGCGTTTTCAATTCAAGCGGTACATTCCCCAACTGTGCAACACCTCAAAAACCCGACTCTCACTTATGTCGAACCAGCAAACTCTACCCTCCCATCTTTGCGCTTCCTAAATGTCTCAACACCCATTGTGCATATATGACAGTGATCACCGTCATGAACACATTGGTCCCCGAGATAATCCACCAGACCGCAGCAATCTCAAATTGCCAGGCCCACACAAACACGCAGAAAAACGGAAGCGGCAACAGAACCTTTCTAAGCACTGATTCAAAGAATCCGTAACGCGGTCTCTTTGTCGCCTGCAACATGGCCAAGTGCGTTGAGGTCATAACATAAGACCATTGAACCAGCATGATGATATGCAAACACTCGACTCCAATTTCGATAACTCCGGAATCGTCGGTAAAAACCTGCATCAACCGCCGGGCAAAGATATAGATTATCCCTGAGGTCACTAGACTCAAAATAAATCCAATTCGATTAGCAACTCGCATCGTATGGCGAACTCGATCGAAATTCCCTGCTCCATTGTTTTGCCCAACCAGAGCCATGATTGCCGCGTACAAACCCATTGTGGAAAGCAGGCCGATTTGTTCGATTCGAGTTGTAACGCCAAAAGCTGCAACGGCCTGATCTCCAAAACTTTTTAGAAAATAGGTCGTTACAAAAAAGCCGAGTGCGACCGACATAATATTAAAACTGGCCGGCAATGCCTGCTCGGCAATCTCTCGATAAGTTTTCAAATCTGGGACCAACACCTGCCATGAATTGAGTGCCAACAATCTCCGACGAACCACCGTCGAAACCATGAACACACTGCTCCCAATTTGAATGACGACTGTCGCCAATGCAATTCCAGTAATCCCCATCGCGGGGAGACCGTAACCACCGTATAAGAACCATGGATCAAGAATCAGGTTGAGAAAAAAACCAACCACTAAAACTTTGCTAAACGTCTTACTGTCACCCGATGCGATTAGAATCGCATTGCTCAAACTTGTGATGATAAAAAACACAGAGCCCACAAAAATTGGGATCATATAAGCCATCGCCATTGCGAGGCATTCTCCCGTCCCTCCAAGTAACTGGAACAGGGGTTTCGCAACAAAAACACCGGTAACGGTCATCACCATCGATACCACTAAACCCAGCGAAATACTTTGCGCGATGTAACAGCGTTGCTTGTCCACTTCTTGGCTTCCAATTGCATTGGCAATCAAGGCTGAAGCACCGCGGGATAAACCACCACTGGTGGCAATGATCAGAAGGAAAACTGGAAAGCTGAGTCCCAGCGCAGCCAAAGCCGCCGTTGATATCTCACCGGCGTAAAAAGAATCGACGACGTTATACATGGTTTGAAAAAACAAACCAATGCTCGACGGCAGCGCCAGATCCCTGACGTGCGCAAGAATGGGACCCGATGTAAGTGACTTAGTTTTCAAAGGACGACTGGATACCCCGCGTTAGTTTAATCGAGCGAATTAGGAGGCTTTCTAGGACTGAAGGATTTGTTGCAAAACCTGTTGGTTGCGGTCCTGCGAATCAGTAGTAACCGAAAGATGACAGACCGTCGTTATATCTCCATCGTCACCCGACTCAAATGCCGAATGCACTACGACTCTCGCACCCTTGATCGATTCTGCCTGGCTAATTAACTGAGTGAAACTTCCTTTAAATCGACAACTTGCCTGATAAATGCCTTCGTTCAAACCTTCGCGAGCAAAAATCCGCGATGCCATCAGAAACGGCGTGATGCCAGTCAGGCGGGGATTCACGTCGACGAGGAACATGTTGTTCGAACCATCTCGCAAAATATCAATTCCAACCACCCCGACATATCCGCACTCATGAAGGTACTTTCCCGCCGGCTCAATCATTTTACAAAGCTCGGGAAGCAACTGTTCCTGCAAGTCAACCGAGAACGTACCACCACACCATTTTTTGTTCGAATTGAAGTGCTGCTCAGTAAACCCAAGCCATACGATGGAGCCGTCTGAGCGAAGATAGAATTGAACTCCAAAGTCACCAACAATATTTTCAATGACTGAATTGATAACTAGAACAGCTTCGCCTCCGTACTGGATCAACTGCTTTCGCATTTCCGCTTCATCAGATTCACTTCGAATCAAAAAATTCCCAAGACCTGCGTAACCATGGCTGAGTTTCACAATACAAGGCGGCGTGACAGAGTCGAAAACTTTCGCTTGCGGGCAATCAATTTTTTCAATCACTTCTTTGGAGTGAAGCGCGTAATTAACATCCGGATCCAAAACTTGTTGCTCAGCAGATATTGATTGATGAGGAAACAGGGTAATGAATTTTGAATCCTTATCAGAGGCGTCAAACAATCGCCACCTAGGCATCCCCTCTGCACCAAATACCGATGTCCAGTGATCCAGAAGAATGGACGGAAGCGCAACCTCGGAAACGATTTCTACATGCTGTCCCCAACCACACATCAAATGATGCGGCCCAAGAATTTTTAACAGCTCGCGAGGGGGCGGTGGAAACGGATCGTGAATGAGATACTTGGTTTTGTTTTGAAAAAAAGTTTCATCGCTATTGGACGACGGATACTCAGAAAGCAGGCAGGCCGAAGAAAAATCTCCAGCGTACAACTCCGAGAGAAAATTGAAATGCAAGTTGGTTTCAATGGTCATGAAAATTTGGTCGGCTATAGCGATCGAGCGGTAATTTCGCGATTAGAACAATCGAGGTCTATTATCATACCGGCGTACCTTCCAATCGGAAGATGTCGTCCGTCTATCGCTGGTCAAAAAACAACCAACCAAGCAAGCATCTACGCTTCTTTCTGCCACGCCGTCAACTCAGACACTCCGTATTGGAACTTCCGCTTCGTTTCGCGGAGCGCGAAGGGCAAGTCGACTGGATCACCAACCATTTTAAATTCAGGGCCGAGCACTTTTTCAATTCCCTCAATAGCCGTGAACGATTCTCCAGTGGCGGCTTTAAACCCACCCAGCCACTTATCACGAGGCGTATGCTCCTCTGACCAAGTGTAGGGTGAAACCAATACTAATAATCCACCCGGCCGAATCCGGCTTTTGATTGACTCAAGGAACATAACTGGGTCATAAAGTCGATCTATCAGATTTCCTGCAAACACTAAGTCGTAATCATTGAATTTTTCAACCAAGTTACAAGCATCACCTTGCATGAAAGCGATCTTGTCTTTGACTTCCTTGTAGCCTTCATAATCGTCCAGTTGGATTTCATTAAATAGTGTCAGTTCCCCTTCTTCAACACACACGTAGCGTTGACGACCGGCCCTCTGCAAATTGGCGGGGGGCTCTATCAAACGCACGGATAAATCAACGGCGTCAACATGGTCAAATATTTTCGCTAACTCAAACGATGACCTTGCCGTCGCACAGCCAATATCAAGTGCTCGCTGGGTCGACTGGCCTTCCAGTCGCTTAGACACTTCTTTAATGCAAGCCACAGGGAAGTTAGGAAGATTCAGATTCTCTTTGCCATAATGAAACTCGATGTAATTGGAAACCATTTGATCGGTCTCATAGACGCTAACCTCAAGCTCCGGGAGAGGCTCGGCTTCAACATACCTCAATCCAGAGTGTTGAAAGAAATGCCGTCGGAACGCATACCTTGCATCTTTGATTGCGTAGTTACCGGTTGAAATCCAACAACCGCCTTTGAACAAGTTGTGATTCCCGTCAAACGTTGGTGTCGAAAAATCATCGTAAGTAGGATGAACTTCAAATCCATCGTACCCATCGATCGGCGTCTCGGTCCATTGCCATACATTTCCAATCACGTCGAAAAAGCCGCTGTCGAACTCATGTCGATTTACGGGACATGGAGACATCTCATGTTCAAGATTGAGATTACCGGGGGCTGATCCCCAGTAAGGTTGGTCTGTGTCGACCCTTTCCCGAAGCTTATACCACTCTGCTTCGGTAGGCATTCGAATATTTTTTCCCGTTGCTTCCGACTTCCAGTTACAGAAAGCCTTTGCCTCAAGGTAATTGATTTCTGCAGGCCAGTCCCACGGCATGTCGATCACTTCCAACATTGAGCGATACTTAAAGTTCTCTCCCTCTTTAACCCAAAACACTGGATGCTCGGCTCGCCGAAATTCAGCCCAACTCCAACCTTCGGTCGTCCAGAAATCGCTGTTTTGATAGCCGCCAGATTCGACAAACTGAAGGAACTCCTGATTGGAAACTAAAAACTTCGAAGCACGAAAATCCTTGACTGTTTCCGAAGCATAACCGTATTCAAGATCCCAGCCATAAAGTGAGTTACTTTTTGACTTACCCATTTCAACTTGACCACCCTCAACGGCTATTAATTCGTTCTCCGGAGGCACGCCACTTTCTCTACAAATGTTGCTCCAAACGGGATGCGAAACGACTCTCTCGAGAGGCAGCTCTCGTATCAGGACAGCAGTTGTCTCCAAGTGAATTCGCTCGTGCTCAATCCCCATCAAAATAATCCACATTGGACTATTCCATTCAATTGGCAAACTGAAATCGCACTCTCGAATAAAGTTGTCGACGACGGCTCGGGTCTGATCTCGATAAGCTTTCACTCGAGCAGGGGTCGGCCAATCATAATTTTGTTCGTTTAAGTCGTCCCAAGACATCTCATCAACCCCGACCGCAAGTGTCGATTCAATGTGTGGATCGATTCGTTGGTCAATCAAGTTTGCCACATTAAGTTTGTTGATAAAAAATACGGCAGTGTGGCCATAATAAAAAATCAATGGATGGCGTAATGGATTGGCTCGGGCATAAAAAGATTCATCATTAGCGAGACATTCGAAGAGACTCTCATAGAGCGTAAAAGTATCATGAAAATAATCCAGGATCTCTTGACGCTTTGTTTCGACATCTCCTGCATCGAGAAGTGGAGTCTGAGTTACTAATGAGGCAGAGTTGCTACCGGATTTAACAAGTTCTCTAGTTTTGGTCGTCATTTAACTTTTGATTGATGAAGGAGGCGCATTTTTAGAATAGCTTTCTCGCGCATTGCATGAGGGATTGTTCTCAAGGGAGGAATTCCAGCATTATTAAATCGCACGTTTTCTCTCGAACACATAATCCCTCGAAGACGTTCCCGAGTCCCCGTTAATTCTGCAGAGAATTAACAGTGTATCTATGGTGAATATGATCGACTAGCAGTAATTTTACCCGCGTGTGACGACGATTAAGGGGTACCGCCCTTCGAGGCCCACAAAAGTTGACTGCCGAAAAGAATCGAGACCTCTTTTTGTATGAAAAGCGAGTAATAAAGTGTCAGCGACGCCGGTCTCCAGCACGGTTCTGTGGTACTGCAAATTACGCCTCATTAAACGAAATCTTAACCAAAACATAACACCGATACTGCGGTGACCAAAGGCATTTCAAGTCTGGTCAGATCAATTAAAACATCTAGCGAAACGTTTCATTACTTCCATTGACGAATTAGCACCTCTCGATCTTCATCTGGATGCATGTGCAGAGGATTCGCCGTCCACTGACTAGATTCAATGAGAGCCTATCGACGGTAACGGGGTGATCTCTAAAGAGACAATTAATCTGTCTGTTGCTATTTCATTTTCGATTGAGCGAATAGCCATGAGATTAACTGAGGATCCCGGTAGGCTCGATCCCAGCAAAAATGTCCCACTTGTGGATATTCCGTATACCTTGGCTTTCCTCTCGCATCCGTCAAGACCTTCACCACTTCCCGGGACGCTCGCACCGGTACTACCTTATCTGCATCGCCATGGAAAACCCAAATCGGCAATCCAGCCAGTTCGTTGATTTTCTTTGACTCAGAGGGATTGAGCGAATAGCCACCGCAGATTGGCACGGCGGCAGCAAAACGTTTTGGACGTTCAAACAGCGATAACCAGGTACAATCACCACCGAAAGAAAGCCCCGTCACGTACTCTCGATTTTTATCGATTGAAAATTCTTTTTCGAGACTATCCAACATCTCGTGAATGGTGCGGGTCTGGAGTTTCATTCCATCCACCCTTTCTCCACCCTTCAAACCACGCTCTTTCTTGGCAAACTCATCTTTCCCAGGAAATTGAGGGGCGACAATAAAACATGGATAGTCACTTTGAATTTTTGGACGAATCCACTCGCGAACACAGGCTCCTTCAAGCTGACTTCGATTATCATTTCCAGCTCCGCCACCGCCATGATGAAAGAGAATTATGGGGTACTTTTTCTTCGCATCATAATCCGATGGAACAAACAATCGATAGTTAACTTTATCGTTCTCGGAGCTTGTGAAGGATCGAACTTGGTAAGCATCTAGTACCGAGGTTTTGGAAAAACCCGATCTTATCTTTTCAGCATCCAACGGTTCACCCGTGACGACACCTTCGGTACCGAAGACTGAAAAGCTCCCTTCCAACTGCTTGCCTTTGACGCCCGCTTTGACTTTGCCTTTAAAGTCAATCGTGAAATCGTCTTTGTCGCCATAGTAAAAACTGAAAATTACATTCTGTTTGGTTGCTTTTAAGTTACGAATTGGATTGGCCCAACCCTCCTCGACGTCTTTAATCTCTCCGCTCAAATCCGGCTTAACCGTTAAGATGTGGCGACCCAATTTCTCGTCACCACTCTTGCCCCAACGAACAGACAAATCCCAAGTACCGACGACTGGGTTGGCAGCCATCCCGCCGGTTGACTTGCTCTCTTCTTGGGCAATCAAGGGACCGAATTTCATCAATCCGATCGTTAGTAAAACCAAATAGAAAAAAGATTTTTGGAACATGGTAATTTCTCAAGGGGGCGATAGAGACTTGCAATGTTTTTAACGAAGCCGCGCCAAACTGGGTGCCTGATCATAACAAAGCTGATCAAGGATTCCATCTTCAGGGTGGAACTTCACTCACCCCTGCCAACGAGGGGGGGAATCTGCACTAATTCGCAGAGACAATAACTACTTACGATCCACTTGTTTATTGTACTCGCAGCAAATCAAGTCAACTCGAAACCTGCCAATCATTAATCCAGCTTAACTTGCATTTCCTCAAGTGTGAGCCGTCCGTCCTGATTCACATCTCGCTTATTAAACACTCTGGTTAACGCAGTAACATTTCGAGTTTCTGGATCACCGATAAATTCTTCGAGCGTAACGAAACCGTCTTGATTTTGATCGCGCCGCTGGAACAGTTTCTCTAGATTAGGTCGATTTCCGGTTGCGCTTCGGTTTGTGCTTCCTTTTCCATTTTTTATCATTTCCGGTTTTGCATTCTCTTTTGGTTTGACCTGTTTGTTTTCAGGTCTCGCCGATTCAAAAATGATGGCTGGCCCGCCGGGTGAAATGACGGCCGTGGGGTACGGGGTCGGGACTGGATTGTCGTAAGGGACTAAGTAACGAGGATCCGGTTTGACATTCGCGGGCGCTCCGCCAAGCGAGCTGATCATATTCTTTCCACGCATCTCTGGATCGTAACGTGCTGAATCGGGTAGAGATTCGGACCATCGATCGAGTTGCTTACTCATTTCAATTACCCGTTCGGGGTGCTGATAGGCAAGGTTTGTCAGTTCCGATGGATCGTTTGCTATGTTAAACAAAACCGTCGTATCGTCTTTCCGCCACAGTTTCCAGTCACCCATTCGCATCGCCTGTCCCGTATAAAAATCCCAATACATCGGTTGAACTCGGCGAAGCTTGGAGACGCTGCCGGTAAAACGCGGCATTAAATCGACACCGTCAAATTCCGATGGAATCGCGCCACCACCCAACGCGACTGTCGTTGCCGTAAAATCCAGTGTGGTGACCATTTCGTCGACCACCTGACCTGCCGGGATCTCCCCTTTCCAATAGGCAAACATCGGCACACGAATCCCACCTTCATGCAGCCATCCTTTGACTCCGCGCATGGGAACGTTGTTCGAGCCATTCCAACTTCCAATCGGGCTGTTGTGCGTCTGCTTACCCGGTGCCCCATTATCACCGGCAAACAAAATGAGCGTATTTTCCTCGAGGCCATGTTGTTGCAATGTCTTCACCAGTCCACCGACCGCATCATCCATTGCCTTGAGCAACGCCAAGCCTTGACGTCGGACATCATCTTGCTGGTCGTTATAGTTCGGATAATCTTGCTTCGGAAAATCCTTGTAGTAGGGATCCGACTTCTTAATCATCGGTACGTGCGGACCATAGATCGGGAAATACAAGAAAAATGGCTTGTCCTTGTTGCGGGAAACAAACGCCTCGGCGAATTTACCTTGCAAGATGACGCGGTTTTGAAGTTCTTTCGGCCACTCCGCTTTTTTCTGGTGCGGAATCAGATTTCCTTCGAGATCGAGATTGGTATAGCCATTGGTCATTGGTGCAACCCAGTACTCATCAAAACCACGACTCCGCGGATCGTACTCTTTTTTTGGATCGTGATTGAGTCCGCAATGCCATTTGCCGGAGAATCCGGTAACGTAACCTAGCTGCTTCATTCGATCAGCGATTGTAAGAAGAGGCTTACCCGCCATATCCGTTCCCGACGGATAGATCCTTGGCAGGGTCCCAACACCAGATCCAGCATCGGCCTTGTTGTCAGCAAACCCGAACTCGTTTTGGATACGTCCCGTCAACAGCCCACATCGAGATGGGCGACACTGGGGGGCCGAGCTGTATCCAGCACGCATCAGAACACCCCCTCGGGCGAGCGCGTCCATGTTGGGTGTGTCAACATTGGCGTCAATTCCATGGATACCGAGGTCGGTATAACCATGATCGTCGGAGTAGATAATGATAACATTCGGCTTCTCTGCACGCGCCGTAAGCGTCAATAACAACAGCAAGAACACCGATAAGAATTTTTTCATTTTTGTTTTAGTTCTGAATGATCAGCGACGAAACATTGACTGCAGAAGTCTCGAGTCTAGTTTATCATCCGTTTTCACTGTGCCTATACCTTGTCGTCATCATATGAAGCTACGGTCGATCTTCATATTAACAGCCTTGCCGCGAGCAAAATTGATTGCGCAACCGAATTAGAAACGCTCTACAATCTAATAATAGCTAACCACTCAGTTTACCTCTTCAGAGAACAAACCGAGATGCGAAAAAACTTGCTATGCCGGAGCTCAACAATCAGACATGACCGGAGACTATCCACTTAAGATGGCATGCTCCAGCTTTCTCTTCATTCCAACGGTCGTAATTTAGGACGATTCTTCGCTGGCGATCCGTTAATTCAATCTTGTAATTGAATATTAAATTTGATAACAAATCCTGTAAGCTTCCCAATTCGAGGCCGGTACTCAGCGATCGGCTTAAGCTACAACATTACGCTTGCTGTTTTTGGCGGCACTGCTCCTCTGATCAGCACTTGGTTAATTAAATCAACCTGCGATTTAGCATCGCCAGCGATTTATCTCGTCGTTTTATTAGCAATCAGTTGTGTCAGCATGTTATTTTAAAAGCCAATTGACGGGAAGGCTGACGTTAGTCCCACTTGCAACTAACGATTTCAGTTAACCATTCTACCCCCATCCTTTTCTGGCAAATCATGTCGAACCCCACCTTTACGGTTGTAATTTTTGCAATCACAACACTCCTATTTTTCGATTCAGGCAACGCTGATGACTGGCCACGATTCCGCGGAGCTCAAGGGGCAGGCGCCGCGACTGATTCCAATGCCATACCCAATGTTTGGTCTCCTCTCGAAAACATAGCCTGGAAATCGCGTCTTCCTGGCCCGGGTGCATCGAGCCCAATCGTTGTCGGTAAAAGGGTTTTTGTTACTTGTTATTCCGGTTACGGGGTAACCAAAGAGCAGCAAAGTAATCTTGAAGACTTAGTACGGCATCTAATCTGCATCGACTTAACATCAGGAGCAATTCTCTGGCAGAACAATATCGAAGCCTCGCTGCCAGAGGACTCCTATTATAGGTCGGGCGTTTCCTCTCACGGTTACGCTTCCCACACGCCTGTCTCGGATGGTAAGAACGTCTATGCATTTTTCGGCAAGGGCGGTGTCTTCGCGTTTGATCTTGACGGGAATGAACTCTGGCGAGCCAGCGCTGGCAAGGAATCCGATCCACCCAAGTGGGGATCGTCGTCCAGCCCAATTCTGTATCGCAATACATTGATCGTGACGGCATCCGCAGAGAGCCAATCGGTCATTGGGTTTGACACCCAAACGGGTGAAGAAAAATGGCGACAATCCGCAACGGGCCTCAACGGCATGTGGGGAACTCCCATTTTGGTACCGGTCAATGAAACCCGAACTGATCTTGTCATGCTGGTCCCCGGTGAAATATGGGGGCTTGATCCAACTACCGGAAAATTACGTTGGCATTCGACGGCTACGAAATCTCAACATGCCTATTCCAGCGTGATTGCTGACGGCAATCGCGTATACGCATTTTCTGGACAGGGAGGGGGCAGTGTCGCCATCGACGCTGGGGGAACTGGAAACGTCAGCGACACTCATTTGGTTTGGAATGGGCCTGTGAATGCGGTTTATGGATCACCCATTCGCTACGAATCAGACCTTTATATTATTGCCCGCGGCATACTCTCGACCGTCGATACAGCGACTGGGAAAAGAGGATTTCAAATGCGACTAAAAGGCGAACGTAAGACGGGAAACGCTCGCTTTGGTTCGCTCGACTACGCTTCACCGATCGTCGTGGGAGACCGAATGCTGTATCTCAATGCCAGTGGGCAAGTTTATGTTTTCCAATTAGGCAGCAACATCGAACTGCTGGCAGTCAACGAGGTAACTTCTGAAAAGGAAGTCTTTTGGGGCTCTCCTGCAGCCAGCGACGGTCGACTATTCTTGCGAAGTTCAAAATACTTATATTGCATTGCAAATAGCGATCGTGCCGACTCCCCTGCTCCGGTGGTTCCCAAGTTCCGCACATTCTCCTCGATCAAGGAAGCCAACTCCAGTTTGCCCACTTCGAACGTGCCGACAACCTCCGAACGCCCGAAACGCCCCGAACCTGCTGAAGACGAAGACTAACGCGGGTTACAGTTATTAAGCGACGTTAGACACCCCAACCGTCTCGATACGATTTTGTTAATAACGCATTGGCTGCCTCGTCGTTGGTAAACTTCATCGAATTTGCATCCCATTGCAGCTTTTTTCCAGCTCGATGAGCGACGTTGCCGAGAAGGTTGTGCTCAATCAGAGCACCGGAGTAATCAAAATTACACAGCGATTCGCCACCTGTTTTGGCAGCATGGATCCATTCTTTGTAATGCCCGAGTGAAGGTTCGATGGTCGCTTTGGGACGAGGAACATCCGCGAAATCAGCTGATGGGCTAAGAACCATTTTTCCATAATCGGCAACCAATACGCCTCGGTCTCCAATAAACGCGACCCCAATTCCCCATTTACCAAGGTTAGTATCACTACCCACTTTTGGCTGAAGGTACTCCGCACGACGCTTCATCCCTTCGTTTCCGTGATACCAAACGACCTTGCAAGCTGCGTGATGCGCTCCACCACCTTCGCGGGCTGGATGCTCCCAAGTCACCTGCTGCCACGGTGGACAAGCAACCGGGTCAGGTTCAGGGCCTTCGGAAACAACAGAAGTTGGGCGATCAAGCTCCAATGCCCAATAAGGCAAATCAATCAGGTGGCTCCCCATATCGCCGAGCACTCCGTTGCCGAACTCCCATCGCCGATTCCAGTTCAGATTTCCGCCTGACCAGTAACTTTTGTTGTACGGCCGATTCGCCGCTGGCCCCAACCAGACATCCCAATCAAACGTTTCTGGAACAGGTTGCTCCGGCAATACAGCCTGACCAACGGGCGATATTCCTCGACTACACCACACATGCGCTTCGGTCACAGCGCCAAGCATTCCACTTTGCACGATCTCGACCGCTCGTCGATAATTTCCTGTTGCGTGAATCTGCGTTCCCATCTGAGTCGCAATCTTACCCTTCCGTTTTTTATATTCATCTTGCATCAGCCTCGCTTCGCGAACTGTATGCGCCAATGGTTTTTCACAATAGACGTGTTTGCCCGCCCGCATCGCGGCGATAGAAACCAAGGCGTGGTGATGATCTGCCGTGGACACCACAAACGCATCAATTTTGGGATCGTCAATCAAAGTACGCCAATCTGTTGTCACAACGGCGTCTTTAAATCGCTCGCTTAATTTGGCAGTTGTTGATTGATTGATATCGCAAAGTGCATAAATGTTTTCACCCGAACAACCATTGAGATTCGCACCGCCCCGTCCGCCAGCGCCCACCACCGCGATATTCAATTTGTCCTGAGTCAAGCCATTTTTAGCTGCAAGGAGGTGGACTGGACCCAAGGCTGCCGCACCTACGATCGCGGAAGATTTGATAAAATGCCGACGGTTGGCAGAGTTTCTGTTGATGATATTACCGGGACCCATTCAGAAACCTCCAATTTAAGAAATACAAATCATCACAACGCTTGGCAAATCCACATCATTGGATCTTATCCGATCCTCCACCGCACTTCACGTTTTTTACTGATAAAAGGTGAAGTACCAAAAATCTAATTCAGTTATTTTTGGCCCTGCTCAAGATCGGCAGTCGCATTGGCGAATTGGCGTCCAAGATCAATGTAACCAAGAGAGTCATAATGCCACGGATCAGAATATCCATATTTATCCGTCGTGGTCACAAGTGTCGCTGCTGTGTCAGCCTTCACATATTCGGCTTGCGCCTCTCGAACGATCTCTCCATACTTCCAACTGGGCGGGTCTTTTTTGGAATATGAAATTCGCCCAATGACAACGGGAAGATCATCCTCCCGAAAGGCCGCTCGTATCAAATCCATCAATCGCTTTAAATTCGCCTGATAACGCTTGGCAATTTCAGGTGTATGGTGTGCGTCACTTTCGCCTTGCATCCAGACAATCCCGGCAGGGATCAAGCGATCAGGTTGACCATCATTATCAATATCTGTGTCATCATAGGCGTGACGCACCGTCGCCAAAAAATGATCATATTGATTGACCCCGGCAGTTGTTCCAAAATCGGGCTCCCAGCATCCAAACCCTCCAGCGGCTGCCGCATCGATGGACGTTCCGCCTCGCGAATACTTAACAATCGCAATTCGCCGCTCAGGAAAACGCTTCTGCAGCGTCTGAGCAAATGTCAACTCAACGCCAAAGCGGTTGGAATACTGATTGGTTTTGCCATCTGATTTAAATCCAACACCATGCCCCGGCTGCAATTTGCTCCAAACTCCTTTTCCATCAACAGAAACTCGATCGGGCGAAGTGTTGCCATGAAAAATCATAACGTTATTTTGTGCCTCAGCCTGGGCGGCAGGCAATTGATTGACATACCCGTAGCCATCCATATTGGATTGACCCCCGAGGTAATAAACATAAAAGTCAGTCGCCTGCGCAAAACTTTGAGCGCTTACCACCAACCAAATCACCATCCAAATCTGCAACAGCTTTATCATTGATTCTCATTCGATAAAATTAACGTATCCGACCGACCAACTCTATTCTCGAGATTCACCCGCCGAGAGCAGTCCAGCCTGCGCACTCATTTAGACAAGTCAAAAACTGCTAACTGAGGCAAATGATCGCTCAACGCAAATGACTTGGGATCCTGAACATTCAAACGAAAGCCGCCTTCAAACAACGGTCTCGACTCAACGACTTGATTAGCGATTTTTCCAGCCGCCATAACATAATCGATCCGCCACTTCGGAATATCAGCTTTGATGGTTGGCCCCTCACCGACACCCACTCTTGCGAACGTATCACTCCACCCAGCATCCATCCACAGTCTATATTCAGCTGTGTCTGGTCCATGATTCAAATCCCCGATTAACAACATCGATTTCCCACTTTGCAAATCAGCCTGCATCGATTTTACCATTGCACGAATTTCGGCCAGACGATTGGCCGGATCCGCAGTAGGGAAAAGGTGTGCAGAATGGACAACTAATGTCGTTTTGTCCGGCATCAATAACTCCGCTCGTCCCCAGTGACGGGTAAATAGTTTCGGCGGACGCTGATAACCCAACGGAACATTTTGAGATTGAGCAATCTCGAAACGGCTCAACAAAGTCCCAGGCCAGCTCCCGCCGCTGGGAAACCGGACATGATGAAAACTGAGTCGTTTGGCGATATCTCGTGTGATTGACTCTGACGGAGATTCGGAAAAACAAATGACATCCGGTTCGTACAATGCCAACTCATGCGCCAGGCGCGAAGCCATCTGCTTCTTGGCAACTGCCTGCCTAGCCAGAGGGCGCTCTTTAGGCCAACCATTACCTCCGTAAATATTGTAGGCAATGACGCGCAGTGTCTTCTCTGGTTCACAATTGTTCGGTAAAGAATTGTTTGGTAAAGACAACGCTGGACTTAAAACCGGCACTGAAAGTGCGCCAGCTATGCCTGCAAACTGCCTCCGCGACATTAGTTTTGCTTTTGCCAAACCCAACCCTCCTCTCTACTCGATACACGACTAAGCATCGGCAACCCGATACTAACAATCAACCATCGAGCCAACCGAATTCTATGGTACAGCAAAGAGGGGTGGCAACAATTGCCAGTAATTAAAGCGAGCTTCCCGCAAAAAAATGGCGATGACCAAACCAACGCGGCCACTTTATTAAGCAGAACAGCCCGTCCTGAAAATATTTATTACGAGGGATCTTCAAACACCGCAATCTCACCTTGAATAACCGGCAAAACATTCTGAGGTGCAGGCGGTTGAGCAATCATATCCCCCATTTCCAAAGCACCCGCGATGGGACGGGAACCACCCAATTCTGTCGGGAACAGTCGATCGAAAAGCGGCTGGACTTTCCCACCAATCCAAGGAGCGCTAGCTGCTAACCCAGCGCTCAAGGTAACCAGCATCATCAGGGAAGCCATAGAAAACTGAAGCGGGTTTTTACCGATAGCTAGTGGGGAATTTTGGCGAGGCGGACAATCTGCAGTAACAATCGTCCCATCGTCTCGACGGAAAATTCGACCGCATATTTCTTCACCTGCGCTGTCAATTAGCGCGACCGCTTCCATCTCCGTCATTGCTACGATGTTGTACACGTTCTTTTTACAACGATCGCAAAAGCGAACGCGGTCATTACCATCCATTAAATCCCAGTCCATGGGACAAGGAGTCCGGATTTCAATCTGTTCCAGCGTTCCCGACATTTCAAACTCCCACCATTTCATTAAATCAACTGCCAACAGCGGGTTTAACGCACCAGGGGCACAGATCTTAGAAAAAGGAGCCAAAAAAAGACCAATTTATTTTGTCGTTAACAGGGAATTCAATTTCTTGCGGTCGGGCTTTCCCTCGAGCCACCCATTCGCCGCCAAAAAAGCGTCCATTTTTAGAACGGTATCAACAAACGATTCCTTGCTTTTTCCCTCATTAAAAAATCCATGGGGCTGGCCCTCGTAAATCCAAACCTCCGATTGAACCCCCGCCGCCTTTAAATCGGCATCAAACTTCTTGGCAGTCTCAACAGGTATCAACTTATCTTCCGAACCCAGGAAAACGATCGTGGGTGGATCACCTTGATTGATATTATGCGCAGGCGAGATAGCTGGGAACCATTGCTTAACGCGACTGTGCCCATAGCCGTTGGGGCCGTTATCGTAGACGGGATTAAACAAAAGCAACGCGTTCGACTTTGAACTGATCTTGGACTTTGCTTCTTCGGGATCATCAAGACCGTCACAGATTCCGGTCGTTGCCGCAACATGACCTCCAGCTGAACCTCCACCGGCCGCAATTCGATCGGGATCAATTCCAAGCCGCTTGGCATTTTTGCGAACCCAGCGAATCGCCGATTTACCATCGGCAACGCACGCATCCGGGTTTGTTTTTTGCCTTTGTTTAACTCGGTAATCAGCCACGAATGCAACCATGCCTCTGGCGGCCAAGTATTTTGCATGCTGTTCAAATTGCCCGACGGTTCCACCATTCCAACCACCACCAAAGAAAAACACAACGGCGGGACGCAAATCACTCTCAGGCTTGTAATCGACTGGGTCGAACCGGTAAATCCACAACTTATCTCCAGAAGCTTCTTTGTAGACTTCGGCAACTGCCGCGCCTTTGAAGTCATGCTGCGTGGTATCGGCAATAGCCGTGTTAAAAACAAGAATGAAAAACAACAAAGTTAAAACGGATTTCATAAAATTAATCTCGAGCAAAATACTTGGTTTCTTTAGGTCGCCGCACTCATGAAATATTTCCTTCGCCTCGCTACAACTACCAGTCAAAGCCTTTGCAGACATTCACCCCTAGTTCATTCTAATCTACCGCCGATCGTTTGATTTGTCACGTTTTTAGCCTTCCCGTCGGCTAGTACACCGTTTGGAGTCTGGAGAATTAGTGCTGCGGGCCAGTTTCTGCTAACACTTGCTCCTTCAGCAACAGTAAACTAACAATGCTACAGATCACCTAACCTACACAGATATTGCAAAAGATCTCCATGAAAATAACTTTCTACAATTGGTCCATGACAATGCTAGTCATTCAAAAAGTCGTCTTCCAATTGATCCATTTACTAATGGGTTCCGTTTTCACGCCATCAAGTAGAACTCAGACCTCACTGGCAGGTACCTTGATTTACATCTGCGGTGCAACTCCTTTCCTTCTAGGCACGCAGTCTATCTCAGCCGAGGAACGACCCAATGTCATCCTCGTGATGACGGACGACCAAGGATACGGTGATCTTAGCTGTCACGGAAATCCGATTTTACAGACGCCTCATTTAGATCAATTAGCCAAGGAGTCGATTCGATTTACCAACTTCCACGTTAGTTCGTTTTGCACTCCAACACGCGCTGCATTAATGACGGGGCACTATCCAGCGAGGACGGGTGCCTATCGAACCAGCAGTGGCCGGACGCTGATGCACCCCGACGAACGCACCATCGCAGACATGTTCTCATCCAATCAATATGTCACCGGCATGTTTGGAAAATGGCATCTTGGTGATAATGCACCGCACCGGCCACAAGATCGTGGATTTCAAAATGTGCTTTGGCACCGATGCGGTGGCGTTGGACAGGCGTCTGACTATTGGGGCAACGACTATTTCGATGACACCTACGAACGGAATGGAAAATTCGAAAAATTCACTGGCTACTGCACCGATGTTTGGTTTTCCGAAGCCATCAAGTTCGTCGAAACCAATCGGGACAAACCATTTTTTCTTTATCTAGCGACCAACGCACCCCACGGCCCCTATCGAGTTGATGATCGTTGGAGTGATCCCTACCGGGAAAAAATCAAATGGAAAAATGGAGCGGAATTTTATGGCATGATTGCCAACTTCGATCACAACATGGGAAAGCTAAGGAGCAAACTTTCCGACCTTGGACTCGCCGAGAATACGATCCTGATCTTCATGACCGACAATGGCACATCCAACGGCGGAACCTTTAAAAAACCATCGGGTTTGCTTGCCAGCGGCTACAACGCCGGAATGCGTGGACAAAAATCATCAATCTACGAAGGCGGACACCGCGTCCCCTTTTTCATCCGCTGGCCTCGCGGCGGACTAAACGAAAACAGAGCCGTCCCTCATTTAGCGGCACATATTGATGTCCTGCCAACACTCGCAGAACTTTGTGATTTGAAATTACCCGCTTCTTATCAACCGGACGGTATTTCTTTTGCTAGAACCTTGAAAGAAGCGGATGCGACTGGCCACCGCGACCATCTCATCGTCCAATACCATGGTGGACCTCAATTCAGAATTTCACCGGAACCGTGGTCCTACTCGTGCATCCTGAAAGACCAATGGCGTTTAATTAATGGCGAAGAACTTTACGATCTTCAGTCCGATCCAGAACAAATAAAAAACATCGCTGATCAACAACCAGAAATCGTCAAAAAACTAAAATCTTACTACCTCCCGTTTTGGGAGTCCGTCTCTCCCCGGATCACTCCGGTTTCCATTGATCTCGGAAGCCCAGCCGAAAATCCGACGGCTCTCTGTTCTCAGGATTGGTACATGCCATTAGGCAATCCTCCTTGGAATTTTGGACAAATCAACAAACTAGTGCCTGTCACGGGCCCGTGGATGGTGAATGCCCGAACACCCGGACGCTATCGAATCACACTTCGCCAATGGCCTGAACTGGCGAGCAGACCGGTCAAAGCGGTTCGAGGAAAAATCGAAATTGCTGGAGTAACGCTAGAATCGGAAATCGAACCGGGAACCCTTGGCCAGGTATTCGAAGTTGAACTTCCCAAAGGAAAGACACAACTCAGAACATGGCTGTTTGATGCCCAAGGCAATGTAGGAGGAGCCTACTTCACCGACGTCGAGCTTATCAAAGGGCCATAAAAGACGACCTCGCCCTTGCCTTAGCAAGACTCTTTGTTGTGAAATATCATCACTCAAAATTGCAAATATTTTTGATTTGAGATTGGACTTATACGGTACTAAATGCTCATAATTGCTTCCTTTCAATAACAAGTTTTCTTTGATTTACTCCTTTGAAATCTACCTAACAGCCGGACACCTCATGACTCCAAAACAAATTATTGTATCGACGTTACTACTAATCTCACTATTGGCGGCGCCCACCTTTGCCGATGTACGACTTCCCAATGTCATCAGCAGCCACATGGTTCTTCAGCAGGAAAAGCCGGTTCATATTTGGGGATGGGCAGAACCAGGAGAGGAAGTCGAGGTTTCTTTTGCGGGTCAAACGAAAAAAACCAAGGCCGATAAGAGCGGTAAATGGCTAGTCGCATTGGAACCTTTGAAAGCCAATAAAACTCCGGCAACGATGAGCATCACCGGCAAAAATTCGATTACGCTGGATGACCTTTTGGTTGGTGAAGTCTGGGTCTGCTCGGGCCAGTCCAATATGGAATGGAGCATGACACAAACTGAACAAGGGAAAGAAGAGATACCGAAAGCAAACCATCCCCAAATTCGACTTTACAATGTTGTCGGCCACATTAAAAAGCCAGTACCGCAAGAAGATGCCCCCGGAACGTGGCAGGCCTGTTCACCAGACTCTGTCAAGAAATTTTCAGGAGTAGGTTACTATTTTGGGAAGAACCTCCAAGCCAAACTCGACGTTCCAATTGGTTTAATTGGATCCAACTGGGGCGGGACACAGATTGAACCATGGACCCCTAAAATCGGTTTGGAACAGGTCGACTCCCTTCAAGCCAACGCGAAAAATGGCGGAATTTATAACGGCATGATCCACCCGCTGGCTCCATACTCTTTTCGGGGCATCATTTGGTATCAGGGTGAATCCAACTGCGTTAGTGGTGACACAGACATTTACACTGATCGCACAGTCGCCATGGTCAAAGGCTGGGAGTCTGTTTTCCAACAAGATGACCTATCATTTTACTTCGTACAAATTGCACCGTTCCCCTACAGCGCAAAATTTAAAAATCGAAATAAGGGAATCAATGCCGAATCACTTCCGCGATTTTGGGACGCCCAAACAGCTTGCCTCGATGCAATTCCTGATTGCGGAATGGTCGTTGTCACCGATATCACCGGGAATGTGAACGATATTCACCCAAGAAACAAGCGAGACGTGGGCGCGCGTTTGGCTCGCTGGGCCATGGCTAAAAACTATGGTGATTCCAGCATGGTCTACTCGGGGCCAAAATATAAATCGATGTCCGCTAAGGGCAATCAGGCCATACTCGAATTTGAGTACACGGGTTCCGGCTTAAAATCACTCGACGCCAAACCACTGTCTCAATTCATGATCGCTGGTGATGATAAAAAATTTGTCGAAGCCACGGCTAAAGTTGTTGGCAATACGGTCGTAGTCGAGGCGGCGGGAGTCGACAAACCATCTGCCGTCCGGTTTGGCTGGCAGGAAACGGCAATTGGAAACCTAGGAAATAAAGAAGGCCTGCCGGCGATTCCTTTTCGAACCGACAGTTGGTAAGTACTCAAATTTGGCGAGCGTCTGGCTATTAAAAACCCAGACGCCCCGCCAACTATTTTTCGTTCCAACCTATTTTTTTAGAACCATCGGCGCCGACAATTCAAGTGTCAATGCAGACCGCTGCTCAGTGCCTTGGTTGCTATCGTTGCCAAGTTCTTCGATCGCTTTGCGTGCGATTACCTGCATTGTTGCCACCACATCCGGGTTCGCCTGGGAAACGTCGTTCAGTTCACCTAGATCATCTTTTAAGTTAACTAATTTCGCTGGACGTCCGGGGGCCTCCGTTTTAGGAGTTGTCCAATTTGGATGTATTGCCTTAAGAGGAAGATGATACTTCCAGTCTCCCATCCGAATCGCCTGCAATTGTCGACGACGATAATACAGAAACGATTCATATTCTGACTTCGCACCGTCGTTGCCTAACAGTAAATTCGTAATATCGAATCCGTCTATTTTTTGCTCGGGCATTTTAGCGCCAGCCAATTTGCAAAAGGTGGGTAACAAATCCATCGTGGTCGCCAGTTCGTTACAAACGGTGCCTGGCTTGATTCGGCCCGGCCATTTCGCCAGCATCGGAACCCGCATCCCTCCCTCCATCGTCGATCCTTTCATTCCTGAGAGTGGTTGATTGGAACCACCATTGCGACCGTTGGACCCATTGTCGGACGTAAAAATGACTAATGTGTTATCGGCAATTCCCAGACGATCAAGACTGGCTAGGATTTGACCTGTCGACCAATCAATCTCTTCAATGGAATCCCCGTACCGACCGTTGGCACTTTTTCCCAGAAAATCTGGAGATGCGAATAAAGGAAGATGGGGAAACGTGTGCGGCAAATAAACAAAGAATGGCTTCGATTTGTTTTCCGTGATGAAAGCAATTGCCGCTTCCGTATAACGCTTGGTCAACGTGGACTGGTCAACCGGTGCTTCAATAACCGTACGCTGTTTTACCAATGGGAGTGGTGGATCCCCCCGTCGCTTGGATTGCATGTCGTTGGAATAGGGAATCCCAAAATAGAAATCGAATCCGTGTTGCGTGGGCAAATGCTCAGGCTGATCTCCCAGATGCCACTTTCCAATACAGGCCGTCGCATAACCTGCCGACTGGAGTGCTTCAGCAATAGTGACTTCTTCTGGATTTAATCCTCGCCGACTGCGCGGGATAAGGACCCAGTGCCCCGTGTAATCTTCATGCATCCCAACGCGACGAGCATAACAGCCGGTCATCAAACTTGAGCGTGACGGCGTACACACAGGGCTGGAAGAATAAAAATCTGTAAACTTAATCCCCGCCTTGGCTAACTGGTCAACATTGGGAGTTCGATTCTTTTCCGACCCATAACAACCGAGATCTCCATATCCAAGGTCGTCGCAGAAAATGACAATGAGATTAGGCTGATCCCGCTCTTGCGCAATGCCGACTCCACACAGTAAAGAAAAAAATAAAATCAGGACTAGCTTCATTTTGGTTTCCCTTTGACACAAGTTCCTGCACCGGAGCGCAACGTCACATAAAAATCGTGATTGGCTTATTACTTTGATGATTCAGGCTTCTCGGACGCAGCCTTTTGGTTCGCCGAAGGCGAATTCTCTTTTTTCCGCATTACAAATTCTACCGCTGTGAACTTATTTGACTTTGGAATGCTGACTTCGAGAACTCCGTTTTGAACGACGGACCCTCTGGTTTCAAGGTAGCGGACATCGCGATCCGCTCCATTTTTTCGGTCAATATTTTTTGTGATCACGCGCGCGTAATATCGACTGCCATCAGGAAACCCCTCACCCTTGAATTTACCAACTGACGATTCATTGTTGTAGTATTTCCCGGCCTGAACCTGAGCGGGAATCTTAATTTTAACAGCTTCTTTACTATTAGCACCGGAGGAGTAAACGAGCACGGTGAATCGATTTTTCGACCGGTTAAAAGACGAAATTCGATAACGCTCATTGCCAGTAAAGCCTCTCCCCGTCACAGCAATATCATTCCCAATCTCCCCCGCCATTGCATGCCGAATGACTTCATCCCGACCGCTCGAAATCTGGGCGTACCACTTCCAAACGTAATAATGCAAGTGATTGGGATCAGGTGGATTAATATAATCATCTACCGTAAAAACATTTCCGCCGGCTTTGCCAATCTCGAAACGATCGTCAGGGCCTCGTAGACCGACTTTTGTTGTCACGATCCCTGCACCACCATCGTTTGCCTCAATGACAATCTCCGGTTGAAGCTCGGCTATTCGACCGTTGTAATCACGACGCTTGGTAAGTCCCATCGACCAACTACTGGAGTTATCCGACCACGGCAGATTAATGGTATTGAGTCCCCGCTGGAGGCACTGACCGATGATGGTAACTGCTTTGTCATAGGCATCCACCTCGTTTTTTAAACCATCGCCGTTGACATCTATTGCACTCGAACCGTCATCCCAGGAAACCCAGGATTCCGCCGAAAGCATCGCCTTCGCTTGGTATCCCGCCGCATCGAGTTTACCGCGAGCCAGATCATAATTTCCCCAAACTGACGGGACGTAACTACCATCCATATTTCCAAAACCGTCGTTTTGATCGGAAACGTTAAGATTTAATGCATCGACGAGATTCATCAACTTTGGATTAGAAACCATTAAATTATAAAACTGATCCACCGCAAACCCACCTTTTCCCGACAACCCTTTAGTCACGGGACAATTTTCACACGGCGACATACCGTTTGTTGAAACGATGACGGGTGTAGCCGGCTCTTGCTCATAAACAGTGCGAACCGTTTGAGCACCCGCGATCAAAATGTCGTTAATGATAAAATCAATGTCGGCCCCGTTCATCAATCCCTGCAAATTGGCTTCATGGGAAAGCTGGTACGCATCGACTCGACCTTTAAAATGAGTGGCGATTCGTTTGACATATCCTTGGAACAAACCTTTCTTTGGTTTGAAACCACCCGCTTTGCCACTCTCGGACGCCCAGGCGGGACAATGAAAAAACACAAATTCAACTTTGATTCCTTTTTCATTACAAACCTCGACTGCCTTCTCTATTGTCTTCAAGGATGGCGAAGGGTTCTTGTCATAATCGGTGAACGCCTCCGTCGGCTCCATCGCCGACCAACTCACCCAAAACTGAGCGTAACTACTGGCAACAGATATGACAGGTCGCTCGGCGTCATACGCATTGGCCAGCGGACGACCAAAAAATGGCTGCCACCTAACTCCCACATGCATGTGATCCTTGGTCCAAGCGTAGCGTTGAACTGTTTCGACCTGATTCACGTCATCAAGGAAACACGCAATTTCATTGACCTCGGGATCTTGCCCCAACATCAATGAAGCACTTCCGAACAAAATGGATAAAAACAGAGTTGGGAACAAAGCCCAGCAACTGGTTGCCTGCATTACTTTTCTTTCGATTGAGTTAGAGTTCACCGCAAGATTCAACCAAACGTCATAAAATCTTCAGCAACGTCCGGATAATCTGTCGGCACTTTGGCCACTGTGCCATATCAATCTATCAACTGAGTAATCCTGGAGCAGCTTGAGATGACGTCAAATTAGTTTTTCTTTCTGAAGTTGCCCGATACAATCCGATTAAAAGGGTCACCACTAACTGATTTTTAGCAAACTCACTGACCATCGATTTGGTGGTTTAATCAATCCCCAGCCGGAGTCTTAGTCTCAATCAACGGACTTCTAAACAAGTTGGCATGAGTGAAAAAAACAGCTTACAATTAAAGAACTTCACGAGCCCAATTTACAAAAACCAACCCTTTTTCCCTCCAAAATCGATTATGAATAAGAAAACGTCTCCCATCTCTCGCAGAGCGTTGCTTGGCACCGGTGTTGCAGCTGCTGTCTCTGGTAAAGTCGCACTTGCCGGAACCCAAGTGAATCAAGAAAAACAAGACGTCAAGCGTGCGTTCGTTGATGGCTTGGCACCCGGCTTTGAAGCACTCGGCGAAGAACACTTCACGCGGGTCAACTCGAATGATGACACATGGACATTTAAAGACAATGTGATTGAGTGCACCGGTCGCCCCGTCAGTGTCATTCGCACAAAAAAACAATACACCAATTTTGAACTTGTCGCGCAATGGATGCATCACAAACCTGCGGGTAACAGTGGCATTTTTGTTTGGACCACACCGGCTTCCATCGAGAGGTTAACCAAGGCTGGTAAACCCGGCCTGCCACAGGGCATCGAAGTCCAAGTTCTCGATCTAGCCTACGGGCAACCCAACCCAGCCAACTGGTACACCAGCCATGGGGACGTTTTCCCCGTCGGTGTCAAAATGAAACCCTTTCCGCCTGTCGCGCCAAATGGATCAAGAAGCTTTCCAACCAAAGAACTTTCCAAAGGTGTCGGCGAATGGAACCATTACTATGTTCGCGCCATTAACGGTGAAGTTCGCCTGTGGGTCAATGGTGAAGAAGTTTCCGGCGGGACTCAGTGCGATCCCAAAACCGGTTACCTGTGCCTGGAAAGTGAAGGCAGCCCAATCACCTTTCGAGATCTTCGATTACGCGAGCTCCCATAATTGATTGGCGTGATGTGAAATTCGCGTTGAAGTAATCGATTTCAAAGCATGGAAACTATGCCAGCGCAGATTGCTTAGTTGAGCGTAAAATCAACTCGAGCGGTCATCCTCAAACTCGAAGCGCTCTGCTTAGGCCGTGAGAACCAATGCATTCGCTTAGGTGGAACTCCAGCTATAGCCCAGCCCTGTGGCACGTACAGCAACTGGAGACCAATCCTGTCCCCTTTTTTTACTGATCCCTGAAACAAATTCGGATCCAAGACAATTCTTAATTGATTGGCATCAATCATCTTTCCAGTGCGTTCCTTTAGCATTGGAACCGTCGCAGCTTTGGGCGAAATAAATTCTCCATTGACCCACCAACGCGCAAGCAAGTTCTCTTCAAGAGAAGAGAGCTCAATCGAGGAATCTGATCGAAGCAGTAACTCGCCGTCCTTAGCCACTAATTTTAAAGTCTTGCTTGAATTCGATGGCCACAACTTTGGCAATGCCTGCTCACCCGCTGGCGTCATGTCTATATACTGCGCGTCCACCCCGTTGTGAATCGGTGTTGCCTGTGTCATCGATTGTAAACCGATCTGCATCTCGTAGATCTCCCCACTCTCTACTCCAGCCTTTACAAGACTTGCCAACGATAAGCTTGACCAAGGCTCAAAAGTCTCATTGGTTCGCTGGATCGAAGCCGTCACCGTTTTACCGGTTGGAGACTGTATTTTAATTTGACGGTCCTTCGTTTGCACCATCGCGACACGCGTGTAAAGCACCTCATTGGATTTAGTGACGAAATCCACATTTTCGCTTAACTTTAACCGAGCTTCCTGTAAAAAAAGCCCATTCGCCTCGGACACTTCTGACTCGCAATTGCAAACGAGCGGTCCCAATGCGTTGGGATGGTCGTAATACAACGAACCACTCAGGCTCCCGCCTCGTTCAACAAGCGCATACAAGAGAACGCCGCTTCCTTGAGAGCATTGCTTAGCTTCCATTCCAAGACGGACAATTCCAAAATCACCTTTGGCAAAAACAGGAGCCTCGCGCAGCTCACTCCAGGTTTTAACTACGGGTATCTCATTGTATTTTGGGATGGCATTACTGGCTTGCAAGCCAGTAACGCTGATGAAAAACAAACCAGCAATCACAAATTTTTTGTACATCATCTATCACATTCACAAAATATTGGTAGCAAATTTAAACGCCCGTTTGTCTTACTTACTTCAAAATTGTGCAACTGTTTCATCTCATTAAAGATCAATAAAATACTTTTCATAGCAAAATCTAAATAGATTGGAGCGTTATTCGTAACACCCCACTTAAATCACGAGAGAATTAAGCAAACCAAAATTTAACAAACAACCAACGAAATGCAAAACCTACGGTATGATGAACGACAATCCCACAAGACTACCACAAACAAAACTATGTACCGAACTTTAACACCTCTCCTCCGCTGCGCTCTG
>CALKNI010000076.1 GCA_938091115.1 uncultured Pirellulaceae bacterium | reverse complement strand
CTTCCCCAAGTCGTCGCTGAACCTCTTCCGCAAAATAGATGGCCGCATGCCGCATCCGCCATTTCCAATGCCGTGGCGGCAATGTCAGAATAGACCATTGATGTTTGCTGTATTGTTCCCACCCTTGCTGAAATTGCTCATGACTGCCGCCGTAATACGGCTGTAAAGAGAGCACGCGAAGCGGTTCATCCATCAGACCTCTCCAACATGTTTGATCGTTTCAAACGAATCAAATCCCAACCAACAATCGGGGAGTGACGCGACTTGGTCAACCGGTTCCTGAGAAATCGGATGGACGAATGCGAGTTGACGGGCGTGCAGTCCGATCCAACGCTGTCTTAGATCATCCGTTTGTGGTCCAAAGCTAATCTCAGAACCATAAAGTGTATCACCAACAATTGAATATCCTCGCGAGCCACACTGGAGGCGTATTTGATGCGTCCTCCCAGTTTCTAATTCGATTTCCAATAACGACAAATCCCCACTGGACTCGACGACTCGGTAGTGCAGCACCGCATGCTTCGAACCGGTCTCTGCCTCCCCAACAATCTCTGACCGAGCTTCGTCCGGCACTTTCCTCATCCAGTCCGTCCAAGTTCCTGACTCGGAAGGCAAGCCACCGGCGACAATCGCCCAGTATTTTTTGGTAACCGTTCTCTTTTGAAATTGCTCAGAGATACGTTTCGCTGCCCGAACATTCTTTACCACCACCATCACACCGGAAACTGGCCGATCCAAACGATGCGGCACACCTAAATAAACTTTCCCGGGTTTTTCATCTCGAACTTTTAAGAACTGCTTGGTCCTCAATTCAAGGCTGTCAATTCCAGGTGGTCCCTGAGTCAGCAATCCTCCCGGTTTGTTCATCACTAAAACCGCACCACTTTCAAGCAGAATGTCAGGCTCAGGCAAGGTTGATGTATTCACGGGGTTTAAAATTCCAATGGTCACATGAAATGAGAACGTTGCAACTCAATGGTACCTGAAAACAGACCTATGCGGAAAGCAGAGCCGCGGGTCAAGGTCAACAGTTTTTTAAAATGAACATCCAGCTTAGCACGGCAAGTAAAGCGAATCGCACAAGAATCGAACGTAGGGAGCCGCTATTCGGTAGCGAGCGATCAGGTTTTCCACAAGATCGGGCCTGCTAATCTCCGACGGTTCAAGCGAGCAAATCCCTATGTGATCCTTCCGTTTTAAATCAATAATTAACGGATGGTCGGCTTCGTAATCTCTGGGGTTACGGATTAACGTACTCCCTTGAAGCTCAAACGTTTCGCGAAACGCCTTTGCACGCGTCACCCGTTTCCAACGATCCGGACGATCGTCAATCAAAAAGCGGATTTTATTAAGAACTGGATTTTTTGGCCCCCAAATACCGGCACCAGCGAAAATTCGCCCTGGAGCGATGTGGAAATAAAAACCGGGCGTGTGAACATCCTTCCCAAACTCATGTCGAAACTGAATTCCAAGATTAGTTTTAAAAGGGGTTTTATTTTTAGAAAACCTCGTATCACGGTAGACACGCATGATTGATCCACCGGAGCGTCTGGGGACCGCAGTAAAATGTTTCGAAACTTTTCGAAGCGGTTCAGCCATGGCCTCTACAAATTCCATCGCGGGTTCAAGCACGCTCGCCTCATAACGAGGCTTGTTATCCCGAAACCAATCACGGTCGTTGTTTTCAGCCAATTCGGCGAGAAACGGGAGCGTCTCTTTGGGAAAACCGTTAAACATCGTATTCCTAATCTAGCCTGAAATTGGTGGTTTCGGGGGACTGCCGGTTGGCGGATTTGGGACTGGAGGTTTCGTCCCAAGCTTCATTCCCTTAAGCTTCACAGGCAATCGGGCCCGATCTTACCGAGGATGACCGCATCCCAACGATTTTCTAAACTAAAATTCCTTCGCAATTCAAATATCTCTATGCGACAAATCACCCACTTGAACGCCAAGTTGGTGAAAATGGGTGCCGCAATCTCTGTCTTTGGAGAAGCAGTCGCCCCTCTGCACCTTCCTCGTTTTGCAAATTGCGCCGTTTAATACGCCCCCATCTCCAAATACGCCTTTGCCAAATCGTTCGGAATTGCGATATTAGGTTGCTTGAACATAGAAGCCTTGAAAAAGACGTTCTCCTGACCCACGGCGCTCGAATCCCCTCGTTGGGCGATTTCAAACGGACCCAATTCAGTGGTTGCAACTCACCATTTACCTCTTTGAGGAATCTTTTTGTGCTAAGAACTCATACCTGCGGCGAACTTACGCTCGAGAACATTGGACAAACGGCCACTTTGTGCGGCTGGGTAGATACGATTCGCGATTTTGGTGGGGTTACCTTTATTGACTTGCGGGACCGCTATGGCCGCACTCAGGTTGTGTTCAACCCGGATTCTACTCAGGAAGTACTCGCCGAAATGGGTAAACTCAAAAACGAGTATGTCATTAAGGTAGTCGGGGAAGTCCGACCTAGACCCGATGGGCAAACCAACAAGAAATTAGCTACCGGTGAAGTCGAATTTGTCGTCAGCGACTTGGAAATTCTCAACGAATGTAAAACGCCTCCATTTGTTCCCGGCCAGAAAGACGTTCCCGGAGAAGACCTTCGACTCAAGCATAGATATTTAGATTTGCGTCGAGAGAAGATGTTGCAAACGCTGCAACTGCGAAGCCGCATTATCAAAACAATGCGTGACTACTGCGCTGATAATAATTTCATCGATATTGAAACTCCGATTCTCGGTCGCAGCACCCCCGAAGGTGCAAGAGACTATCTCGTCCCCAGTCGCGTATTTAAAGGAAAATTTTACGCGCTCCCTCAGTCACCTCAAATTTACAAGCAGATTATGATGATCGCGGGCTACGATCGCTACATTCAAGTCGCTCGCTGTTTTCGCGACGAAGATCTTCGCGCTGACCGACAACCCGAATTCACCCAACTGGATTTGGAAATGTCGTTCGTCGACTCCGACGATGTCATCGGCATGATTGACGGGATGATGCAGCGACTGGCAAAAGAACTACTCGGGCTCGATCTCCAACTTCCCCTTCAGCGATTAACCTACGACGAAGCGATGACCCGATTTGGGCACGACGCACCTGACCTCAGGTTTGGCATGGAAATTGTTGATGTCACAGACCTTGCCTCGGCTTGCGGTTTTGGAGTTTTCAAAAGCACCGCAGAAGCAGGGAAATTCGTCCGGGGAGTCAACGCCAAAGGGGCAGCCCCCATGTACTCCAGGAAACGGATCGACGAACTAACCAACATGGTCAAAGATGACTTCGGCGCGAAAGGCTTGGCGTGGTTCCGATGCGAGGAGGATGGTTCGCTATTTTCGCCGATTGCCAAATTCTTCACCGAAGAAGAATTGGCGGATCTAAAAATAAGATTCGATGCCGAACCGGGAGATCTCCTCCTGCTGATTGCCGATACCTGGGACATCAGCTGCAAAGGGCTTTACTCCATTCGAAAACGTATGGGTGTCGAATTGGAACTCTACGATCCCAAGGAAATGCACTTTTCCTGGGTCGTTGAATTTCCGATGTTCGAGCGTGGTGATGAAACAGAACGGTGGAATGCAATGCACCATCCGTTTACCGCTCCGCGAGACCAAGACCTCGACCAACTTGACAGCGACGCCGGAAAAACTAGAGCAAAAGCCTATGACTTAGTCATCAACGGCTATGAAGCGGGTGGGGGAACCATCCGAATTCACGACAGTGGCATTCAGCAGAAAGTCTTCGGTCTGCTCGGACTCGACGAAGAATCAGCTCAAGAGAGATTTGGATTTTTACTCGATGCATTGAAATATGGCGCTCCTCCTCACGGTGGTATTGCCCTTGGAATCGATCGCGTCGTCATGCTATTCGCCGGGCTCGACAACATTCGTGACTGTATCGCATTCCCCAAAACGCAAAAAGCTTACGACATGATGACCGAAGCACCCAACGTCGTTGAAAACTTGCAACTGGAGGATTTAGGAATTGAAATCTCTAAATTAATAGGAAACCAGAAAACCGACAGTGAAGAGCAAAGCGAAGGTACTCAATAAAAAAACTGCTAAGTCGATGCTAGGCATTTTTGATCGATTTAAAGCGGTCGGCACCAAATTCGATTTTTAACGGGCGACCAAACGAACTAGGCTATTAACGGTGATCATCAGCGGAGGCATTACGATTAAGACGAGCTTGAGCAGGAGATACAAAAAAGATGAGCCTGCTTGAAAGTAAAAACCCACCTCCACGCAGGCCAAAACTAATCCAATCGCAGCAGCACCTCCTTGAATCATCCATGGCCAAAAATATAGCCGAGATTTTACCATCTCGACGATTGCCAACACGAACGTGAGAAATAGAACACTGCTGAGGACAAACGAGATCACCATATTCGTGACACCCAACGAAACCGGCAATGAAACCAATACCGCCGTATCTTTTGAGCTCTCAGCAGCAACCGCAGCAGCTGCGTAAGCACTGAAGTTTAAAAAACTGTATCCAAAACCGAAGACGTACAACGGCCCGAGGATCAAAGACAAGATCAAGCCAGCCAACGACAACAGGAATGAACTAGAACCGTTTGTCTTTGCCTTTTTCTTA
>CALKNI010000075.1 GCA_938091115.1 uncultured Pirellulaceae bacterium | reverse complement strand
AAAAATGAGATTTTAAAAGACGTTTAGCCCCAAGGGGTTCAATACCCCACAGCCGAACCCCTAGGATAGCGGACTCTTTTGGGGGCAAAAGAAAAAAGACACGGCAAAAACCATGTCTTTTTAAGAGGCGTCGGCGGGAGTCGAACCCGCGATGGCGGATTTGCAATCCGCTGCCTTAGCCACTTGGCTACGACGCCGTATTCTAAATTTCGAGACGCTCCACAACATTTCGGAGATTCTAGCAACTACACGCTATCGAATCAAAATTTGACGGTCAAGTGGTCTGGGTAGGCTGTAATCCCAAAATCTGACGTCTCGCTCCGGCTGACATAAACCACATAACCCTTACTGAATATGGTTCGGAAGATTCGATCTCGAACTTTAATCTCTCCTCGAGACCCTTCGAATCTCCAAAAAGCTACAGTTTCATGAGTGACCCAATGCCCATTATTTACCAACATTAAACTAATGACAAAGCCTTCAAAAACTTCATTTAATCAAATCTCAGACAATAATAAATCCGTCGATCATACCATCGAATCACTGGTCAATAACGCATGTTATCAGGAAGACGAGGATCCAGATCGAGGAGACCGGAGAGAATTACAGAAAACGACTAGTCTTATGTTTATCTCCACTTTGATCCTCGGTGAGAGGGATGATTTCGAATTCGAGCCGCTTGACTAAATTTTCTGGTCAATTTTAAGCCGGTGGGAAGCGCAGGCATCGCATTGAATCACGAAAGACACTCATTCAGCAACCGTGCCTCATGGATCGGCCAGGTTAGATTGGAAAGAACTTAATTCTGGTTACCGCTATCCAGAAATCGTTGACCTTGATAAGAATCGCGACGTTCAAACTCGTCCTTAACCGCCTGAAGAACTCCGGGTTTATCCAAACACCAGCTTGGGCCAATAAAATAATCACCCGGGGCCTCGCCACTGATTCGCTCGACCACCATCGTAGGAGGAATCAACTCCAGAAAATCAACTAATGTTGAAACGTACTCATCCCTTTCCATTAATTTCACTTCGCCTGATCGAACTTGCTCGGCAAGCGGCGTCTTTTCTACGGCATATAAATTGTGAATTTTAACTGCGTCTAATCCACAATTCGCAACCTCTCGCGCAGTCGCCATCATGTCGGCGTGTGACTCACCAGGCAATCCAAGCATGATGTGCGCACATAATTCAAACCCACGGCCAACACTTCGTTCCATTGCATCCACAAACGAGTCGTGGTTGTCACCACGATTCATCCAATCCAGCGATTTTTGATGAATTGTTTGCAATCCATATTCCACCGTGAGTGGAACCTTTTCGCCCATCTCTTGAAGTAGATCAAGAACATCGTCAGGCACACAGTCCTGCCGCGTACCAATCGCCAATGCAACAACATCGGGATGCGAAATGGCCCTGTCATAAAGAGGCCGAAGCACATCGACTGGGGCATAGGTATTCGTAGCAGGCTGAAAATAAGCCATAAAGTGTTTGCACTTATAACGCCGCTTGACCCGCGATATACCTTCTTCAAGTTGATCCAGAATGTCTTGTCGGGGAAGCCTTCGACTTGGACTAAAACTACGATTGTCACAAAACGTACAACCGCCAATCGCGACCGTTCCGTCCACATTGGGGCAGGTAAATCCAGCATCAACGCTGACTCGTTGTACCCGATAACCAAAAAGCTTCTTCAAATAATAGCTATAACCGAAATACCGCAAACCATCGGCTTTCCAGTCCATTACTTGCGGATTTTCAGGGGTGTTTTTAGTTGACGACAATGTAAGTACCGCTTAAGTTTAAGTGATCGAACGACCGGGTAGCAAAACACACGAAGTGGTTCGATCGTTCCTGTCCCAACAGTTTGGGGCTTTAACTTCCTTTTGTACAGCGTGAATTTCGTTCACGTCACAAATATGTACGGCGAACTTGTACCAGTGGGCGGCGGCGACCCGATCCCAATGATGAAGAAACGGCTCCGAATTGGACGCCGCGAAGGTTGCGATATTGTCCTCAATTATGGCAACGTCTCATCCCATCACTGTCTACTGGAAATCGAAGAAGGTTATTGGTTTGTTCGTGATTTAAAGTCACGAAATGGCATAAAAATCAATGGAAAAAGAATCATGCTTGGCTCTCGCCGTCGGCTAGATCCCGATGCTGAACTCACCATCGCGAAACATAAGTTCGAAGTTCAATACAACCCCACAGCTCTCGGTGCTTACGGGACTCCTCCACAAGACGAGCAATTGGACGATCTGTTCAAGGATTCGTTATTAGATCGGGCAGGTTTGAAGCGAAACGACGGTAAAAAGAAGAAACGCTGATCCCTTCTTAGCTCGCTTTGACTCAATGTTTGGACTCTCGGTTTGACGCATCGCAGACGCGCCTTTCGTCCGGGCAAAATGACAATATGTCAGACATAGATATTTTCCTTACGTTTCTCGCCAGCGATTAGCAAAAATTTGACCGATTTGTCTGCTTAAAGCTCGCTTTCATGCTTATTTCTCGGTTTTCTCCAATTGGCACAGGCTTTGCAAATTGGATCCCTGACACGCAGTTTATCTGTCCATAGGGCAGGTGAGGGCTAAATTTAAAAAATATGATCTTGGCATCAACTGGCAGAGCCTCGATCGTTCCAATAATTAAAGACAGGAGGCCAATCATGGCTCAAGGCGAAAAAATCATCGGCATCGACCTCGGTACGACTAACTCTGTTGTCGCCGTCATGGACGGCAACGAGCCAACGGTTATCGCGAACCAAGAGGGTGACAGAACCACCCCTAGTGTCATCGCGTTCACCGATGGTGACGAAACCATTGTCGGCGCCCCGGCTAGAAACCAAAGGGTTACAAACCCGACACGAACGATTTACTCGGTTAAGCGGTTTATGGGACGCCGCCACAACGAAGTTAAATCAGAAGAGAAAATGATCCCTTACGAGGTAAAAGGGGCCGCCGATGAGTACGTGAAAATCGGAATTGGCGACCAAGAATACACGCCTCAGGAAATTTCCGCCAAAACACTTCGCAAACTTAAAGAAGCAGCAGAGTCCTATCTCGGTCACAAAGTTAACAAAGCAGTGATCACCGTTCCGGCGTACTTCAACGACGCACAGCGTCAGGCAACGAAAGACGCTGGCCAAATCGCTGGTTTGGAAGTGGCCCGTATTATCAACGAACCAACTGCTGCGGCGATGGCCTACGGTCTTGAAAAAGCAAAGAAAGAGCAGAAGATCGTCGTCTTCGATCTCGGTGGCGGAACCTTCGATGTTTCCGTACTCGAACTCAATGACGATGACGGCATGAAAGTGTTTGAAGTTATCAGCACCAGTGGTGACACTCATCTCGGCGGAGATGACTTTGACGAGGTCTTGATCCACTACGTCGCAGACGAATTTAAGAAGAGCAACGGAGTTGACCTGCGGAATGACACCATGGCTCTTCAGCGGCTTCAAGAGGCTTGTGAAAAAGCCAAAAAAGAGTTGAGCTCCGCCCAGGCTTCTGACATCAACCTTCCGTTTATCACGGCAGATGCAAGCGGCCCCAAACACCTCCAGATGAATATCACTCGAGCGAAATTTGAAGAACTCGTCGATCCTCTGGTCGAGCGATGTAAGACTCCCGTACAGCAGGCACTAAAAGACGCAAAACTGTCACCATCCGATATTGATGAGATTGTTCTCGTCGGAGGCTCAACACGAGTCCCTAAAGTTCAAGCGATGGTCAAATCAATTTTTGGAAAAGACCCGCACCAAGGTGTAAACCCTGACGAAGTTGTCGCCGTGGGTGCTGCGATTCAAGGTGCCGTGCTGGCTGGAGATCGAAAAGACGTTCTCTTGCTAGACGTAACTCCTTTGACTCTGGGAATTGAGACCGAAGGTGGTATCCTGACAGCACTAGTTGAACGGAACACAACCATTCCAACAGAGAAAAAGCAAACCTTCAGTACTGCTGCGGATAACCAAACCGCAGTCACAATTCAAGTTTTCCAAGGCGAACGGAAAATGGCCGCCAACAATCGAATTCTTGGAAAATTTGATCTGACCGGCATTCCTCCCGCTCCCCGAGGTGTTCCTCAAGTTGAGGTCAAATTCGACATTGACCAAAACGGCATCTTGAATGTTTCGGCCAAGGATCTTGGCAGTGGAAAAGAAGCCAACGTTGAGATTAAAGAATCCTCCGGACTATCCGAAGAAGAAATTAACAAAATGAAGTCGGACGCGGAGATGAACGCTGAAGACGACCGCAAGCAGTACGAACTGGTCACCGCTCGAAACGAAGGTGAAACCATGAGCTACCAAGTCGAAAAGATGATCAAGGAAAACGAGGACAAGCTGAAAGACAGCGATCGTGAACCGCTCGAGGCTGCTATCGAGAAAGTACGAGAAGCGGCCAAGGGCGTCGACACTGATGCGATTAAATCAGCAGTTCAAGAACTTGAGCAAGCATCCCACGCGATGAGTGCTGCCATGTACGCAAACGCAGCAGAGAATGGAGAGGAAGAAACTGCCGGAGCCACAGCGGATGCCAGCGAGACTCCTTCCTCGGAAGATGAAGCGATCGACGCTGAATTCGAAGTGAAAGATTAATTGGCTGCAATTGGTCCCTGGAACAGGAACCGAGCGGCAAATCGTTTAAACTAGAGGAGTGGCAATTCGCCACTCCTTTTTTTATTGGAGCTCAATCGTGAAACTTTTATTTACCCTGTTGGCGTTGGTTTGCTGCGCCCCCTCCGCTGCTCCCGTCTGCCTCGCAAATGAAGGGCAAGATATTATGCAGGCCACCTTTCGTTTGACCGACGGCCGAACCTCTGGTACGGCTTGGCTAGTATCTGTTCCAGCAGAAGACGAAAGACCGAAAAAAACGGTCGTGGTTACTGCCGCTCATGTTTTCAAAAATCTAAATGGCGAAATTGCGACGCTCATCTTAAGAAAGACAAATGATGATGGATCGTTTGAGCGACTTGAACACAAATTTCCAATTCGTGAAAACAATCGATCACTTTGGGAACAACATTCCCGATACGATATTGCAGCGATTCATATTGCTCTTCCAAAGGAAGCAACGGTCAAACCCATTCCACTAAATCAGCTCACTAAAGCAGAATCTGCTCGACAAAACCTCGGTCCGGCCCAGCAATGCCTGATTCCCACTTTTCCAGCACAGATGGAAGGAAACCGCGCAGGCTGGCCTGTCCTTCGAAACGCAACCGTCGCCTCCTTTCCCAATACTCCCGTTAACCGACATCCACAATTCATCCTCGACTTCAACGCGTTTGGCGGTGATAGTGGCGCACCAGTAGTACTGAATCTGCAAAACTCTGATTCAGAACGGGTACTAAAAATCGTCGGCATGATCCTTGGCCAACATCGCCAAACGGATCGCACGATTACCCCCAACGAAGAACGTACGGTTCACACATCTTTAGGTCTTGGCATCGCCGTCCATACTGCCTTCATCCGCGAGACAATTGCTAAGGTGAAGTAGCCCTCCCAAATTCAGGTAAAATTTATTAACAAGCTTGATCTGTTATCTAGTAAACATACTTTTAGAAACTCGCCAGACTGAAACTGTTTCAAAACCACCAAAATCGTTTCAAAAACGTCTGTTTTCAAATGGCTTGGCACGCTATTCGCAGTCTCTAGGAATGGTTTGGCGGCTCGTCTGCCAGAACGTCGTTACGACTACTTAAGCCTTTTTTTGTTGGAGGATTGTGATGTCTTTTCGTTTCGAAAAATTAACGACCAAAGCCCAACAGGCAATTGCCTATGCTCAAAATAAGGCAAGCGTTATGGGGCATCCCGAAATTACGCCTTTGCACTTGATGAATTCTCTTCTTGAAGAAACCGATGGAATCGTTGCACCACTGCTGGAGAAGATAGACGCGCCAGCCAAACAATTAGTCGATATGGTTGAATCGGAAATTAAACGGATTCCCAGCTCTACAAGCACGAACAAACCAGATCTCAGTCGAGAATTACAGAAGGTTCTCGACTCCGCCGCGATGATCTCAAAAAACATGCAGGACGAATTTGTTTCCACCGAACACCTATTACTGGGACTCTTAAAAACCGACGGGCAAGCGAAAAGACTGTTTGAATTAAACGCTGTCGGTGAACCTGCAATACTTGATGGTCTAAAAAAAATCCGCGGAAACAACCGCGTCACTGATCAAGATCCAGAAGACAAGTACCAATCGCTCGAAAAATTCTGCATCGACCTTGTGGCCATGGCAACCGCAGGAAAACTTGACCCAGTGATTGGGCGTGATGAGGAAATCCGACGGGTAATTCAAGTCCTTTCGCGGCGCACTAAAAATAATCCCGTCCTCATCGGTGCACCCGGCGTAGGTAAAACTGCAATCGCAGAAGGGCTCGCACTCCGCATTGTTCATAACGATGTCCCCCAGAGTCTTCGAAACAAGCGAGTGATGGCTCTTGATATGGGTGCATTAATCGCCGGCGCCAAATTTCGCGGCGAATTCGAAGACCGCTTAAAAGCTGTCCTCAAGGAAGTGATGGACTCCGAAGGTCAAATCGTTCTCTTTATCGATGAACTTCACACAGTTGTCGGTGCCGGTGCGGCGGAAGGAGGCAACGATGCGGCGAATCTCCTTAAGCCCGCACTTGCGCGAGGAGAGCTACACTGCATCGGTGCGACAACTCTAGATGAATATCGAAAATATATTGAAAAAGATGCCGCTCTCGAACGACGGTTTCAACCCGTTTATGTGGGCGAACCCACGGTCGAAGATACCGTCTCGATTTTACGCGGCTTGAAACAGAGATACGAAACCCATCATGGCGTTCAAATTAAAGATTCCGCGCTCGTCGCAGCAGCCCAATTATCGAATCGATACATCGCCGATCGTTTCCTCCCTGACAAGGCTATCGATCTTGTCGACGAAGCGGCCTCGCGACTCGCAATGGAACTCGACAGCGTCCCAGAGGAACTCGACACTGTTCAACGGAGACTGACTCAATTGGAATTAGCAGCCCGCCAATTGGCCGACGAAAAAGACGACGATGTAAAGTCACGTCTGGAACTTGTGAACACCGAAATGGAAGAGAAACGACGGGAACTCGCAAGCCTCCGCGAACAATGGGAATCTGAAAAACTCGGAATGACCGGAATTCAGAATGTGCGAGAAAACCTGGCTGTCATCGAGCTAGAATTCAACCAACTCGACTCCAAAATCAAAACCGACCAATCCTCTGGGCTACCTGTCAATGAAAATGACTACCGCCGCCTCTACGAATTAGATACTCGACGAAAGCAGCTATTACAACAAATTGAAGGCGAAGAAATTCGTCAAGCGGCCATGGAGAAGTCGCCCGCAACTGACCAGAAACGACTATTGAGTGAGATGGTAACAGAAGATGAAATTGCGGAAGTCGTGAGCGCCTGGACGGGCGTCCCCGTGAACCGCATGCTGGAGACTGAACGTGCCAAACTACTTGTCATGGAAGAACGAATACACCAACGTGTGATCGGACAAGATGAAGCAGTTGCAGCGGTTTCCAATGCTGTCAGGCGAAGCAGGAGCGGCCTACAAGATCACAATCGTCCCATCGGCTCGTTTCTTTTCCTGGGTCCAACGGGAGTCGGAAAAACTGAAATATGCAAAGCACTTGCAGAAATCATGTTCGACGACCAAGATGCTATGATTCGGATCGACATGAGCGAATACATGGAACGACACAGCGTCAGTCGACTCATTGGTGCTCCTCCGGGATACGTTGGATTCGATGAGGGTGGGAAGTTAACCGAAGCGGTCCGCCGCCGGCCGTATGCGGTGATCTTACTTGATGAAATCGAAAAAGCGCATGATGATGTTTACAACATCCTCCTGCAACTCCTCGACGATGGGCGACTGACCGACAATAAGGGAAATACAGTAGATTTCACAAACACGATTGTCGTGATGACCAGTAATATCGGGAGCCAACTAATTCAGAAAATCACAGAATCGGGTGGTTCACTCGAAGAAATGCAAGCGGCCATGGAGCAAGCGTTGAAAGCAAAATTCGCTCCGGAGCTTCTCAATCGAATCGATGAAAAAATCATTTTCCGAACCCTCAATGAAGTAGAGATTAGGAAGATCGTCGATCTGCAGCTCAATTCACTGGAACGTCGCGTCGCAGAATTGGGATGGGACCTGAACGTCACCGAAGGAGCCAGAGCGGCAATCGCTGAGGAAGGATATGACCCCCAATACGGAGCGCGTCCTTTAAAGCGAGTCATTCAGCAAAAATGTGAAAATCTACTGGCGACAGAAATTCTCAAAATAGACTCGCTGGAATCAGACAGGAAAATAACCATCGATTTCGTCGATGGGGAATATCTGTTTAAGCATTAGACCAATAGCTTGCACAATTTAATCGCCAAAAGCTCAGACACGTTTTTCGTCTAAACGAAGTGCGATCCGCGCTGCCATCGAAATCCGAACCAAACCAATACCAGATCGAAAAACGATGACAGAAGGTAACGCAAGTGCTAATGCTTCGATCACGTTACGGTTCAACGCAAGCATAAAGTCTACTCCAATCAAACAAAGTCCGAGTAAGACGAGAACCCACCCCACAAACTCTCTTATTCCAATAAGCATAAATTTATCTTTCTCTGTTTAACCCAGCCAATCTGGACCTGCTTCAACTGTACTGACCAATACCCAACATTTCACCGGTATGCTCTAACGATTTCGAATTCGCTTGTTCCGATAGGATTCAAGCCGTCTCTGGTCGCGCCATAGTTCATTCGCAATACTACTTCTAATACTCACATCCGCCTGATGTGGACTCATTCGCCATCTTGCGACGAACTTGATAATGGTGACCGACATAAACCAGCAAATAAATATACCAAGTACAATTAAAATCAATCGAGTCGCTCGACGGGACGTTAAGTCACCACGAGCATTTTGAATTTCAATTGGAATTACCAATAGCAATGCCAGCCCCAGGAGGATTGCAATTGGTATAAAATACCAACGTCCACCGCTTATCGTAGCATTAGGGTATGGCCTGGCTAATTCTTCCGAGCTCACGGACTCGCTTGAGCCAGAATAAATCGATTCAATCGAATTCGCCAAGTCGATATATCGGACACAAAATCCGTAAAATGCAAACACAAAACCAACGAACAAAATCTCGCTAAAATCGAGCGTCGGATTTACCAATTGAAGTTCGGGAAGATAGATATACTTAGCGAAAACCAAAAGAAGTAAAAACAAATAAATAACAAACATCTGGCGAAATCCAATCGCCAGCGCGAAGAGCATAAATAATAAACCAGAGAGAACGGTCGGAATCAGGCCAACGGAAATAATTGCCAGACAGCAAACTCCAGCACCGAAACCGAGAAAACCAAGAGATCGGTTCGACCTGCTCAAGCCGTCGTTTTTACTCATATCCTTATTCGTTGTTCTATTTGGCATCTCTCAATCGACAAAACAGCGACTATCAATCGTAAACAATTAATAGTTTTTACTTGCCGAACGCCCCCTTCCCACTGCGGATTGAAGCAATCCTACCTGCATCGCCACTGTTTGAATCAGCGTCGGATCTCCAATCCGCGCGTAGGATGCGCCAATCGCACTTATCTCAAACTGAAACAAAGATTCTGCGGTTGCTCCGTCAAATTCAGGACGAGATTTTGAAATTCTCGCAGCAATCGGATCATGGATCTCAACATTGGGTGGCGGCGACAGCGGCCCAATAAAAATCACACGATGCCCCTCAGCAATTGCAAAACGTATACTCTTGACCGTCCGTTCTCTGGCCAACTTCCCAGTGGGCTCGGGCGCAACAATCACAAATAACTCATTGTCCTTCGCCTTCACTCGCGACTGATCCAAAGCCCAGCAAACCCGTTGATTCATGTGATTAGATTCGCTCTCCCACGTCGCAGCATTCATCCAAGGCAAATTAGCCGTTCGATTTATCGAGGAAGGATTGACGTTGTATTTTACAGCGTACTTCTCACACCATTTCTTCATGAGTCCATCATCGTATTGCAGCCTTATTGAGAAACCTGCATCGAGTTTGAAGAGATGTTCGAGGCAAACGGCGAGGGAACGCCGTTGGCTGTCGACCTCTCGCTTTCCGATCAACACAGACCGACTCCTCGAGAACCCGGAATTAAATCGTTCGTCAAACAATGACGGAAAACGACGGCAAGCGTTTTCAAATATTAACTTTACAATGAGATCGATATTTAAGTGTGACAGGGGTGGATTAGGATTCGAGGACTCAAGTAATTGCTGCATCAACAAGGTAAGCTGGCGTTCTCCGGATCCATGTTGTAGATGCTTCATCGAATCGGACTTAAGTATGGTAGTCGATACTGGATCGCGATCCGCTAATAACAATTTTGCAATGGAAGCCGAGACCGCAATCGAATGATCCGCCGCCGCGGGACCTGGTCGTCCCCAGAATTGATACGCAGCAAGATCAACTATAATTGTCGACCGAATTGGCACGAGGTTTTCGTACTCACTCGACATATACTTGCCCAACCTAGCCGTTGGCTTCCACGCAATTGACCGAGGAGGATCGCCAAGCCTGTATTCCCTGACCCCCAGCAATTCGGTTCCGCCACCAGGGGTTTTGTTTCGGTGATGCCCGAGAATCCGTTGAAGATTATTTCTCTTTAAAACCGAAACGGTTGTCTGAGGTCGAATCAGGAACGGCAAGACCAGCAGTTCTTGGTTGACCGAAAAAAACTTCTCTGCTCGGAAAAAACCCCAATGATCGCCCATCTCAAGTTGCAAGCCCGGCAAAACGTAACGACCGCATACAAACGTCTTCATTCGATAGCGAAGGGCAAACTCTAAATTCGAATTAATATCCACCAATTCCTGATTCCGACCACTAGTCAACTCAAAAGTGGGCGAAATCATATCAGCCAATAAGATTCGATAACCCCGGCAAAGCCCGGAAAACTGCCCTCTCAACTCAACTTCCAACTCTCGGCCAGTCACGGCCGTCAGCCGTTTCTGCGTCTGGCTATCTACATGTCGTTCACAATCCCCGAGAAATTCTTTGGCGCCATAAACTGCAAACTGAAAAAGAATCCACTCAATCCATATCCACGTCCAAACCGCAACACACAACAGCGTGAGCGGCTCGTTTCCAACCATTATCGAAACGACCAACATCCAAGCTGACGAGACCAGCAAAATGTTACAACGAACAGTGAGCATTCTTTCCTCTATTGAACCAAGTCACAAATCATCCCGCTTTATCTTCGACACGCGCTATTCACACGTTTCTTAGTTACGAATTTTAACCGATTGGACGATTTCCTTAATGATCTCCGCTGCCGTTCTTCCTGACAATTCAGCTTCCGGTCTCACAATGACTCGATGTTCCAAGATCGGGTGAATAACGGACTGAACATCTTCGTGAGAAAAATATTCTTGACCATGCAAAAGCGCGTGGGAACGTGCAGCCCGCAGCAAATAAATCCCGGCTCTTGGACTGGCTCCCAGTAAAATGTCCTGATGCTCACGTGTCTTTCGAATTAAATCGACCACATATTCCTTCATTTCTGGTTTACCAAACACTTGGGAAACCGCTGACTGAAAACGCAAGATCATATTGGCGTCACATAATTGCCCCGGATCGGAAACCGAATGTTCTTGCAGTTCCATCAATTCAATTTCCGAACTCCTATCTGGATAACCAACATTGACTCGAAATAAAAATCTATCCAACTGAGCCTCAGGCAGGCGGTAAACGCCTTCTTGCTCTACAGGATTCTGTGTTGCGAGAACTACGAATGGTCTTGGCAACATTAGTGTCTCGCCTTCAATGGTGACCTGTCCCTCTTGCATTGCCTCGAGCAATGCGGACTGAGTTCTCGCTGGAGCGCGATTTAGTTCATCAGCCAACAGCAATTGGCAAAAAATTGGCCCGCGCTGCAGCACAAATTGTGATTTTGATTGGTCAAGAATTCGAGTCCCCGTTACGTCAGATGGCATTAAATCAGGAGTGAATTGAATTCGACTGAAGTCCAGTCCCATCGCCGCGGCCAATGTTCGACATATTGTCGTTTTCGCAGTCCCGGGCACTCCTTCTAAAAGAACGTGCCCCTCCGCAATTGTCGCAATAAGCACCTGCTCAAGAACCGAATCTAAGTCGATTAAAGTCTTACCCAATCGGTCAACCACCAATTTTCGAAATTCATTTGCCTCGCGAGAGACGGCTTGCAGCTCCACAGTATCGTTCACAGGTTCCTCTTAAAGAAACTATTCAAAATAACTTAAAAGGTGATCACCGCATCGCCAATGTTCACCCGACAAACAAACTACCGATGAAAATCATGGACAATTTCCTTTGGCCACTACGATTCGCCACGGCGCTTCACAATAATAGCCCGCCAATTGCTGATCTCTGCCTCCAGCTTTAAAAGACGTCGCTTCGTCCAATAACTCGCTGGCTTCGTTTTAAAATTATTACTTGCTTGACCCATCTCACCGAGAATTCGTTTCGAGTTCGCACCTGGACACACTGACAATCCCTCAGGGAAACTTGGCCAATCTCGGTAGCCTCGACCGTTCGTTTGCCGACAAAACGAGTCAAGTAACAAATTTGCTGCCCACTGCCGATCGCGAACGGCTTGAAATTTCAAAAGTCTCTTGCTTTTAAAATGCCGTTCAATCGCGGCAATACTGGCAGTGCGACGCAGCAATTTCTTTTGCCAGAGAAATGCTAAGACTAAGGCAATACAAACGCCGAAAAACAGCAGCCAGATCATGCCGCGATTATAGGCATAGTCCGAGATACCATCCATTTGTTCACGGATAAATTTGTTAATCAAATCCTTATCTTCGACGTTCACCGCTAATTGATTGCCAAACGCCAACAACTTCCCTGGGGGCAGTTTTTTTAGAATGTCTCTAATTTCATCGGGAGACAGTTGAATCGGAGGTAACTCAATATCCTGAATCCTTTTAAAGGATTTGTAATTCCCATCAACGATGAAGTGGATATATTTCCGATCGGAATTTTTCAGCCAACGCAAAGCTTGATAAGCAAATAAAGCGTTGGCTTCAGCAGTTATCATGTTGTTGGTGAACACTGATTGATCCGCCAGTGCGATTATAAGGCCACCATTTCTGGTCTCACCAGCAGCAGCAAAAGAAACGGGGCCGCTGTAACCAGAGAGCTCAGGATAACGAGCGATCACAGTCAAGTTTTCAGCCTTCATAGTTCCAGGACGATTCGAGGCGATTGCACTGACACCATGAAGACTAGGATGTTCACTAAACTGTCTAACGACCGGACAATCGCGATTCGACAGATAACCATCCGCCTCGGATCGCGTATTCACCGGCCCTCCAAAAAACCTGACTCCATAATCAAGCGTAGCATTCCGTCCGGATGCTTGATCGCTCGCCACCAGCACAGCGCCGCCCTTAGTCAGAAACGAATCCACGCCGTCTACCTGATGGACACTACCTAAAACAACGAGGACTGTTTCTTTTTCAGACGCTACCGCAAACGCCGTTTTATCGATCGACTCCAAATCCAAATACTCTGAGATCATCTCAAGGCCTTCGAATCCGCGTTGAAATTTCAACAGCTCTGAGTTGTCCTGTGAGGCACAAGGATTCACGAACATAAACAGAAACATTAGAGGCAGTCGTCCCAGCAAACGGGGGCGATAGAAGTTAGACATTCACTAGCCTTCCATCCTTAATCGGGTCGCGAAATCAGTTCTGCTTAAAATTTTAGAAAGCGACTTCAAGGTTCTTAGGCAATTATCCTGTTCGTCTTGGGTCAATCCACCGTCCGCCCTTGTGTAACGTAACCGCACGTAACTACGAACCAATTCGTTTATACTCGTCTCAAATTCCGGAGCGTCGGAAAGCAGAATATTCTCTGCGTACTTCGCATTCCACCATCCCGACTCAGAACCAAATTTATTAAGTAAAAATATATCAACTAAACTAATTAGATCCTGAGATGATTGAAAATTTGCACGATTGAAACGGCGACTCACAGCACGATCTGAAATTATTTTTGCAAAACTACCGGACCGACGATTAAGAATGGTGAGCAGAAACGCAAAAACCACCAACCCAATTCCTAAACCAAACAACACACTAAACAAACCATTGGACGTTGCTCCCACCCCAGTGTTCTCCACTCCGGATGGGGTTGCCGCCAGTTCTTGATTTTTCGATTCAATTTCTGTTTCAGTGCTTCGTTTACTTAGGCCACTAGAGTTCAAATTCCAACGCGATCGACGACGCGGGCTCAACCAATCAGAATTCAAAGCACCGCCACTCCCTCCAGACCGCCCATTTGAATCCCATCCTCCAGTATCAGAATTGAAACGGGAAAAATCATTTTCGCGGTCATCGCTTTCATCATCGGTGACCGTACTATTAACGATCTTTTTAAAAAAAGCGTCGACATTACGTGCCAGAAAGCCTTTGTCGTCCTTCCCGCTTTTTTCTGGAGCTTCCAAAACTCCTCGCGCCGCCTCAACCACAGTACGATCAAACATACTCGCGAGCCTCGGCTCGTCTTTCGCTGCCGCCTGTGAATCAGCAGAATCACCCGGTTCACCCGAATTCCGGTTCATGATCTTTTCCATGAAATCAGGGCCCGGGGCCAAATCTTTAAGCCTCTCCTTTAGCGATCCATCAGGTTTCGAGTTACGCGCCGGTTCAGCTTTATTTATATTTTCTTGGACATCGCTCTGATTATCGACGGTGGGTTCGGTCTCCACTCCCAGAATGCGATTAAGTTCCTCTTCCCACGCAAATCCACTGTCTCGCTTTTTAGCATCCTCGGCAACAGGCTCCGAAGCCCTAACTTCCGGAGACTTTTTTTCAGCCTCTTGACCGGAATCCGTTTTAAGATCACTCCTCCCGGGCATCTGCTGCTGCGGTATCGCCCCCCTTCCATCACCGAGGTCTCCAACACCACCGCCTAGATCTAAACCTAAAGGATCGATATTTGTCCCATTCTCGATTACTGGTTTGTCTTCGCCATCACGCGAAATCTCTTTACCGTCCTTTCCATTTTCTAAGTTTTTTGGAAGGGGCGATTCGCTTTTACTTTCAAGCTCAGTCTTAAAATCGCCATTCGAAATGTCTGCGTTTCCAGCTTCTTCTTTTCCCCTACCCAACCCACTATCAACTTCGTCAACACGCTGTTTTCGTTCTGAGGCCTTTTTCGCCCCCGCGCGGTCAGCCACGAGGTTCTTTCCGTCTGGGTCGACCTTGGCCTCCTTCGACTTCGGCAATGCGTCACTGAGCACATCTCGCAGATTATACTCGCCCCCGGAACCTTTTTCTCCCAACTGCCCTAACAGGGACTTCCGAAAAGGCTCCGGCACCCCGAGCCTGTTCATGAGCGCTTTGGAAGTGTCGGACTCAAACCCATTCTCCTCAAAGAACTGTTCAGCAAAATCCAGAGCCTCTTCTCGTTGCTCTCGACTCAATTCCGAAAGCCAGCGGCGGCCTTCCGTTGCAAGATCTTTAAATTTGTTTGGCTCAAAGTTCCTATCCGAGGATTTATCAGGTTCAAAAACTGAAAGTTGTTGAATTAGATCAGACGGCTCGACAATTCTGAAATCTCGAAAACCCTTATTGGATTCCTGACCATCTAGCACGCGAATCCCCGAAAGGCAAATACATAGTGTGACGCTTGCAAAAACAGATTTACGAAACCAAAAATGCATCAGAGACACTGAGTGTCTCATTACGCTATTCTGACGAGTCCGCCATTCCCGCCGAATCTGGAATTTCGTTTGTAAATTTAAAACCGCGATACCAACACCTATTACTAACCCACTGGCTACATCATTCGCTTCAAAAACGAACGATGATTTCCAGAACCAAAAATCAAGCTCAATTCCCAGCTTCCGAGACCTCTAAATTTTCCTCCGGCCCTTTTTTCCTCAAGCCAATGTTCATGACCTCAACAATGAGTGCGAAGAACATCGCAAAGTAGATGTACCCTTTATCCATATGGGCCCCAACCCCTTCGGCAATTAACATCACGCCAATCAAAATTAAGAAACTCAAAGCTAACATTTTCAAAGTAGGGTGTTTCTCAACAAATCGACTTACCGGTTCTGCGAAAACCAACATCACGATTACCGCGATAATTATAGATGCAACCATTATTGTAATGTCATCCACCATTCCGACCGCGGTAATGACCGAATCGAGTGAAAACACTACGTCAAGCAAAGCGATTTGAATTAAAACACCGGCAAACATCCGCTTAGTCGGCTTTGACTCAATCGCATCCCCATGCCCAAATTCATCATGAATCTCGTAGACACTTTTGGCGACCAGGAACAAACCACCTAAAAACAGAACTAAATCTTTAAAAGATACATCATTTGCATCGGTAAAATGCTCATGGTTTACCTCTTTCAACACCTCCCCAGAAAGGTGTCCCGCCGTCGAAGCATCGGCGACGCTCATTCGTTCAATAATTGACTGAGGAATTCCAAGATCAGTCAATTCAAAAATTGACCGCTGAAACTGTGCGTCGTGGACGAGATAATACAACGACAATAAAAGCAGCAGACGTGTCAACAAGGCGAGCGCCAGGCCGAGTCGCCTCGCAAGAGGTTGCTGACTCTTGGGCAATTTTGCCGATGCAATCGTAATAAAGACGATGTTATCAATTCCAAGCACGATCTCCATCGCCGTAAGTGCAAAAAGGGCAATTACAAATTCCATTCAGGGTTCCCCATTCGTTTCACGTTGACATCACCCGCTTTAATATATCATTTCTAGTGCGGAAGTCACTGGTAATACCAGCGGAGCTACCCATCTGGGACCATGCGAAACCGTTCCTTCGATCCGTTAACACAATGCTGTCAAAGCACAAAAAAACAACCGACTTGTTCAAACCTACCTATAATGCAAACTACTTCGCACCACCACCAAAGAGGCTCTTAAAATTTTTAAAAAGAGGAAGCTCAAAGCCTGTAGGAGTCCGCTCAACCTTGACCGTGCCCGTTAACTTAAATCTTCCTCCGTCTTCTTCTTTACTCAGCCGCAGCTCGCAACCTCGAAACCATCTCAGCACTGGAGCTTGGTAACTATTCGGCAACACCGGGGTTTCAAAATCAGGCCAAGCGTCGGAGAAAATTATTTCGAGCCCCCCCCCCGTCTTCACAACATCATACCTTCCACCCAAAGAACAAACTAATTCTACACCAAGCAAATCCTGACAAACCGACTGCACCTGTCTCTTATCAATCCCCAGTTGCCTAGAAACAAAATTCATGAATTTCACATTCGCAATCGATGTTTGCCAACTACGGCGGTAATTAATTGAATTCACCCATCGGTTAAGTTCGGACTCTGGTGCTAAACTCTTAATCTCTAAGTGGAACTGAGTTCGATCTGTAACATCAATCGGGATATCTTTTAGCTCCAATCCCTTAAGCCGCTCCAATTCATAAGACACCGCATTGAATCCCTTCACTTCTCTTAACCTATCCGGACTCAACGCATCGTTAACCTTCAAGCGATATAAAGGACTTCTTAACAACTTAGATTTTCGAATCTCACGATTTACACTCTGGTCGACAATCGCGGCCCTTCGCCCCTCAGGAAAGAACCAATTCAAAACCCCAGCAGCGGGTTGAGTGACCACGAAACCAGGGACTTCCGCGAGAATTTGCTCCACAATAGAAGGGGCTTTAAGGTCAACTTCAGGGTCGAATCCCCTGTCATCGTCGACCGCCAAAAACAAACGATAGTCAAAATCTTGTTTAAAAATCGGCTTCTTTTTTAGACTCAAATTCAGCTGAACTACTGGCTCCCCCTCATTCGCTTGCTCTTCAATAGGCGCGACCCGCGAAATCTCGTTCTGCATCTTCGGCCCGAGGCGACCTAACGCCCAGTCCAGATCATCCTCGCCGATCGCGGTGATTCTTGAATCAATAGAAACAACTTCAATCTTGTTATCTTCACGGTCCAACCTTCGATCCAGATGAAAATAAACTGGCTCGAGCGCTCTAATCGAATTATTCACAGCACTTTCTATGCCTAGATACTCGTCCCTTTCCGCCTCGGTGCAAAACTCCGTCACCACATCGGCCAAGGGCTTAAAGAAGCCAAACCGCCCCCGTTCTTGATCGACCCAATTCTCGCCAATACGCTCAAGACCTTGTTTGCCAAAATTCTTTGGCAAAAACCTTCCATCGACTAGCTTGGAAAAAACATTCTCATTTTTAAGAAAGTCGACGCCCTCATTTTTGGCCGCAAGAGTCGCCATTTCCAACACTTGAATTTTTGCAAGAAGGCGATTGCGGCGAAGAAGCTCAATTTGAAATCCTGGCTTAAACAAATTCTCCAGGAAGGAATTCGAAGCAAAAAACAAGATTCGATTTTGGGATCCTTTCTTAAACGGGTCTTTGGAGCGGAACGCCCTGAAATCTTCTGATTCACCAAGCGATATCCCTTTACCATCCTGAATTGCGAGAAACTGTTTCACAATCTCAATGGAGGTAGTAATGAGATGGAAATCTCCTTCGACGACATAGAACGAACGAAAAAATACCTCCTCATCAAGCGTCGCTTTCAACACGTCTTCATTTTCGACATCAGTACGATTTGTACGCGTCTCTACAAAATCTACCTTGCGGCCATTGATCTCGACGATTCCATGCCAAACATTGTCGATGTCATCTATCGTTACGCCATTCGCCTTCGGGACGCGCGCGAGTATTCGCTCCCTCGCTTCTTTGACTATGTTACTCCGTTTGTCAGCGAAATTCTTTTGCAAAGCTTCCGTTTGATTCGGCTGGGACTGTAAAACAACCCCCACACCGGCACCACTTCGAAAATAAAAGTCCGATCCAATGAGCGCGACATCATTGACTTTGGTCCCGCCAAACCACTTATCTAACGGGCCCGACTGGACGCATAACTGGTCTAAGAACTTTGATTGAACGAGCTTTTTATAGCCTCGGACAGTCAACATACGACTCAAGTCCCCGCCATATTCATCAATCAAATCCTTAAGCCAAATTTGATTATTCCAATTACCAAATCTTAAGTAAAAACAGGTTGCGGGAACCACCTTCGCGATTTCCTCGACAACCAAGGAACGCGGCGAGACTGTGCTTGACTTGACTGGCAACCTAATTGGACGGGGCAGGGAAATTTGACTAGTCGACTCACTCTCCGGGGGATTCATCGACTCTGCAATTAAATCGCCACGAGTAGATTCAAGATCTAATAGTAATCCCACGGTCTTCGCTAGTGACTTGACCTGTTCCCTGTTCTTCTCTTTCCCATCCCTTGTTTGAGATTTTTCCAATGCGACCCGCCCAAGAAGCATGCTCTCGAGGTAATCTTCTAAAATTGGTGGATAATCGTTTACCGCTCGCTGCGCGGCCATAGCATCGACAAATTCCTGACGCCACCTTTTCACATACTTTCTTTCGAACTTTTTCTTATCACATTCCTCAACCTCTACTATCGCTTCGGGTGATTCTGCCGAGCCACGCATGCGCAGCCGCAATGGATTATTCACGCCTGACTTCTTGAATAAGAACCAAATTTTATGGGCGCGAATTTGATTCTCCGTTGGAATCTTCAAAAACGTTTTAAGCTTCCTCAAAGCTGGGGCTTCTACAAAAGAATAAAAGATTCGATTTTCCGCCTCAATTAAATCCGCAGCTCCGATTCTCTCAATTGCCTCGTCGCCCTCTCGCAACATAAAGGTGACATATCCAATTCCAAATTCTTCCCCGCCGCTAGCAGCATTCACGAACGCTCGAGCTCCAGTGAGCGCGGGGCGGTTATCCTGACTCTCGATCTGGAGAACCGCGATCCCTCGAACATCCTGCCCAATTGACGAATCAGAGCAAAGAAATGCAATCAAGATCGAAGCTAAAATAATTCGATTCAACCAAAATTGGCAACGAGAAATGAAAGGCTGAATATCTGATAAACTATAAGTTTCCAAAGCGAACCTCTTGAGTAAGTAAAGCCTCATAGCGAAGGGTTTCAATTGTCATCTGGATAACTAACAAATCAAAGCCCAAGTTAAATTTTAGGCCTAGCTTCCAACATGCAAACTTACCACACTGACCGCGAGCCCTACCAAAAAGCGGCTCGAATCATCCGCGACAGCGATGCGATATTGATTACCGCAGGTGCAGGCCTAGGAGTTGACTCTGGCTTACCGGATTTCCGAGGGACGGAGGGATTTTGGCGAGCTTACCCAGCGTTTCGCAAGAAAGGACTAGACTTCTCCGATCTGGCAAACCCACGATGGTTCAAAGACAACCCCCTGCAGGCATGGGGATTCTACGGCCACCGACTTAACCTCTACCGCGCTACCGTGCCTCATCGTGGTTTCAAAATCATGTTGGACTGGGTCCATAAAATCGACCGCAACTATTTTGTTTTCACTAGTAATGTTGATGGACATTTCCAGAAAACTGGGTTTTCACCCGAACAAATTTATGAGTGTCACGGCAGCTTTGAATTTCTCCAGTGTAGTGAAATTTGTACTAGGCAAATCTGGAGTGCGAAGCGGACAACATTGCAGATAAATGAGGAATCTTTCACCGCCAGTACACCTATTCCCAAGTGCCCCGTTTGCTCTTCCGCCGCCCGCCCTAACATTTTAATGTTTGGAGACTCTCAATGGGTTGCAGATTACCATCAAACTCAAAACCAAAAATATAACCATTGGCTTTCAAGCCTTTCCGCAAGAACACGCATCGCAATTGTTGAAATTGGTGCAGGAACAGCAATTCCCACTGTTAGATCTGAAACAGAAAAAATTGCCCGCGATTTCAATCAACCAATGATCCGAATTAACCCCCGTGAACACAATGGCCCCCATTCCTGCATCTCAATTAGCGATGGCGGCCTGGAGAGTTTGCGTCGAATTGAAAGTGAACTGCGTTTAATTCAATCTTAAACCGTATTAATTTTCCAAATCGCCAGTTCAATTTCAATTGAGTTAGAAATTGAATTTCACTCCGCGACATTGAAGTTCAATTGCGAGCTGCTCCACCGATTGGTAGACAACTGCCTCCCACCCCATTGCGCGGGCACCATCGACGTTTTCCAGACGATCATCTACAAATATACATTTCTTTGGATCCACCGCCGCAACAGCCAATGCCCGCTCGTAAATGAGGGCTTCAGGCTTCATTGAACCAATTTCGTAACTTAAAACAAAATCACTAAACAAATGCTTAAGAATGGGGAATTTTAACAGCGCAAACTCCCAATGCGAAACGCAGGTATTTGACAAAATTCCAATTGGAAAATTGACCGCTTTAAGCTGCGCAATTAGCGGAATCAATTTCCGGTTCAAGCTGAATATGTCACTAATCGAGTGAAGCAAAAATCCGGGACTCAAATTGGTATCCGACAATTCAGAAAAACGGTTGCAAAACTCCTGTTGACTAATTTCACCGCTCTCAAATGAATGCTGAAGACCGGACTCAAAAATCCATTCAGTCACTTGAGCCGGAGGAGCAGTTATGGCGTCGGCAATTCGAGCAGAGGCAATTTCATGATCAAACGGTAGGATCACATTTCCAAGATCAAAAAATAAATATTCAATTTCAGCCATTCGTACCACCAACCGCTAACAAAATTCAATCTGCCAATGATTCCCGGGTGGAAATCTCGACCGCTTTGTCGTTTGGGACTATCTCAATCGGAAGCGTGAAATTCTTGGCTGATCCTAAACTAATAAAATTAACCCGGCGTAGCAGCCGGTTTTTTTCATTCGCATTTGAAACCTATCGCTCTTAGAATTCCACCTCTGGCAAGTCCACGCGATCACCCTCTGCGGTCAATGTCATCCAAAAAAACGGTTTTTTCTCCACTAGATCTTCGACTGGAGAAAAGAAGTCTGCCAGCGAAGCAAATTGATCCTTCGTCAGGCGACCGCCATCATTCTGAACTCCGTTCTTTGACACAATGAAAACCTGATAGGGAACGCCAACAACTGCATTGGAGTCAATCGTAACTTCAAACTGACCATTCTCATCAGCGCGAACGACAGCGCCTCCTAGCCGATATATCCGATCAATCGCTTCGTTATCCAGCGCCTGAAATGAATCCGGATGCACCAACCTACCCTCAGAACGAGTATTCGGTTTCTTATTGGCAGGCAGAATCAGAACGACGGCACCGCGATCCGCCTGAAGATTCCCGTCCTCTCGAAAAGCAACCGATCCATAAACTTTGCAATCCAAAGTTCGATTAAAATCAGCTGACGTTGGCGAGGTCAGTCCACCTACCAGCAACCCAATCATAAAAAAAACTCCCGCTGTAACGACTAACAACAAAGCTTGGGAATAAACCACCCAACGTGGAAGCTGTATCAGCTCACGAAACGGCGCCCGTCCACCCGACTCGCCTTGCTCCCCCAGATTGTCACCAGAATGTCCACTTGCCATTCGCATCACTCTCGAGTTTTTTACCGTTGGTGTATCAAGTCATCTGGTCTGTTCTAAAACTTTTAAAACACAAAAATACCGATTCCCTCAACACCTTTTGGACGCCGGCATTCGTTTCCTCACACCAACCTCTCGCAGAAAACAGAATTCCCTCTATTTATCCCAGTTTGCGGTTTGTAAAACAAGGTTATCGTGACGAGCTTATTTGGCTAAGATTATATTAAATCGCATTGGTGACATTGAGATTCGCTGCAATTTCGTACTGCAATAAGAATTCGATTGAATTAAATTTAGGTACCGCGTTCATTTTGTTCGCGCAAACATGGAAAACAGGACGCCATGCCCATCATCAAAATGCCTACCCCTCAAAATTCAAGGTCAACCCTAACTAATCAAAAACGGAAGACAGCAATCAGAAAATCTCGAACACATCCAAACACACCTAAAAGCGCTGCGGTCACCAAACAACTAATCGCATTCGCAATTCTTTCCTGCTTCATGTTGCCATCGGACTGCTTCGCACAGGCCGATCGCCCACGAGTCGTTACAGTGGACACCGGTGTTCAATTCGAAGGGGAGGTTTTTACGGTTCGAGAATTGAGCACTTCAACTACCTCTTATAATGCATACGGTTCCTCTCGCGACAACATCGTAGTGATTACCGATGGTCTGCGACGCGTGTTCATTGGAGACAGCCATGTTTTAAATCTTGGTGACTCGGGTCAGAGCGACGAAATTAATTTTGATATCGACCAAAAAGCATATAATGGTTCGGAAGGAAACGGAGCATTCATTGGTGTTGGTCCGTTCAATCAATATGGGCATCGACAATTTTCAATCGGTGTTCGCTTGCCTGACCAAACATTGGTTCGCAGGACCTACACCCAAGGAATCACGAAGATAACTCCCCGCTATTGCGTTTTAGAAACGCTTGTAGGAAATCCAACCGCTCCATTGAAACAATGGACAATGCATATTGCCACTGGCACCGTTCCAAAGAACATATTGCGAAACGTCCTTCTATCGCGAATCAAAAACCCAACGAAACCCGACGAGTTTTTTGACATTGCCTACCTTTTCCAGCAGATGGGCGACTACAAACTTGCCAGCGAAGAACTCCGACAAATCGAATCAAAGTTCCCTGGACTCAAGGAACAAATTCGCACCCAAAGGGACAGAATCGGCCAACTAAAAGCAAGGCAAATCTTGCGTGAAATCGATTTACGCAAAGACTCCGGGCAATTTGACCTCGCCCTCCAAATGGCGAAGGTACCGGCCAAAGACCGCCTTGCTGGAGAAATTAAAGCAGAATTCGACAATGTCGAGGCAGAAGAGTTAGCTGCCCGCAAACGCGTGGATCAAACACGAGCGTTGGTAATTGATTTGACCAAGCAGGTTCAAAATCTAACTAACGAACAAATTGAAGCGGTTCGTCGATTTCGCGATGAAATCGAAGTGGACTTACATCGCTTCAATGAAGACCGACTTGCGGCTTACATTCGGCTTTCAAAAGACAATTCGATGCCCGCTCAACAAAAACTCGCTCTTGCGATTAGTGGCTGGATTTTGGGAAGTAACAATGCGATCGAAAATCTTGCTATCGTCCAATCTATGTTTGACGTCCGCGATCTGGTTCGTGAATATCTCAATGAAACCACGACACTTCAACGTCGGGCCGCTATCCTTAAGGAACTTGCAAATAAAGAATCGGGAACTCCCACGATTCTTGACGCCATGATTCAACAAATGAAGCCAATCGAACCCACCGATGCAGTTGACAATTACACGGGTGAGACAGCCATCCAATTTCAGGTTGAAGTTCCTGGCACTACAGCTACCCCAGCCCCCACACAATTTCGCTGCATGGCCCACTTGCCTCCGCAGTACAATCCCTATCGAAAATACCCGATGATCATCTCGCTGCCCGGTGGTACGCAACCACTAGATCAAAACATGGAGATCTGGTGTGGGAAATACAACCAAAAATTAAAGATCCTCCAGGGTAATGCACCACGAAATGGCTATATCGTGGTAACGGTGGACTGGCGAGCACCTGGTCAAACGGGCTGGGCCTATTCTGGCCGCGAGCACAAAGTGGTGCTCGATGCCTTATATCGAAGCCTCAGAATGTTTTCGGTTGATTCTGACCGAGTCTTCCTGTCCGGCCACCGAGAGGGTGGAGACGGAGCTTACGATATTGGAATTTCCCACCCAGAGCATTGGGCCGGGATCATCGGTTACTCCGGAGCCTTTGGCAAATACATCGATAAGTACTGGGACAACGTCCATGTCCAGTTACCCCTTTATTGCGTTAATGGCCAGAAAGATGTTGTCTCCATCGCGAAAATGGAATTCGCAATTAATAGATGGATGAGGCCAAAATACGTCAACCCCACGATCGTTCAATACATCGGCCGCGGCAATGAACTGTTTATGGAAGACCTTCCGTTTGCCTTTCAATGGATGAAAGGGCAAAAACGACCTTGGCCTGACCGCGGCGGATTCGAATTTACGTGCAACGCTTTGCGGCCGTGGGATACTTATTTCTGGTTCTTTGAACTGAAAGGCATCCCGGACGACCGCATTGTTCGCCCCGAACTATTTAGCCAAACAAAGAAATTCAACAAAGTAGAGATCTCGGGAGAAATCAGCAGCCTCAACAGTTTTCGCCTCGGCCCCCAAAGTATGAAAATTAAGTCCGATTCTACTCTCTGGCTTTCACCACAATTTGCTGATCTAAAAGAGCCAATACAAATCCGGGGCAGGGGCAGTTTCAAAGGCTCGGTAACGGCCTCTCGAAAAACCATTCTCGAAGACGTTTTGCGACGGGCAGATCGCGAGCACATCTACCACGCAAAAGTCGATTGTATTAACGGAACCTGGACGACTTCGGAGTAACTCCTCGGAACGCCTGATCACCAAGCCTAGCGTTGCCGTGAACCGCTCTTATTATTACTTGTTTTCTGGACTACCTCGGTCAATGGCTTTTTTTTTATGATACACCCCGTGATCCGCCAGCCGTCGTCGTGACTCTCCATGACCCAGCCCATCGGGCCAAAGTACGGAGCGATGCTGACTTCATAATTTTCGGGCAATTTTGATCCATCCAACTTTTGCTTCCGAAGAATTTCGTCATCCAGTTCTTTTCCTTCTGCCGCCGCTTTTTCTTCAGCCTGTTTTTTGAATATCTGATTCACGACTCTCGCGAGTACGGTCTGGGAAGACGCCATCTCGCCGCGTCGCACCATCTCGTAATTAGCTTCTAAAGCAAGATCAATTCGTCCGAACTGACGCCAGCAAACAGCAGATCCATCGGTCAATTTATCAATCGCAGTTTTGACTTCGATATAATCCGGTGCACTCGCCAGTTTTGATTTTTTCTGGCTGAGAAGTTTGCGAAGATAACCCTTATTGTTCGCGATCAATAAATTTCCACCATGAACCACAAAATACTTCTTTGCGAACAACTGAAACGCCGGTTCTTCTTCCTCCTCTTCTTCCATCTCGAAATCACCAGGCAACGTGAATTGTTCTTCTGGCAATTCTTCTTCCATCGCCGCGGAATCAACTTCAATAACCCTGATTCCGCCCAAACTTATCACCTGGCCATTAGTTGCTCTTTTCAGACTTTCAAAAACAAAATCTGGCTCGTCTTTCACGGGAATACCAATTACAACTCGCTCGCTTGTCTCTGCGATCGGACGCTCAGCTGCCGAGGCAATGGTCAAACGGTTATCAAGTAGGCCAACCAATTTAACGATATCCAACTGCATATCCGGATCGACCTTGAAATCATTCAACGTACGCTCAAATGCGCCTTCTTCGTCCAGAAACCCATCGTAAAGACCACCAACGCTGCCAAGGGCATCAGAAAAATCCCAATTACCAATGACTAAAGCCGAAGCTTCTTTAGGGACCCAATTCGCCGGCTCCAAAGGTATTGAATTACCGGAAAAATTAAACATCTTAAATATCTGATCGCTGTTATCAATCTTCTGACCGCGTGGAGCGTAGGTGAAACTACGGTGAAGCAGTTCGTGGTCTCCAGTTGCAACCGAAACATTCCCTCCCATTGCCTTGAACGCTCCAAAACCCTGATCTTTGAGCACCTTGGAAAAATCATTGCGAGCTTGCAAGTCACCACGTCGTTCGTCCTCGAGCGCCTGTGCCAATTGGATATACCCGAACGGATCCACATACCAACGGAAGTGGGAATCAAATTCACCAAAATCGGTCTGTTTCATGATCCCCCTAAACGACTCCAGAGAGGCAAGTGTCTCCGCTTTTTGAATCTGCTGGGGCGCGATTAACCGTGCGAGCACATCACGGAAAATGGTTTCGTTATCGGATACCAGCATCCATCCGTTGACCACGGCCTGATGGTTCGTCGTACTAAAACGAACAGGCTTCTGGTGTTTTAGAACCGCTTTGGTCGTGGGAACTCCATTGATTTCCTTCTCCGTAACCTCGGCTCCTTTCTCCTCTAGCATCGCATTGATCTTTTTCTGCAACGCCTTCGCCTTGTCCTCAGTTTCCGAAACATCCACCAGAACCACCAATCCGTGAGTTCCTTTTGCAATTTGTTTACCAGCTACGTCAGGTACGACGCCCGCAATACAGATCTCACCCGTTTGAACGGCGTCCATATCGTCGATTTTCAAGCCCAGACTGACGTTCTGCCTATTCATCAAATCTTTAATTTGGTCAGCCAAACTATCAATAAATGGTTGGATCGCCGGATCTTCTGCGAGCGTACCGAACTGGGTTGATTTAAACTGCGCCTCGAGGATACCGGGATCGGGAACTGAAATCCAAAACTTCGTTGATGCCGGCAGAAACTCCTCACTAAGGGCAACTGACTTTGCTTCGGCTTTTGGATTTTGCTGCCCAGGTTTTTCTTCAACCTCTGGTTTAGCTTGTGTTTCACTCTTTTTGGTTTCCGGAGTTTCACTAGCAGAATCCTCTGCCGGTTCCTGCTCCACCTTCTTTTTAGCTCCCGACCCAGCAGTTTCCGATTTGTCCTGCTTAGGAATCGCCTTACTTGGGGAATCCGATTTAGATTCTGCTTTGCCCGGTTCTGGATCAGACGAAGGTATTTCTTCCTGTTCCGCCTTTGCGGCAGACACAATAACAACTACCGGTTCCGTTTGTTGCTCATTCTCCTGGGCGAAACAGATAGCCGTCTGTTCGGCAAAAGAAACTCCTAAACTCAAACAGATGAGGGTAACGAATACTCGTTTGACCACAGAACTCTCCTTACGAAGTAGCCTTACAATTTCAGGTTAGAGAAATTGGAGCAGCGACGTATACAACGGACGGAATTGAAAATTGATTGCAAACGGCAAATTCCGAAACTTCACCGTAATTGTCGGGAAACTTTCCTCATTTTAGCCGTACCACAGTTGTATCGACCAAAATTGTCAGAATTAACAAACCAAGACAATTGATTCATAAACCTTTGCAAGCCTGCCTAACCCTCACAATGTTATCCAATCTCAAAACCGCTGAGAATCCGTAAAAACCGGCTACTCTTACTTTTTTGCGATCGTCAATGAAATAAGCCGTTAAAACAGCAGAAAATCGCTTTAAAAGCCGTGAGCGGTTTGGAGAGTCTTCCGCGAATCGCTACCGGTTTAGATCAGAGGCTGAAAACCTGAGATTTGTTTCCTTACGCTACCTTGGGGCATTAAATTGCTGCGATACAATTAAAGTTTGAGCAAGACAGTTTCTCCCATTAGACTAAATTATCAATTCCAACATGATTCCTAATATTCTCGCTGAGCGGTACGCGTCCTCTGAAATCAAGTCTATCTGGTCCGCCGAGGGCAGGGTCGTTCTCGAACGGGAACTGTGGATCGCCGTCATGACGGCTCAAAAAAAACTCGGGCTCGACATCTCCGATGAAGTCATTTCGGCATACCAATCGGTCAAAGATCAAGTCGACCTCGAATCCATCATGAAGCGGGAGAGAATCACGCGCCATGATGTCAAAGCAAGAATCGAAGAATTTTGCGACCTCGCTGGACATCAGCACATTCACAAAGGAATGACTTCGCGTGATCTGACTGAGAATGTTGAACAGCTTCAAGTATACCGATCTCTTCAGATCATACGGACACGGACCGTTGCGGCTCTTGCGCAACTCAGTGAAGCTGCCAAGCAATGGCAAGACTTATTCATCACTGCCCGAACACATAACGTTGCCGCTCAACCAACCACCTTTGGCAAGCGACTCGCAATGTTCGGTGAAGAATTACTCATTGGCCTTCGTTCACTCGAATCACTTCTTGAAAATTACTCTGTTCGCGGACTAAAGGGAGCGGTTGGAACCCAGATGGATCAACTAAGTCTGCTTGATGGAGAATATGAAAAATCCAATCAACTAGAAGTTCTGGTTGTGGAGCATCTAGGAATTCCTAAAAGATTTGAAAATGTTGGACAAGTCTATCCACGAAGCCTGGACCTTCGCACCGTTAATTGCCTGACCGAACTTGCCAGCGGGCCATCATCGCTTTGCAAAACATTGCGGTTAATGGCAGGTCACGAAACAGCAAGTGAAGGATTCGCTAAAGGACAAACTGGGTCCAGCGCAATGCCTCACAAGATGAACTCTCGATCAAGCGAGCGAGTTAATGGATTTCACACAATCCTGAAAGGATATCAAACCATGGCCGCCGGTCTTGCTGGTGACCAATGGAACGAAGGGGATGTCTCTTGTTCAGTCGTCAGACGCGTGATGCTTCCCGATGCGTTCTTTGCCATTGATGGATTGTTTGAAACATTTCTGACCATTCTTGGACAGATGGATGCGTACCCCGCAGTCATCGAAAAAGAAAACAACCATTACCTCCCATTTCTTCTGACGACCACCATTATGATGGAGGCGGTCAAAGCGGGAGTTGGACGAGAAACGGCTCACC
>CALKNI010000074.1 GCA_938091115.1 uncultured Pirellulaceae bacterium | reverse complement strand
GCGTATTCGCGTTCAAGCAACAAAGCAAAACCCAACAAATATGAAATCGTTCAGGTTATTATGCGAGGCGACCGCATTCTTGACTCAAGAAAACAGCGCGTTTTGTAGCTCAGCCAAACCCAATACCTGTTAGGCCGCGTTAGAAAGCCGTTTAATTCGTTTCAATTCGAACGAATCCGATTCGACCCAGTCATTGTGCTTTAAAAATTCTAAAAAACACATCGCATCCTGAGCCGCTCGACGGGAAACACCATCGTTATCATGAAGTACAAAAGCATGAAACGCGACTTCTGCCCGCCTTTCAAGCTTGTTGAGCGTTAGCGGCAAGAGACGCTTCAATTCATGCCATCGCTTCTGCTGCCTCAGAGCATTTCCCTGAACTGGATCATCCGCCTCGTGCAAAAGCAATTCATCCCAATGAGCTGGATTTAAATTAAGTACCCTCGGCGCATCTTCGGGCGCATTGATGACATTTTCCTGCAACTCACGACTGCTAAACAATCGACTCATGGCTCCTCCAATCGCCACGCCCGATTGGGAATTTGTTAATTCGAGCGCCGATTTTCTCAATTTCCTCAGATTGATCAATCTCGTATTTGGCATGAAATGCTTCCAATTGATTCAATGTACCACGGATAAAAAAACCGTCTGGTGAGATAGCAGCTGACCAAATTGCAGCCCTTGCCCAGTTAAGCTCCCTATCCTATCCGCCAAAATAGACCGCAGGATAAAACGAATTCGGATCACGCTTGACTGGCGTGCTGAATAGTAACCGATTCGCAGGCTTCGGGAAGTAGAATTTTCGGCAACCCGAAAAAAATCCAGCCAACGTTCTATCGATTGTTAAAAAAGAGTCTCTACTCCTTGCCAATGCCTAGGCCATTAATTCTCGAATTGGCTCAGTATCCTGAACGCCAACGAGCCGTTGATCGAGCCCGCCATAAAAATAGGCGAGTGCATTAGGGTCTAGCCCGAGTTGATGGAGGATCGTCGCATGGATTCTTTTCACATGCATTCGATCCTCGACCGCGGTCGCACCAAGCTCATCCGTTTTTCCAAGACTAACACCGCCCTTAATTCCACCACCGGCCATCCACATCGTAAACCCGTAGGCATTGTGGTCACGGCCCGAACCTTTGGCATACTCCGCGGTCGGTTGACGGCCAAATTCTCCCCCCCAAACAACGAGTGTTTCGTCGAGGAGGCCTCGGTCTTTAAGATCTTTTAGAAGAGCAGCAATGGGCTGATCCGTTTCCGCTGCGTGTAAATTATGATTGACCTCGAGATCGCCGTGAGCGTCCCAATTGTCGTCATTATGAGCTCCCCCTGAATACACTTGCACAAAACGAACACCTCGCTCGACCAATCGCCGGGCCATCACACATTGACGACCAAAGTAATTAGTCGGTTCTTTCCCGATCCCATAGGCATCGAGGGTAGATTGAGTTTCAGTGCCCAAGTCTACCGCCTCAGGTGCAGTGCTCTGCATTTTGTAAGCCAGTTCGTAACTCGCAATTCGGGCTGCTAATTCACTGTTTCCACCGCGAGCCGATTCGTGACTCTCGTTTTGTTTTAACAAAGAATCCAGGAGCTTTCGCTGAGCACCATCGGTCATTCGCTCGGGACGCTTAAGATCCAAGATTGGCGTCCCCTCACTCCGCACAACACAACCCTGGTAAGTCGCCGGCATGTAGCCACTGGTCCAGTTAGTCGGCCCACTAATTGGGCCACCTTTGTCGTCAAGCATCACGACAAATCCGGGAAGATTTTCGTTCTCACTACCGAGGCCATAATTAACCCACGAACCGAGACAGGGATTACCGCTTTGTATTTTGCCCGAATTCATCTGCAACATCGCCGACCCGTGAATGGGGGAATCCGCGGTCATGCTATGAACAAAGGCGATGTCATCCACACACTTTCCGACATTAGGAAACAGGTCCGAGACCCATTTACCACATTCGCCATACTGTTTGAATTTCCATCGCGGCTCAACAACCCGACCTTGATTACGATGCCCTCCGCGACCAAACGTTTTGACTTCGATTGTCTTGCCATCCATGCCGTACATTTTGGGTTTGTAATCGAAAGTATCGATATGGCTTGGGCCACCATACATGAATAGAAAAATCACCGACTTTGCCTTGGGTGCAAAGTGAGGCTTCTTTGCCGCTAAGGGATTTACCCAATCGGTTCCATCCGCTCGAACATCCTGGGCTGCCAGAAAATCACGATCCAGCAATCCAGATAACGCCAAACCGGCAAACCCGCCACCTGCTTGCCACATAAACTCGCGCCGTGTTTTTCCACAAAAATTTCGATTCATTATTTTCATCCCGTAAAAGGCAATCCATCGAAAGCCGTTTAACTGCTGCTAACGTTAAATTTTCATCCGATCAATCAATATACGCAAATTCGTTCAGGTTGATCGCCAATAAGCAGTAATACTGCAATGCCTGTTGAGGTGAAGCGTCTTCATGGTCAATCCACGACTGAATCAAATCGACACCCTCCTGCACTTCTTGCTTACTCGAAGGACGCTGGGTAACTTTTTGAAGAATCGATTCAACCTGTCCCGCTCGATCTCCAGGAAACTCTTTTTCAGTCGCCGCCGCAAACTTCAACGCTTGCTGGTTCGTGAAATCACTATTCATCATTCCGAGCGCCTGCGTCGGTTGCGTTGTAATGAAACGCACGGGACACGTGCTGTCGGTCGGTGCCGAATCGTTTGTGGTGAGGATCGGTAATCCGAGCGATCGTTTGATATGGACGTAAACACTTCGTCGCCGACGGTCTTCATCACTCGAATTACCCCAACCCGATCCGGGCCGAGATTGACCCGCCAAAACTTCTCGAGGCATCACAGGATAAATACTTGGCCCGTACATTTTCTCTAAATTCAATTCGCCGGACACGGCAAGAATTGAATCACGAATTTCCTCGGCCGTCAGACGTCGCAAATTAAAACGCCAGAGCAAATCATTCGCTGGATCTTTCTCATACCCCTCGGCACTAAACTGGCTGGACATTTGGTAGGTCTTGGACATCAAAATCAGGCGGTGCATGGCTTTCATGCTCCACCCCCGCTTCACAAATTCCGTTGCCAACCAATCCAACAACTGAGGATGAGTCGGTTTCGACCCCTGAAATCCAAAGTCACTGCTCGTCCTGACGATACCTCTACCAAAATGGTACTGCCAGATACGATTGGCCATCACGCGAGCGGTCAGCGGATTATCACCGCCCGTCAGCCATTCAGCGAACGCCAACCGCCGTCCGGTGCTTTCGCCATGTGCTGGTAATTCAATTTCAGGCGGAGGAGGAGAAAGCACGGAAATAAATCCCGGCTCAATCGCTGGCCCTTTGACATTTGGATTGCCTCGAATCCGAATAAAACTGGGCAGTGGCTGACTGCCAGATTCTTTGACCGATAAAATGTTGATAGACCCAGGGGGATTCTTGAGAAGGTTACCACGATTCCTCAACAAGTCGCGAAACTCGTTGAACTGCTTCTTGGTAATTTGCTTGCCAATTCTTTTTTGCATGATTGGAAGCTTGTTCATCTCGAACTGGAAATCCTCGTGTTCAACCGACTCAAAATCAGGCTTTGCCAATGCGGCAATCGCCTCAATTCTCTCATCGAATTTCTTCATTTCCTGTTCGTATTTAGACGTCATTTCTTCGGTCGCTTCGCCCGGCACAATCCGCACCGAAGCATCCAAAACAGAATCGTGCCCTCGCACTCCGTAGTGACGGATGTTCTCAAAAAACGAAACCATCTTATAGTAATCGGCTTGTGGAATCGGGTCGATTTTATGGTCGTGACACCTTGCACAATTGACAGTTAAACCGAGCATGGTCTGGGAGGTCGTGGCAACAATATCGTCAAGATCATCATACTTAGCCTTCAAACGATCCACGGGTTCGTCATCCCATTGTCCTAGGCGAAAGTATCCCGTCGCCGCGATTGATGCCTGGGTTGGGTTTTCTATTTCATCACCAGCCAGTTGCTCAATCAAAAATTGATCGTAGGGTTTATCTTCATTAAAAGCTCGAATCACATAGTCTCGATACCGCCACACAAATGGCTTCGCCCCATCCCGCTCAAAACTATTCGTCTCCGCGTAGCGGACGAGATCCAGCCAATGCCGACCCCATTTTTCCCCGTAATGCGGCGAAGCTAAGAGCTCCTCAATCAACTGGGCATAGGCCTGCGGGTCTTCGTTGTTAGCAAACGCTTCGACTTGGGCAGGCGTAGGCGGCAAACCCAGCAAATCATAATGCACGCGTCTCACCAGGGCTCGTCGAGTTGCCGGCGAAGCCGGAGTGAGACTGGAAGATTCCAATTTAGCCAATACAAAATTATCAATTTCATTGTTTGGCCAGCTTTTATTATTAACGGCTGGAACCTCTGGAGCTATAACGGGAAGAAATGACCACCACTTTTTAGACTCGGCATTCACCTGCGGAACGGAAGACTCCAAATTTGCCGTCAGATCTCTCTCGTCTTTTGGGTCAATCGGCAACCCCATTCTCACCCACTGAGTGAGGACGTTAATTTTTTCGTCAGACAACTTCCCACTTGGAGGCATCTCATAAAGTTGGTAATGAATCACCTTAAGAATCAAACTCTCCGAAGGATCATCCGCATTCACAGCGGGGCCAGAATCTCCACCTCGCAAAATCGACGCCTTAGAAGTCAATGCCAACGAACCTCCCAGGTCCTCTGGATCATCTGCATGACACTCAAAACAGTTTTGCTCAAGGATAGGCTTGACCTTGGCGTTGTAAAACTCGATCGCTTTCGTTTGAGCAGGAGTTAATTTGGCAGTTCCGTCTTCTTGGGCGTGACTAAACAATACCCCCCAAACCAAAACAAATCCCAAACCAAACGTCAGCGAAACCAACCAATGAACTCCGTCTCGCTTTTTTCTCGTTGTCGAAAACAAGGCTCTACCTCGGGTTAAATCTATCTGTGTCCGCACTAACCAAAAATCCGCTGGTAACGATCCGCCACGCAGGGCAATCCGTAGCTTAAGCGATACCATCCAATGCTGCCATACAACAATCTTTCGCGGCTCTCATCTAAACCAACAATGAGCACGTGGAAGAAAACCAATCCGGCAACAACTAAAACTCCGAAACACTGATTGTGGATGATAATTTTTGTTTGTACATTCCTCGGGCGATATCTTAAAACTCCAGTGAACGAGAAGCAAATACCCTACAGCAATCGTGCCTCATCCGTCGATCAAATCGAACGAATTTGCCACTCACACCGTGGTTTCTCAAAACGGTCAATCCCTGAACGAGTAGGCACTGGGATCGAGCACCACCTGATTTATCAATGAAATGCCCTGCCGACCTCGCGAGTAAATAGCTTCGCCGATCGAAGCATCTCCTCCGCGAAAATGGGTCAACCTCTGGCAAACGTATGAAAAGCAATAACCAAAAGTTTTCCAACGAGATGCTAAAAACTTATGAATTGCGATTTTTACGCAGCCGCTCACTATATTTCTTTAATAACTTGCGTTCACGTCCAGTGAGACCTTCCTCACCTTGTTCGCTAATTTTGGCCAAGATTTTATCGGCATCTAGCTGTAGTTTCTGGTCAATCGTGTGCGGGTCATGCAGCTTCAACTTCGTCCGCGAACGCTTCCAATTTGAGAATCCGTCCCATTGGAATTTTGCAAAACTCCAATGAAGCTTGAAATAGAGATACCCAAAGGCTGCGCCCACGAAATGAGCCTCCCAGGCAATCGCACTTGCAGGGTTCAAGGCGGTCAATAAATTACTGCCCAACAACAGCAACCCAAGCACCCAGGCCGGCATCGGCAGGATTCCCATCAGCAAAATCGTCTCGCGCGGGTACATAAATATAAACAGCACAACAACCGCTGAAACAGCGCCGGAAGCACCCAACAATGAAACGACGCCCGAATCAAACGCAAAATACAACAACAGCCAGCCAAGTCCCGATACGAGAATGGAGGCAAAATAAAACTTTGCGAATTCACTTCGACCGAGCCGTTGCTCTACCGGCCGACCTAGAAACCAGAGGGTGATCATATTCCCAGCGATATGCCAAATGCCTGTGTTACTGCCCAACGGGGCATGCACAAACCCGTAGGTCATGTAGGACCAGAAGTAATACAAACGATCCGTCCTAAGGCTCAACCAATTATCAAGAGCTGGGGCTTGCGCTTCAGCCGCCTGGGTAAACATACTGACAAACCAAACAATCACGTTGGCAACAACGAGACTTGTAACGACTGACTGGTGGCCAAACTGAAACCCCGGGACGCCGCTCCGCGGTTCCTGATAATCTCGGCTGTAGTCTCTACTCTCAAAACCCATGGTTGACCAACGCTCTCGTGACTTTGAACATTTAACAGTGTGGGAAAAAATGGTGCCGGAACGACAAGCTTATAACACCTTGAGCTGACCGCAACCTGAAGTAAGCATGATACCGATTCGGAGATAAAACGCACTATGGCAACCTGAATCGCAAAACATCTACAAAAAAAGCGTCCCGAAGGACGCTAATCGATTTCTTCAACATCGCCGAGAAATGGCGCTGGAGCAGGAAATTATTTTTTGGCAAAAGCCTCTCGCGACAAAGCGACGGCTAACTTTCGAAGCTCCTGATAAGCAGATGCAATCCTAGATTCAAGCGAACCAATGGTCTGTTTCAGGCTCGCGACCTCCTTGGTTTTAGTCTGTGCGAGCGTAGAGATAACGTCGTAATCTTTCTTAAGATTCGCTCGATCTTCATCATTTTCAGCAATCAGTCTCGCTCGCTCTTGCTCCTGTTTACCAGCTTCGTCTAACAACTTTTGCTGGGTAACTTTATTGTTTTCATATTGCTGAATTGATTCCGCCAACCGCTTGGTCTGGAGTTTCAACTTCGCAAACTCAAATGGATAGTCGCGTTTTTGCCTGATGTAGACCCGACCGAGTTCTTTGACGTCCTCATCGTCTTTAATGTTAAAGCCGTCGTTCTTCAGTCCCTTTTCGTCAGTAACCACGTCAACGAGGATTGTATCTCCCTTGCTGAATCTGATAGAGCTAACCTCTCCGTCTTCGTTTAAGTTTTTCAAGCTATGCTCAACTGCGAATCCGCTTTGATTGAACAACCCATCGGTCGCTAAACTACCAACTCCGTTGACTTCGTAACCGCTAGGCTTTTTGGAGTTCGCGTTAAATTCATACTTAATGAATGTCTCTTGCGGATCTGGAGTGAAACGCTGCAACGAAACATCTGCTCGCCCTTGAGGATTTGCATCGATCCACTGCTGGATTGCACCCAACTCTAA